>FIZM01000179.1 GCA_900019985.1 uncultured Clostridia bacterium
AGTTCGTTGACAATGACGAGTTGGACCGAAAAAAGGGTTCAGGAAACAGAACTGGTCATTTTTGAGAACCAGCGTTTGGTGTGGAGAGGGATTGCGAATCGAGTTTACTCGATACTCACACGCTCCTTTCCGGCGTATAGAGTTGGTGGTTGCGTAGTAGCACATCCACCAGTCGCACGAATTTTCTTGCTGTTAGCACGAGTGCTCGTTTGTGTTTATGCTTGGGAACTTCATCGTACTTTTTGTAATAGTACTCCTTGTACACAGGCTCATGGTTTTTTACCGAGTTGGCAGCTTCAACAAGGTAATAACGCAAATAATGATTGCCAGTGCGGGTTAATGAAGTTCGCTCTGATTCCCAAGAACCAGATTGCTTTTTCTTCCAGTAAAGACCGCCGTACTTAGCCAGTTTCGCTTGGTCCTCAAAACGCTCAATTTGGCCGATTTCGGCTAAGATACCGGCAGCGAAGACCGGACCAATACCCGGGACACTGAGTAGGCATTGGCTTTCCGGAATGGTCTCTAGAAGGGCTTCAATCGCCTTATCTAGTTCTTTAATTTGTTGCTTGAGTGTTTTGATCATCATGGCATAGGTGCCCAATACAACGTCTACAGAACCCTCTAGAACTTTTCCAAGGCGATAAGAATCGCGGATAGCCTTATTGATGGCCTTGGCTAGTTTAGCGGGGTTACCGAAGCGTCCTCGCCCTTTTTCTTGGAGTATTACAGCTAGATCCTCGACTTCCATTTCGGCAATTTCGCCGAAAGATAGAGATTCTGTGAGCAAGTCCATCATGGTAGCACCAAAGACGGACGTTTCTACATCTCGTGTAAGGGTGTTGCACTTGTAGTAAAGGTTTTCTAGGAAATGCTGCTTACACTCTGTCATTTGCTCAATAAGTTGAAGCCGAGAGCGAGTTAAACGTTGCAAAGCGATGTATTTTTCTTCTTTGATGACAGTGGTGCCATGCAGACCCAGGCGCAAAAAATCTGCGATTCTACGAGCGTCAATGGTATCTGTTTTGTCTTCTTCGAAGAGTCCTTTAAAGCGGGCAATCGCTTTGGGGTTTTGGACAATAACTTCGGTGCCTAAGTTTTTTAGCTCAGCATCTTCCGCTAAAAAAGTAGCGGGATGAAAACTGTAGACAGAAGTCGACTCCATGCCGACTTTGATGACGTCGTATTCGAGTTTTTCATTGAGTTTCAGAATGATCTCTTTGATTTTCGAAGCTCCGGTAATATCGTTTAATAGTGTAGCTTCGTGTAGAATGTGGTCTTCACTATCCATGAAGCAAACATCCAGTTTTTGTGAACTTACATCAATACCAACAAACAATTTCATGGAGGCAGGACCTCCTCTCTGATTGAATTTGGAACGACTCGGGTCCTGGTGCATATCCCTGGTATCCAACGCTTGGCAACAACCTCGCGCATGAGTATTCCAACCCGTTTTTGATCAGCTGCCCAGTGGCTACTAACACTGGTACCAAAAGGCGGGAGATACAGCTTGTGAGTTTGCAGTACATCGTTGGGCCGGGAGACAGTCTACAAATGTAGTCAAGCTACAGGAGGCGTAAGTCTTTTCCCAGATAGATCCTTTTCCATGATTCTATTATCCAGGGATATACGTCAGGATCCAAGTCTAAATTTGCTTATTTAGTTTTCAAGGTTCAAGAGGGAGAAAGAACCTAAAATGATCTCCCTAAATCTTAATATACGAGGAGGCGTGGAAGATGAAGTTCAGCGCGAGGACTGCGGCTAACCTTGGTCTGCTCACGGCA
>FIZM01000180.1 GCA_900019985.1 uncultured Clostridia bacterium
GATGTCTTCACGCACGACCTTGACTTCGATAAGTTGAAGGAGACAATCGTTGGTTTTGACATCTTCAGCAGGTTCAACATACCTCTTTACAAGGAATGGTTCCCCGATTTGTATAGGCAGGCTGTCGCAGGCCGGCCACAGTCTTATAAATGAGGTCTGTAACGTGTATCAAGGTGTTATCACAGGCGGCTTCGACATCTACGGAAAGCCCGGGCTTAAGAGATACATAGCACTTAGTACGTCGGTATGTCGTATCTGGGCAAACAGGGACATATCGGAAGGGAGAAGTCTGATGTGAAATTTCCGGCAGCAAACATCTTTCAGATACTCGGCTTCCTGCTCTTCAAAGGGTTCCTAAAGATTCAATCAAGGCCGTCCTTAGTCAGGCGCATCCTGGCGGAAAAACACATAACACCTAGTTCTGCTGTAGATGAGCTTCCTGAATCAGGCCGCCCGTCGAAGATCAGAGTCGCCGCGGTCCAGATGAGGCTGGAGCTCATCAAGGAAAACCATGCGCGAGCTTACGCAGAGATGGCGTATAGGCTCACGAAAAAGGCTGTGGAACAGGGAGCGCAGCTTGTCGTGTTCCCTGAGTATTCCGGGATTCCTTTGGTAGGTTTTATCCCGGGGCTTGAAGATCTGGCACGCGAAGGCCTTGACTTTGCAGCCAAACAAGTATCCGGGGAAGAAGCGAAGGTAGCCGACGTATTTCGACTGTTGTCTCCTGCAGTACGACGCATTTATGAGACTACCTTTTCTACCCTCGCCGGATCCTTCCGCGTATACATAATCTCAGGCAGCGCCCTTTTAGAGGACGATGACGGCGTAATGCGGAATATCGGCTACTTCTTTGATCCTTTTGGGAATATCATTGCAAAGCAGCGCAAGCTCCATCTCATGCCCCTTGAGGTTGAATGGGGATTTGAACCGGGAAGGGAATTGGAAGTCCTCGATACGAGACTGGGAAGAATAGCCTTTCCCATCTGTATGGATGCCACATACTTTGAGACCTTCCGCATCGCAAGGCTAAGAGGTGCGGACATTGTTGTGATCCCGGCTGCCAATAACGAAGATTACCTGTTTTGGCGGGCTATGCGCGGGATATGGCCGAGGGTCCAGGAAAGCCGCGTCCTTGGTATAGCAGCTCATGCAGTAGGCACGTTCCTAGGCATACCGTTTACGGGAAGATCGGGACTCCTTGGACCTCTTGAGCTCACAGAGTCAGAAGACGGATACTTCGCCAAGGCGGACACAGTCGATGAGGAAGAAGTCGTAGTGGGAGATCTGGACTTAGATGCGCTCTACCGGTTTAGAGAAGAGAATCCCCTGTATTTCAACGTAAGGCTCTACGACAAATACCTTCCAAGCCTTTACGAAAAAGGCAAGCGAGGGAACACACATACCGTCTAAAAGAGGACTCCACCTAAAAAAGAGGGGTTAGGCCTTCTTCTTCAGATTTCGCCTTATACGGATAACCTAAGTGTTGAAAGGCACGGGAAGTTGCCCTGCGTCCGCTGGCTGTCCTTATTACAAACCCGATCTTTAAAAGGAACGGTTCCACCATGTCAGCGAGGGTGTCTTGCTCTTCATTGAGTGTAGCGGCAAGGGCTTCGACTCCTACAGGCCCTCCGTTGTAGAACTCAATAAGGGCCTTAAGATACTTCCTGTCAAACTTGTCCAAGCCTGCATCGTCAATGCCTTCCATTTTAAGGGATGCCTTAACCGTTTCTTTGTTGATGACACCGTCACCTTTTACTTCAGCGTAATCCCGCACTCTCTTTAGAAGCCTGTTAGCTACCCTTGGAGTGCCACGGGAACGGGCGGCAATCTCCAT
Organism: uncultured Clostridia bacterium; assembly: GCA_900019985.1. Taxonomy (GTDB): domain Bacteria; phylum Bacillota; class SHA-98; order UBA4971; family UBA4971; genus UBA4971. The sequence continues at coordinate 1,835 of FIZM01000180.1, forward strand.
GCCTGCATCGTCCTTGAGCACAACTCCGAGTATTCGTGCAGACCGGCGGAGGATTTCAGCCAGTTCTTCAGTCTGATAGAAATCTAAGTGATGAAACAGCCCGAACCGCTCTCGCAAAGGCGCTGACAGTAAACCTGCACGGGTCGTAGCTCCCACCAAGGTGAAATGCTTCAAAGGCACTTTAATGGTTTTTGCGAAAGCGCCCTTATCAACTACGAAGTCTATCTGGAAGTCTTCCATCGCAGAGTAGATAAACTCCTCCACCACCTTGGGCAGCCTGTGGATTTCATCTATGAAAAGGACGTCTCTGTCTTCAAGATTTGTCAAGATGCCCATCAGGTCTCCCGGCCTTTCAATGGCCGGACCGGATGTAGATATGATATTGGATTTCATCTCGTTTGCAATGATATGGGCCAAAGTCGTTTTCCCAAGGCCGGGAGGGCCGTAAAGAAGCACGTGGTCCAGAGCCTCTCTGCGCTTACGCGCAGCTTCAACTGCGATTGCGAGGTTTTCCACCACTTGCTTTTGTCCGGTAAACTCTGAAAGCTTCGTAGGACGGAGGCTTTTTTGATACACAACCTCATCCTCTTGTTCATCTCCGCTTACCAGTCTCACTCGCGTCAAAACCATCCCTCCCGCTGCCAACGACTATGATTGCCCGTCCATTCTCTGCGAAAATCATACTTCATGCGTATTCCCGTTGTTTATACCAGCGTTTCTACCGGCGTATATACCGGCGTATATACCTGCGTATATGCGACAGCCTGTCCATAGTATTCAGGTTTAGCTATAAGCTGCCCCGAGCCTTTCCTTGCGACCTAAAGATCTCTTGAATAATAGCTTCTGCAGTAGAAAGGTCCGGATGTTTCCTTATTACGCGACGCACCATGTCCTCTGACTCCTGCCGCCTGTACCCAAGCTGCATAAGCACTTCGACTGCTTCTTCCATGAAATTGTCTTCTTTCGGAACACCTTCGGGAACTGCCACTGCTTCATCTTCATCAGGCACAACTACAAACCTGTCCAATTTGCCTTTCAGTTCCGCAATGATCTTGGCAGCCTTCTGCTTGCCTATACCTGGCAAAGTAGTAAGGACAGCTCTATCTCCTTCTTCTATTGCCCGGGCAATACGTCCTGCCGGCAAAGTCATGGCCTTCAGCGCAGCCCGTGGGCCGATTCCGCCGACAGTAATAAAGCGCTCAAAAAATTCCTTCTCAGTCTCGCTTGAAAAACCTATAAGCATTGGGATCATGTTTCCGATGCCCGGGGTGTTCTGTATGTAGAACAGAGTCTCGAGACTGACTTCTTCGCCTCGCTTAGGAATGAGAGAGCTAATGGTGAGAGGGGATACAAGCACTTCATAGGATATGCCGCCAACCTCCACAATTACCCTGTCTTCCAGAATGCGGGAGAGGTTACCGGTTATAGAAGAGATCATGTCCTTCGCCCTCCATCCTTCGCCTTCAAGTCTAATCCATGAGTCAGATAATCGTAATGGCATAAAGCAAGGGCCAGTGCATCAGCTATGTGATCCGGCTCAGGCACCTTGTCCAATCCCAGCCTGACTTGGACCATTCTTTGGATCTGGATCTTGGTGGCTCTGCCTGTGCCTGTCAACGCTTTCTTGACACGTGCAGGGGGATATGCAGTCACAGATAGGCCGTTGCTGTTTGCCGCAAGAAGGATCACGCCTCGCGCATGCCCCATAAGTACTGCGGTCCTGGGATAACGATAGTTTGTGTAGAGGTCTTCCACAACAACTGCAGAAGGGC
>FIZM01000181.1 GCA_900019985.1 uncultured Clostridia bacterium
TTCAACTTCACCTGAGTATTCCTCTTCAATAAAAGCGCACACCTTCTCGCGCCTATCAAGATCTGCACGCATTACGTGGTTCGTCCTTTTCAGGACGTTTAAGCAGGCCGAGCATAAAGTAACCAGGTCGCGTCCTGCTTTTTTCGCTGATATAAGGGCACGAGTGGGAGACACCAGGGGAAAGGAATTGTCAATCTGCAAAGGAAAAGCAGCACCGCAGCATTGCCACTCCTCTAATTCTTCAAGGCATACACCTAGAACCTTACATGAGGCAAGGGTTGAGGACTCAAACCCTCTTGCCTTAGCCCGAAGGGTACAGCCGGGGAAGTAAGAGTAAACCACAGGAGTCCACCCTCCAGACTGCCGCAGTTATCGAAATGCGGCAATACAAATCTCCAAACAAGGCTGCTGCGTTATGTGTACTTTCTAAAAGCTGCTACCAAAGCTTGTTCCGGGACTGTTTCCAGTAGTTCGTAAGGAATGTCAGCAGGATTCAAGTGCCTTTCGCCGGGACGAAGGAATACGGACCTTAGTGACTCCATCACGTTTGCAAGGCTCATGCCTCTGGGACAACGTGCACTGCATGCAAGGCATGATGCACATACCCATATGGTTTTGGAACTTGCTGCCTCTTGTACCTGTCCCAACTGCAAGAGCCTGATAACCTGGTGGGGAAGGAGATCCATCGCTGATGTCATTGCACATCCTGCAGAGCACTTACCACACTGGTAACACGATAGAACCTCTTCCCCGCTGATATCCTGGAGCTTGCGCTTATCCTCGGTATTGATTACCTCTCGTGACAGCTTCAAACCCCATCTCTCCTCTGCGCGCCAACAGGCTTACGTGTAGAGGCATCAACTATTTCATAGAGTCTTTCGTCAAACTCGTCGCAATTCCTTCAATATTGCGTCAGATCTCTCCGGTGCGCCCCTATGACCCTACGCTTTCAGGGCTTTCCCGCGATACGCGCGTTTTTTGGATGAAGTAGACTGTGCCTATGAACACAAGTCCGATGATATCCGTAGTTAAGCTCGGATGGATAAGTGATAGGCCGCCTACGAGAAGCAGGACCCTTTCAATGGGCGTGGTATGAGTAAGCAGCCACGCCTCAGCAGCTGCACCGAGTCCCACCATGCCTAAGAGCGCACCTGCTACAATGCGGAGCGTGTACATCCATGACACATCCCCAATGAGCAACAAAGTGGGAGAATATACGAAGAAATACGGCACGAGAAACGCCGCGATTGCAAGCTTCGTAGACTCAACACCTGTCCTCAAAGGGTTGGCCTTTGCTATCCCTGCGCCTGCCATAGCTGCAAGAGCTACAGGAGGAGTAAGGTCTGCAACTATGCCGAAATAGAATGCGAACATATGGGCAGCAATAACCGGAACCCCGAGCTTCATGAGTGCAGGAGCTGCAATCGTTGATGTTATGACATAGTTAGCTGTAGTAGGAGCTCCCATACCCAGCACAAGTGAGGTCAGCATAGTAAAGATTAAAGTGGGCAACAGCTGGCCACGAGCAAGTTCTATGAGGCCTGTGGCAAGTTTAAGCCCGAGTCCGGTCAGGGTCACAGTTCCCACTATCATGCCTGCGGCTGCACAAGCTACCACCACACCTAAAGCATTTCTTGCTCCCATTTCTAAAGCAGACAAGATATCTCCCCGCTTCATCCTGGTTGCGCTCGAGAGAAAACTGGCAAGGACTGCCACTACAAGCCCCCAGAGAGCTGCTTTCATCGGAGTGCTTCCTGTGACAAGCAGGTAAACGATTATCACAAGAGGGAGAAAAAGCTGGCCCCGCTCACGCATGATCGTCCAAAACCTAGGCAGCTTATCTCGATCCAGCCCTTTCAGCCCTGTTTTCTTTGCCTCAAGGTGAACTACAATGAACACACCGGCAAAATAAAGGATCGCAGGAATTACTGCGGATTTCACTATCTGAATATACGGGACTCCAATGAATTCCGCCATCAAAAACGCTGCAGCACCCATTATGGGAGGCATTATCTGCCCACCGGTCGAAGCTGCTGCCTCTACTGCACCTGCAAACTCAGGCCTATAACCTAACCTCTTCATCATAGGAATGGTGAAGCTTCCTGATCCTACCGTGTTGGCAACTGAGCTTCCTGACACAGTTCCTTCAAATGCACTGGTGATAACGGCAACCTTTGCAGGCCCGCCTGCAGCATGCCCTGCGATGGAATTGGAAATATCAATGAAGAACTGTCCTATGCCTGTCTTTTCAAGAAAGGCTCCAAATAGTATAAAAAGAAATATAAATACAGATGACACTCCCAAAGGAATGCCGAATATCCCTTCAGTAGTGTAAAACATGTGGCTTACAAGCCTTTGCAAAGAAGCACCTCTGTGTCCGAAAAACCCGGGTATGTAGCGTCCGAAGTAGCAGTATGCTAAAGCGACGCTTACCACAACGAGGATGGGTATTCCCACAACTCTCCTGGTCGCCTCCAGCACCAGGAGGATGCCTATTGCACCGATTACAATATCCAGTGTGGTATATGCCCCTGCCCTAATAAGCAGGGAATGGAAGTTCCATACCGGATAGCTCATGACGAAAAGAGCCAGGAGGGCAAGGCCAACATCATACCAGGCGAGCTTGTGTACACCTTTTCGTGTTGCGGGGTAAAGAAGATATGTCAACACAAGGCCAAACCCTAAATGGACCGCCCTTTGTATCTGTGCCGGAAGTACCCCGAAAGCTGCTGTGTACAGGTGAAAAAGGGAAAAGGCAATCGCGATCACTGAAATCACTAAAGAATAAGTCCCCGGAATCCTCCGATAAGCCGACTCCCTGTCATATTTCATTAAGACTTCTTCAATCTCTTCATCACTTACAACTTCGTAAGCGTCTACATTCACATCTTTTGTGTTCCTCAGATCCTTTTTCTCGTCCACTCATATCTCCTCCCTACAAAAGCTGCCAAAAGACGCTCACGCGCCACTCTTATCAGAAGACCGGTCCCCGGTTGGGCAAGGCTTGCCAATTCTACCTTTTCTCCTCCAACAGTAAGGGCATGGCCCGGAACCGGGCTGACGGCAACTAAGAACTGGTCAATTTTCCGGCGCATACCGGTGATGCGAATCTTCCCACCCTCTACCTCTACCTCGGCTCCAACATCCGGCATAGTGGGCAAACCCGCCCCGAAAGATTGATACTCTGTCTCAATAAGGTATATACTGCCTTTTCCATCGATTCTAAAGACCTCTTTAACAGGCGTCCTTTGAACTGAGTGGATGAACTCCAAAGTAAACTCATCCCCTTCTCTGACAGGCACCTGATACAGACAGGCAGGAGAACGCATCTCCTCAACCTTAAGGACCAGGCCTGTGGGAAGGAAAACGATCAAAAGGACGATTCCTACAGCGATTAATAAAATGGCGGGTCTTTGAATCCTCATGACATGGTGAAAGTTGCGGTGATCATTCTGACAGCCGGGCATGCCGGCAATCCCCCGGCACGCCCGGCAAGTCTCCGCTACCTCCTCCGGATTTCACAGCGGCCCTATACTTCTTGGGCCACTGCCATGCTGAACTTCTAGTTCAGAACACCCTTTTCCTTGAAGTACTTCTCAGCACCGGGATGTAACGGTGTACTCACTCCTACCAGTGCACCTTCCAAACTGATTTCTTGGCCTTTTGCGTGGCCTTGTGCGAGTTCAGGAAGGTTATCGAACAATGCAGCAGTCATATTGTATACAATATCAGCATCCAAATCGGCTCGTGCGATAAGCACAGCTTGTACAGCAACAGTCTGGACATCCTCAGCCTGGTTAATATAGCAACCTGCGGGAATCAGTGCCTGGCCGTAAAACCCGTAGCTGTCATGGAGCTTCTCAAACATCTCATCAGAAACAGAGAGAATGCTTATCCTGTGCATCGTAGCGGTATCCTGTATACCCGCGTTGGGTATGCCTCCCGTCACAAAGAAGGCATCGATGTGTCTGTCTTTAAATGCCTCTGCTGACTCTGCGAAGCTCAAGTACTGGACCTGAGCAAGGTCCTTGTATTCAAGGCCGTAAGTCTCCAGAAGCTGTCTTGCATTCGCCTCAGTACCGCTGCCGGGAGCACCTACAGATACCTTCTTACCCTTCAGGTCTGCAATGGAATTAATCCCTGACTCCTCCCGTACCACGACCTGTATCAATTCCGGATACAGCGATGCAATAACTGCAAATCCCTGGAGCTTCCCATCGCTTTCGAACATCTCAGTCCCGTTCCAGGCATAGTCAGCTAT
>FIZM01000182.1 GCA_900019985.1 uncultured Clostridia bacterium
CCTACCGCGAAAGCCTTGGATTGTTGGAATAGTCAAGTCCAAAAAAACGTCCGCACCCCCGGATGAACCGTATCAGGTGATCGAGATGAACCGTATTTCGCGCTTGACCGTGATATTGGTTTTGGACCAAGTGTCATCGAGGAAGGACTAGAGAGTTTGGCTGGATGGTACTAGGATTACCATAAGATAAAATCAGTAAGGAGAGTGGTCGTTTTGAAAATCGCTGTTGCAGGAACAGGGTATGTTGGTCTATCAAACGCGGTATTGTTGGCTCAGCACAACGAGGTAGTAGCATTGGACATAATCCAGGAAAAGGTGAACCTTATTAACGATGGGAAATCACCTATCAAGGATGCAGAGATCGAAGACTATCTGGCAAAGAGGCGACTCAATCTGTTCGCTACCACGGATGATTCTGTAGCTTACCAAGATGCCGACTTCGTCATCATCGCAACCCCCACCAACTACGATCCAGAAAAGAACTATTTCGATACTAGTTCAGTGGAGCAAGTGATCGCCAACGTGCTTGCCATAAATCCGGATGCGGTCATGGTGATCAAGTCTACGGTTCCTGTCGGCTACACCAAACAGGTTAAGGAGAAGTTCCAGACCGACAATATCATGTTCTCTCCGGAGTTTTTGAGGGAAGGCAAAGCTCTTTATGACAATCTCTACCCATCGCGAATCGTCGTTGGCGAACAGTCAGAACGCGCAAAGGTCTTTGCTGATTTGTTGGCTCAAGGGGCTATAAAGAAGGACATTCCCATTTTGTTCACTGATTCTACTGAAGCGGAGGCAATCAAGCTGTTTGCCAATACATACTTAGCCCTAAGGGTAGCGTTCTTTAACGAACTGGATTCATATGCGGAGATTCGTGGACTCGATACCAAACAGATTATTGAGGGTGTCTGTTTGGATCCTAGAATTGGCAATCATTACAACAACCCATCCTTCGGTTATGGTGGTTACTGCTTGCCTAAGGATACGAAGCAACTCTTGGCCAACTACGCCGATGTGCCCCA
>FIZM01000183.1 GCA_900019985.1 uncultured Clostridia bacterium
TCCTTCACCTTCTTGAGGTTCTAAGAGACAGAATAGGTTTTGAAGCACTTGCCCGGAAGGTTGTCGTGCCTCTTTCCGGGCTTTCTGTTGCAGCGTACTACGGCTGTCTTTTGCTTCGCCCTCCTGAAGAAGTGGGGATTGATGACCCTGAAGCTCCAACCATTCTCGAGGAGTTTCTCTCTGCTTTAGGGTGTGATCCTGTTGACTACCCTTACAAGACGGAGTGCTGCGGGAGCTATGTGCTGCTTCAACCCGGAGAGGCGGCGTTAAGCCCTAGCAGGCTCGTGGTAGAGTCAGCAAAATCCAGAGGAGCTCAGGTGATTGTGACAAGTTGTCCGCTGTGTCAGTTCAATTTGGATTATGCACAGTCAGGTAATGCTGAACGGATGGATTACGGCCTTCCTGTCCTTTACTTCACTCAGCTTCTGGCCATTGCTCTCGGACTTGGTGAGGAATCCCTCAATTTTGAGGAACACATTGTTCCCCCGGGACTCTTGTTTCAGTCTGTCGGGGTACTGGGATGTGGTGGATTGACATGAGATGCGGTGTTTTTATCTGTCACTGCGGTTTAAATATCGGCGGAGTCGTTGATATCCCCAGAGTCCTGGAGGAGCTTGCAGGGTATGACAGCCTTGAACACGTGGTTGATTACAAGTACTTTTGCTCAGACCGGGGCCAACAGCTGATCAAAGACGCTATTCGTGACAAGAACCTTTCCTGTGTGGTAGTTGCTGCATGTTCTCCTTCCATGCATGAGGCTACCTTCAGAAAAACCGCGGAATCAGCGGGCCTCAACCCGTTCAGGTGTGAGATGGCAAACATCCGCGAACAGTGTACCTGGCCTCACAGAGGTGAACCGGAAAAAGCCACGGAAAAGGCTTTGGAGATCATAAAAGCTTCGGTTGAAAAAGTCAGGAGAAACCAGGTCTTATCGCCGCTTTCAATCCCTGTTACCAGGCAAGCTTTGGTGGTTGGCGGAGGCATTGCAGGGATGCAAGCTGCCCTCGATATTGCTGACGCAGGGTTGAAAGTTGCGCTCGTAGAGAGGCTTCCTTATATCGGAGGGCACATGGCGCAGCTTTCAGAGACATTCCCGACTTTGGACTGTTCCCAATGTATCCTAACGCCGAAATCTTCGGAAGTGGGATCCCATCCAAACATACACCTTTTTACAAACAGTGAGATCCATTCAATTTCCGGCTACGTAGGCAATTTCAATGTGACGATTAGACGAAAGGCAACTTACGTTAACTGGGAGCTGTGCAACGGCTGCGGGCTCTGTATGGAAAAATGCCCTGTAAAGACAGACTCCGACTTTGAGAGGGGGCTTGCAAAAACAAAAGCTATTTCCATCGCATTTCCCCAGGCAGTGCCGAACAGGCCTGTAATCAATGAAGAAACATGCAGACACTTCACCCGGGGGAAATGCGGTGTTTGTGAGAAGGTGTGCCCGGTGGGGGCCATCGATTTTAACCAGGAAGATACCTTCTTTGACTGGAAAGCCGGTGCAGTGATAGTTGCCACAGGCTACGACCTTCATCCCAAAGCCAGAGTTGGCGAATACGGATACGGAACGATAAAGGACGTAATAGACGGGCTGGAGTTTGAGCGGCTGAACTCAGCATCAGGCCCGACCCAAGGCGAGATCAGGCGCCCTTCCGACGGCAAGGTACCTAAAGAGATTGTATTCATACAATGCGTCGGGTCGAGAGACGAGGAAAAGGGGTACCCGTATTGCTCCAAGATCTGCTGCATGTACACGGCAAAGCATGCCCGGCTCTACAAGCATAAAGT
>FIZM01000184.1 GCA_900019985.1 uncultured Clostridia bacterium
CCATTTACCTTCATTGCGCAGGAACTGGGAGTAGCGGAAGGCACTGTCAGAAAGCGAGTTGCACGCCTTATCGAAGAAGGCATCATTGAAATAAAGGCAGTTGTCGACCCTTTCAAAGTAGGCATGAATTTCGTTGCCATAATCGGCGTTGATGTTGAAGGGGATTCGCCTGACACGGTTGTGGCACAGCTTGCTGCAGCGCCACAAGTCAGGTATGTCGTTGTCTGCGCAGGTGCACATGACATCATGGTGGAAGCCGTTTTCGGCTCCAATGAAGAACTCTACAGGTTCCTGACTCAGACATTACGACAGATACCCGGTATACGGGGTTCTGCAACATCACTCGTTCTGAAAGTGTGCAAAGAGAGTTCCTCTTGGAACGGGTGGCAGGACCAGGATGGGGGGGATGGATGCCATGATTGAACCTGACTATCCTGAGGACTATTATACCGCACGAGCACTCTACGTTTGCTATTTCAACTACATTAACTGGAGGGATTTAAATGGCATCCGGAAGACCCGGAATGAACCGAATGCTTATTGTCATAGGAGCTATAGTGGTCATTGCAATTCTGGCAGTGGCTTTGCCAAGGTTTGGTAGGAAACCTGATGTTACCAGAATAGGTATTATGCAGATTGCGGAGCACCCTGCCCTGGACGCATCCAGGGACGGATTTATCAAGCGCCTAGCTGAGCTAGGATTCGAAGAAGGAGAGAACACCGAGTTCTCCATACAGAATGCCCAGGGTGACATGGCTGTCGCCCAGTCTATCGCAGAAAAGTTCGTATCTGAGAAGGTAGACATGATCCTGGCGATTGCTACGCCTACAGCCCAGGCAGCAGCCAACGCTACCAAGGACATACCCATTTTGATAACGGCTGTGACAGATCCGGTTGCAGCAGGGCTTGCCAATTCAATAGAAAGGCCTGGGACCAATTGTACAGGCACATCTGACCTTACCCCTGTAAAGAGCCAGCTGGAACTTTTGAAGCGGATATGCCCTGAGGTAGAGAGTGTCGGCGTACTTTATAACGCAGGCGAGACCAACTCTCTTGTTCAGGTGGATATTGCCAGAGAAAGTGCAGAGATCCTCGGAGTTCAGCTTGTTGAGGTGACTGTAAGTGCATCCAGCGGTGTATATGAAGCAGCTCAATCGCTGGTAGGCAGGGTAGACGCGATCTACGTGCCCACTGATAACACAGTTGTATCCGCTCTGGAGTCAGTGATTAAAGTAGGAGAGGATTTTAAGATCCCGGTAATCGTCGGTGAAGTTGACGGTGTAAGGCGAGGCGCCCTTGCAACCATAGGGATAGACTACTATGCTCTCGGGATGCAGACAGCTGACATAGCAGCCAGGATTCTTAAAGGAGAGGCAAAGCCTAACGACACTCCCATAGAGTATCCCGAGGATATACAAATAGCCTTGAATATGTCAGCAGCAGAGAGGATGGGCGCTGAGATCCCGGAGGACTTGATTGACGATGCGTATGAGGTGATAAGGTGAGTCTGGCGTTTGGGGCGGTAATTAGGGTTCTGGAGCAAGGTTTGGTGTACGCAGTTATGGCAGTAGGAGTCTACCTGAGTTCCAGGGTATTGGATTTTCCCGATCTGACAGTTGACGGGAGTTTCCCGATGGGCGCTGCCATCGCTGCCAGGCTGCTGACAGTAGGAGTGCACCCTTTCGCAGGGACCCTCCTGGTACCTGTTGCAGGCTTCTTTGCCGGAGCGGCAACAGGCATGCTCAACACCAAGCTGAGGATCTCCAACCTTTTGGCGGGAATCCTCACGATGACCGCACTGTATTCCGTGAACCTCAGGATTATGGGCAGGGCCAACGTGCCTTTACTGAGGACAGGTACGGTCCTTACGGTGCTGCAGAATAAGGGGATTCCGCCGGGAGTCTCCGCCTTCCTTTTGTTTTGCATAGTAGTGGCCGTTGTCAAGCTTGTTATAGATCTTTTCCTCAGAACCGAGTTCGGGCTTGCGTTGAGGGCCACCGGTGACAATGAGGCAATGATAAGGAGCCTGGGAGTCAATACTGACTCAATGAAGATCATGGGTATCGGGCTTGCCAATGCCTTGGTTGCACTGTCAGGTGCACTTGTTGCCCAGTATCAGGGATTTGCAGATATAGGCATGGGCATCGGTACCGTTGTTGCGGGATTGGCTTCAGTGATTATCGGAGAGGCTATTATCCCCCCGAGATCAGTGGGAATGGGGACTCTGGGGGCGATAATCGGCTCAATAATCTATCGGTTTGCAGTGTTCCTTGCCCTTCGCCTGGGTTTTGCGCCCACGGACTTGAAGCTTGTCACCGCAGTCCTGGTAATAGCAGCGTTATCAAGTAAGTCCATCAAGCAGAGGATTGACAATAGCGAAAGGAGGAAGGCTGTAAGGGATGTTGGAACTGAGGTCTCTCTGTAAGAAATTCCAGACAAGCACAGGCAACGGAAGGATGGCCTTAAATAACGTTACCTTAAGCCTTCAGCCTAACGATTTCGTGACGATAATCGGTAGCAACGGAGCAGGTAAGTCCACCCTTCTTAATGTAATCGCCGGAGTGTTCCCGGCTGACAGCGGACAGATAGTAATCGATGGCGAAGATGTTACGAGTCTGCCTGAACACAGGCGTGCTTCACTCATGGGGAGAGTATTCCAAGATCCAATGCAGGGAACAGCAGGATCAATGTCTATCGAAGAGAATATGGCCATGGCTTATAAGCGAGGTATGCGCCGTGGGCTGTCTAAGGGCGTTTCGGTGAAGCATAGAGACTTCTTCCGGGAGAAGCTGGCTACTCTCGGCCTTGGCTTGGAAGATAGGCTCCAGGAGCCGGTGAAGCTTTTATCAGGCGGGCAAAGGCAGGCTCTGGCGTTGCTCATGGCTACACTGTCCCGGCCGAAGCTTTTGCTCCTTGATGAACACACAGCAGCTCTCGATCCCAGGACTGCCCAGGAGATCCAGGAGCTTACCAATGAGATTGCCGGCCGCGGGAACCTTGCTGTCCTCATGGTTACCCACAACCTCCGCCTGGCGCTTTCAGTGGGAACAAGGACGATAATGATGCATGAAGGCGAGATTGTATTGGATGTTAGCGATCCTGAGCGGTCGGAAATGACCGTGTCTGACCTTCTGAAACGCTTCCATGATGCCAGAGGGGAGCAGCTGTCTGACGACAGGATACTCCTGGAAGTGTGAGCGAAGTGTGAGAAGAAGATGAAAAGAAGTGCGGGAAGAAGCGAAAGAATACGGTGGCCGGCCTCAGGCCACCGTACTCGTGTACTCTAACCTCGTTACGCGCACGTTTCCGGTAGAATGCGCCTCTTCTCTTGCGCCTCTTACGCCCTCCCAAAAGACTCTGCACAGAATCAGGAACAGGCCTTACGAAGGACTCCCATGTGAAGAAGGAGAATAATAAAAGACGCATAAAGTTAGGAGTATATTCATTGACTTAGCAAGGATGTGTCCCAGTAGTGGAAAGGGCAGAGGGCGGAGAGAAGAAGGATGTCCTAAAAAGAATAGTGCGTGGAGGCGTAATCGCTTCAGTATATGTCGGGGTAACATATGCCCTTGCTCCTATCAGTTTCGGACAGTTTCAGTTCAGGGCGGCAGAAGGATTGACCTTGCTTCCCATTCTTTATCCTGAAGCTGTGCCTGCTCTGTTCATCGGATGCTTTCTAGCGAACCTGATCGGTCCGTACGGGATCCTGGATGTCATATTAGGCAGCCTCACGACGCTGCTGGCTGCAGTGCTTACCAGGGTAACGAGGAGAAGCCTTGTTGCATATGTCTGGCCGATATTGCTTAATGCTTTTATAGTAAGTGCATATCTTTGTTTCCTGTCAGAGATAAGGTTAAGCTACTGGGCATTTGTCCTCAGCATAGGGGTTTCTGAGGCAGCTTCGGTGCTGCTCATCGGAGTTCCCCTTGTTAGGTTTCTCAGAGCATCGGATCCTGACACCAATTCGTAAAGGAGAGATATTGCAATGGCTAAGACAAGAGCTAAACTAAGGAATTACCTTTATCCTATTCCTGCAGTGCCTGTCAGTTGCACTAACAGTTCCGGCCATCCCAATATTATTACAGTGGCGTGGACAGGTGTGTCTTGCGGGGCTCCGCCTATGGTGTCCATTGCCGTCAGCCTCGTCAGGCATTCTCATGGCATTATTAAGGAAACAGGAGCATTCTGCATAAATATTCCGGATAAAGAAACCCTCTATGCCACTGACTATTGTGGTAATGTATCGGGCAGGGACGTAGATAAGTTTAAAGAGCTTGGCCTGACCCCTGTTAAAGGCGAAGAGACAGGATGTCACTACATTGATGAATGTCCTATTAACATGGAATGTCAGGTAAGGCACAGTATCGTCCTGGGTAGCCATGAGCTTTTCGTAGGGGAGATAGTAGCGGTCTACGCCAAGGATGGGGTTCTCACAGCCGAAGGCAGGGTCAACATGGATAACCTGGATCTGTTTGCATATGTAGGCCCTGACTATTATGCCCTCGGCGAGAAGCTGGGACAATACGGGTATTCCGTAAGTTCCCGGTCATGACAGGCAGTCAGGCCGTGCACGGCTCGCGCCGCGTAACCTCTGAGGCCATTTTGATATCTGCAGGAGCTTAAATCATGGAAGAGACGCACATCTACAGACTGCAAAGCAAAGCCCAGATTAAGCATTCACGCATCATTCGCATCCTGATTGTCTTTGTCCTTGTTTGGCTTGCTTTTCATCAGGGACTGCTCCATGCGGAAGGAGCAAACACAGGACATTCCCGTTCACAAGTGGATTGGGAAGGCATTCTTGAGGATGTCAGCAAGGGCCAAGATGAAGACCTCAATACCCATCTGATGCTGGCGGTATCTTACGCAAACCTCGGCATGATTCCCGAGGCCACCCATGAGATTCGCATCATCGAATCGTCAGGATATCAAGAATTTGGAAAAGAAGTGATACGCGAAAACTCGGAGAAAGTGAAGGGTTCGCCTGATGATATTATCAGTCTCAATCTCCTGGCCTTTGCATACTACGCTTTCGGAGAATATGAAGAATCCCTTGAGTGCTTCGAGTCATTGATGAAGCTGGACCCTATGAACGTGTGGATCCACCATTACTATGCCTACAGCCTGGCGATGGTGGACAGGCTCGA
>FIZM01000185.1 GCA_900019985.1 uncultured Clostridia bacterium
AAAACTGTGGTAGAAAACCTTCCACCAAACAGCCAAACTGTGGTTCATTTTCGACCACCGGGTTCGGAAGTTCAAGAGTCATGTCATAAATTCGAGCACCGAAGGCTCCTCAAAAGTTGTTCTTGCGTCACCGCGGCGTAACGTTCCAAGAACGGTGTCAGGAATCGGATCACCAAAAGCGGTGTGATGCGCGATTTTGCACTGCCGGGGTCTGACGATACAAGAGGGGTGTCAGGAACCACGCCCTCAAAAGCCCTTTGATGGACGACCCGAAATCACCAAGATTTGCTGGCTACGCAATGCAACGGCAAGGGTTGATTGCTTCTAGCGAGTAGATCCTTATTCCGTATGGATCCAAGGTGACTTCTTTTCCGAGGAGGTTTTGTCCGCTGATGTATATAGGTGAGGTTTGACCGTGTAGCTCTATGAAGAGATAGCCTGCATCTGTAAAACCCTGAATGAGCTCAGAGGGAGCGCCTACTCGGGTCGTAACCGTCTCACCTGTAAAGTTGAGTAGCACGACAATGCGGCTGTCTCCGTACTCGCGATAGTAGGCCAGCACCGAATCATCCCTGGCAACATTAAGAAAACTCAGAGAGCCCCTGGTCAGAGCGGGAATCGCTTTGCGCATATGGGAGAAGTGCCTGTAGAGGTCTCTTAGAATGTAGTCGCCGCTCTCCCACTGGATCTTGAAAGGCTCGAACAAACATACACGCTTGCTTTCTCCGATCTCCTGGCCGTTATGAATAAGAGGCACTCCGTCCAACGTAAAGAGCAAGGCTACTGCGACTCGCAAGCCCCTGGTACCAATCAATTCCAGTGCCCGGGGCTGGTCATGATTTTCCAGGTAACGCATGCGTATAGACTCTACAGGAAAGGTGAGTCTGTCCTGTTCAATCAAATTGCGGATTGCCCTGGCAGAGAGAGTCCCGAAAAAGACTTTCTGCAGTATCCTAGGAAGATTCTCTTCATAAGTCAAATCAAATGCCATGGCATTGTGCGATGGTTCGTGGGATTCAGCAAGCAGGATCGCGTCAGGTTTAATCCTCTTTAATGCTGCTCTGGCCTCACGCCAGAAATCAGTAGGCACTAAAGCCGCTACGTCGCACCGGTAGCCGTCTATGTCGCACTCTCTGACATAGTAACACATTGTCTCGATCATGTAATTCCTGAGGTCTCGATTTCTGTAATCAAACCCTAAGACGTCAGTCCAGCCAAACCCAGGAGACTGGGGCCTGCCGTGACAGTCGCGCTTGTACCACTTAGGATGGCTCCATTGCAGCGGGCAATCTGCTGCACTGTGGTTTGCAACAAAGTCCATAATAACCTTCATCCCATACCTGTGCGCTGTCCTAACCAGCCTCTTTAGATCATCAATCGTGCCGAGATCAGGATGGATGCTGCGGTAGTCAGAGATAGCATAAGGGCTTCCGAGACTCCCTTTCCTTGCGGCTACCCCTATAGGGTGAATAGGCATAAGCCAAATGCAGGTTACGCCGAGATCGCTAAGCTCAGGGATGCGACGCCTGGCAGAGTCAAGTGTCCCTTCTTCGGAAAACGCGCGAGGAAAGACTTCATAGATTACGGCATCTCGTACCCAGTCCGGGCTGGGAACTGCCCTGTATTTGCCGTATCCCCTGGCCCCCGGAGACGGTCTTAGCAGCAGGACATCACCGTCATCTGTGACTTCAAGGGCGGAGTTTGTGCCGCCGAACTCGTTCAGCATCTTACAGGGATTGGACGGATCGTGTGTCCATTCGCCGTCTACTATGAATTTATACTGGTAGACACCTTTCTTAAGTGGGATTACCGTTTCCCAGACGCCACAAGGATAATGCGTCAGCCTGCACGAGGTTTCATGCCAGTCGTTGAAATCTCCTGCAACAGTCACTGAAGATGCACATGGGTCTAGATATCGAAACCGGATTCCCCCATGGATGCGTGTTGGGCTGAGTTGTTTTGTGATTGCGTCCAATCCGTTGCTCCCCTTCCCATCACTTTACCCGAGGTTTAAGGCGCGTAGCTGCGCTTTAATTATACCGTTGTTTGTAAGCGAAAGACAGGAGCAGTTTTTTCCTAGGGCTGCGGCGACACACCGAAATGGTCTGCAATCCCGAGATAAATGTAATATCCTTCGCGCCAGGTATAACCCATGTCCCTCAATCTGGCCTCTTCGTACGGGTTACTGATATATGAAGCCTCTGTAAGAATTGCAGGCATGGACGTGTGACGAAGCACGTAAAAGCCTGCTGTCCGCGTCTGTCCGTCCGGGAGGCCGAGGCCTTCGAGAAGCCGCTTGTGCACTTTCTGTTGCAGGTCGACAGCTCTCCCGTCAGCGTAATAATATGCGTAAGTCTCAGTTGCGTTGTAGTTCCGATTGACAGACGCGTTGTGGTGGATTGAAATGAACCTGTCAGCGCCCCAGTTGTTGGCTGCCTGGACGCGTCCGCCAAGGGACACATAGACATCGTCTGTGCGCGACATCATTACCGTTGCACCGCTGTATTCGCTCAAGCAGTTAGCAACGACTTGACTGACTCGAAGATTTACATCGGCTTCGCGGAGTCCGGAAGGCCCTACCGCCCCGGGATCAGATCCGCCATGGCCTGGATCGATGAATATCTTGACCCCTTCCAGGCTTCCCCCAGCCAGTGCAGGGAAGGATACTAGCGAAAATGCACAGATTAATACAACCATGATCCGCATGACCCGCGAGATTATACGGAAATACGCGCCGGACCTGGCTACATCATCATAATCAAAAATCAACAGTCACCCCTCCTGTAAGCCGTCCGTAATTGCTCCCGCTTTCCATCCACCAGTGTTCGTATCTTCCTTCTAAGAATATGTGCGGCCTGAGTTCATGTCTTACTGATGCAGAACCAAGTAGCACAGGAGTTGCCGCAGATTGAGTCATAAGCACCGTAGGTTTCGTCGGTTCGGCGGCTCTGTCGACTTCGCTACTTCCGCTCTCTGCTCTTTTGTCGCCGAAGATGCCGTTATTAGAGTTGTTGTCTTTCTCACTGTGTTCAGGTACGACGTTATCTTGGTCGCCGATCTTGTCGTGTTCGCCGATACTGTCTTGCTCGCCGTGTGCAGCCTCCCGGTCCAAGAACCCTAGACGTGCAGCCGTTAAGTTTACTTCTGTCGAGGGAGACAGCCGACGGTCGTATGTCACAGCTATTCCTTGGGTGTTTTCGTCAAAAGGAATTACCGATCCGCCTGACCGCGAGGCTACGCTCGAATAATACGGAGCAAACC
>FIZM01000186.1 GCA_900019985.1 uncultured Clostridia bacterium
TTCGGCCCGGTATACAGATTGCCGGCCCCGTCCGCATAAATCGCGGTAATCAGCGCTACGTCCGGAGTAAGGTCAACGAAATAGCGGCCGAACAGTTCAAGGTAGGTGTGGATCTCCCCGATCTTCATCTTACCTTCCTCCACCATCCGGGCCACTCTTGTACTCTGAGGAGCTGAGTATGAGAAATCGGCAAGCCGGGCTATTCCACGCTCAAAGATCTCACAGTGGGATGGTAGAGCAATGACTGACTGCACCATGTGAAGATCATTCACTCGATCCACGTCTACTCTGCATAAACACTCTGCCAGAAAGTCAGCTTGTTTTTGGTTATTTCCCTCAAGAGCTACCCTGTCACCCGGCCGAATCACAGCCTCTAACAGGGATACGCACTCATTAGGATTCACCACCTTGCTGCCTGGCTCAGATACAAACTGTTGTGCCTGACGCAGCCTCTTCTGAAATTCTTCCTGCCTTCGTGTCCAGTCAGTCCTTCTCGAAGCCCTGTTTTCCATATTCTCAAGTCCCTCTATAGTTCTTCTAAGGTCATAAGGAGATCTCCGACTTTAACCATGTCCCCTGTAGTTGCATGGATCTCCACTACTTTTCCCTTCTTAGGTGCGAGTATCTGGTTTTGCATTTTCATAGCTTCGATAAACGCTACTTCCTGTCTTTCCTCAACAACATCTCCTACCCCGGGTAGGTCCGTATTTTTCATAGGGTGTTTACCGGGATGTATGGTAACCTGCCCGGGCAGCTTCGCTCTGATTTCAACCAAGTTTCCGTTTGCCATATAAAACTACACCTCCTAGAGATTCGTAACAGCTGGCTAACTAACCAAGTAAGGCTAAGAAGCATCCTGCTGCAACCGCTGTTCCGATTACGCCTGCGACATTCGGGCCCATCGCATGCATAAGCAGGAAGTTTTCAGGGTTCGCCCTTTGCCCCTCAACCTGACACACTCGCGCAGCCATGGGGACTGCTGACACTCCGGCTGCACCGATAATCGGGTTTATCTTGCCTCCGCTCAATATGTAAAAAAGCTTTCCCAGGAGCACGCCACCTGCTGTACTGGCTGCAAATGCGATAGCGCCCAGGGCAATTATTTTAAGGGTTGCAACAGTTAAGAACGTTTCAGCACCCATTGTTCCCCCTACTGCTATGGTGAGGAGTATAGTCACTATGTTAACCATTTCACCTTGCGCCGTCTTAAACAAGCGATCCGTCACACCTGACTCCCGCAAGAGGTTCCCCAGCATCAAGCAGCCTATAAGCGGGGTAGTATCTGGCAGCAACATACAGGTGACAATCGTTGTAACAATCGGGAATAGGATTTTCGTAGTCTTCGGTACAGGCTTGGGATACTCCATCACAGTCTCGCGTTCTTTTTGCGTAGTTAGAAGGCGAATAACCGGTGGCTGGATTAAAGGCACAAGTGACATATACGAATAAGCCGCAACTGCAACAGCTCCTAGCAGGTGAGGAGCAAGCTTCACACTAAGATAAATCGCAGTCGGGCCGTCTGCTCCACCGATTATCGCAATAGAAGCTGCCTCTTTAATGCCGAAGCCAAACATATCTGCGAGGAACATAGCAAAAAAGACACCAAATTGCGCCGCTGCTCCCAGCAGAAAAGTTACAGGCCGGGCAAGCAATGGAGTAAAATCAGTCAGAGCACCTATTCCCAGGAAGATCAAACACGGCAGTATCTCTGTTTCCAGTCCGTATTTATAGAAGTAATAAAGAAGTCCCCCTTCATCTGAAATGCCCGCTCCCGGTATATTAGCTAACAAGCACCCAAAGGCTATCCCTACAAGAAGCAGAGGCTCAAAGCCTTTGACAATAGCCAGGTAAAGGAGGACAAGGGCAACTCCGATCATTATCATGTTTCCTATTGTCAAGCCCATAAGTCCGCCGGAAGCTAAGACTGACCCTAGTGTTTTCAAAAACAACGATATCCCCCCACTTGCCACAAGCTAATGCCCGTTACTCGCCCAGAACACCTACTCAATCTCATTCAGACGTAACCGCACTGAGGGCCATAATCACGAGACAAAGAAGGCCCGTCACCAGGAAGACAATGGAGATTGATACAAGACATACTGTGAGTGTACTAAGTTCGAATCCCAAAACCTCACCCCCACTGCGTTTACCAACTGAAAACCATGAACGTCACCGAAGATTTCGTATGAAATCAGTTAAAAGGCTAGCTGTCTGTTCCATTGTGTTAAGGTCAACAACTTCGTACGGTGAATGAGAGTTTCTCCTTGGTACTGTTATAGAAACGCATTTTATGTCAGACCACTCATCGTAAACCCCGGCTGCGTCTGTAAACAGGCCAAATCGCACATCCAGGCTGTAAGGAACATCGGCTCTTTTCGCTGATTCCCTAAGATCAGTAACAAGCTGAGGGTCGGCAAAGAACAACAGCATACCTCTTAACGGCTTTACTGACTCAAACCGTCTTATAACCGGCCCTGTCCCCAGTGGGACGCCTACGCCTGGGCCTGCTTCAGGGTCGCCGCCGTACCCGGTGTCAATGGAAATCGCCCACTTCGGATGGACCGTCTTTGCAAGGTGCCTGGCTCCCCTGCAGCCGATCTCCTCCTGGACTGTAAAGGCAAACATCACATTGATATCGAGGTCCACATCTGCCACGCGTCGTGCAGTCTCAAGCAAAACAGCGCACCCTTGCCTGTTATCAACTGCTCTTGAAGCAAGCAGAGTCTCCTCATCATTTAACCATCGCGGGACTGTGTCAAATACTATTGGGTCTCCCGGCTCCACCTGTGAACAGCGCGGCCCTGCATCAATCCAAAGGCGGTTTAGGGTTTGACCCAGATGAGTGCTGGGTGACCGGACTACACCGGGAACAGGACCTTTCTCTGTCAGTACCAGAACAGGCTGACCCGAAGTTACAGCAGGGTTTATGTCCACCACAAAGTCAAACCAAACAAACCCGTCTCTAACATCAGTCGTAACCATGCTTACTTCGTCCATATGAGCCAGAAGCGCCAAAGTCGGAGCCCCTTCCGGGCCCTTCTTCGTGGCAAGCAAGTTCCCCATTCCATCCACTTGGATAGTGGAGATATACGGTTCGACCTTCTTACGGATCACCTCTGCCACAGGTTGTTCAAACCCGGAAGGGCCCGGGATTCTCACAAGTTCAAGAAGATCTCTGCGGAGCTCTGTAATACCCATTTATTCCACCTACTCAGCATCAAATGCTACAATCCTGCATATGGAAGATTCGCCGCCGACAAATCTCCATGGGAAGCAACCGATAATCATTCTCTTGTTAAGGATCTGGTCTATGTCCCCTCCTACGTTCTCAGCGTGGATAATGGTGTGAGGGAACAGAAGCGTGTGCATTATCTGATAATCCGCCGGCGGGAAGAAATCATCAAGGCCTTTGCCGTACTTGTTCTTAAGGTATTCATCCGCCTCTTTCGCCTGGACAGGCATCCATTCACGGATCTTGGTGTTCATTGGGTGGTCGGCAGACCCGCAGTCCACAGCAAGCCATTTCAGTTCCATTTCCTTGCACCATTCAGCAAACTCTCTGGTAGGTCCGGGATGCTTTATCATGTACCTGACTTCATCAGCCTCAGGCTGGTCCCAGGCATACTTGTGGTATCCGGTGTTAATAACGAGAATATCTCCTTTTTTCACTTCAACTCTGTCTGTAATGTCTTTCTGTGTATAAATCCCGTAATCTTCTGCAATGTCGCTGAGGTCTACGATGACTCCGGGCCCAACAAGGTAATCCAGAGGCAGGCTGGCGATATCCTTGCCATGAGTGCAGAAGTGAAGCGGCCCGTCAAGATGAGTCCCTACGTGGTTAGACGTGGTAATAAGCTG
>FIZM01000187.1:0-362 GCA_900019985.1 uncultured Clostridia bacterium
TGCTCTACCGTACGGACATCGACACCGTTGCACTCAAGATCAGTCGCGCGCCTGGAACCTGCGATGTTGTCTAAAACAGCCTTTACAGTGCGAGGTTCCGGGAGATCCCACCTCTCAAAGCAAACCCCTGTGTCCGGCTCTCCCGGCAACAACGTAACCCGGGCAGGTTTACCGGTGTGGAGCCCCAGCCCTTCGTAAGATACAGGTTTGGATACGGTAGTCTGCCAATCTGTTCTTGTCTCACTCAATGCCTGCTATTTCCCTCTGATTCCGGGTTCTTGTCCAGTTTATCTTATAATGTTTCTACATTGGCTTTGTTTTCCCTTCACAATCGTAAGCACCCTTAGGCTCTACGCTTTGGT
>FIZM01000187.1:401-2596 GCA_900019985.1 uncultured Clostridia bacterium
GCCTAGCCTATAGATCAAGCAGGCGGCTGTACTTCCTGCCCAGCTCGGACTCGGGGCAATCAAACACCTTGACAGGCTCGCCCTGCTCCACTATCCTACCTTTATCCAAAAGGATAAGCCAGTCTGCAGCCTTAAGAGCAAACTTCATCTCATGGGTTACTATCACCATTGCAGTGTCACCCGTCTTAGCCAGGCTTTCCATAACATCCAGCACTTCTTCGACAAGAATGGGGTCCAGGGAAGCTGTAGGCTCGTCCCAAAGCATCAGTACAGGCTCAGGCGCTAAAGCCCTTGCTATCGCAACACGCTGACACTCACCACCTGACAAGTGATGAGGCTTCCTATGGATCACGCTCCCTGCAAGCCCTACGCGCTCTAAAGCTCTACGCGCCCTCTGTTCAGCATCATCACGGCTTGCGCCGGACGCCAACAGAGGAAGACAGACGTTCTCCAAGGCTGTGAGTCTTTGAATAAGATTTGAGTTTTGAAAAACGAAGCCTATGCGCCTTCTGACATCTAAGAGTTGTGAATAGGACAGGGTTGTTACGTCCTCTCCTGTTACAATAATCTTCCCTGAGTCAGGGCTTATCAATCGTACGATGCATCTTAGCAGGGTAGATTTGCCACATCCTGAAGGGCCTGTGACGACAATCGTTTCACCGCGCAAAACTCTGAGGTCGACCCCGGATAATGCTGCCTGGTTCTTTCCGTAGCTTTTTGCAAGGTTTTCAACTAAGAGAACGGGAGACACGCAAGTTCCCTCCATTACCTTTGAACATTGTCTTCGGCCTGTTCATAAACGATAAGAGGCCCGGCCTTGAGGAAGGCACTACGATCTCGCGCATTATCTGCGTATATGTCAGGCCCATGACTATGCCTGCAACCACCTCGTCTTCAGGCACAGGACTGATCCTATCGGACTGCCCTGCCACCAGAAGCCCGATTAAAGCTCCTGCTGCACTGACATGCCATAGGTTTATATAGGGGATCTTCGCTCCTGTGGCTGCAAACTGCAAAGTGAGGATTACTGCACCGACTGTCATTGAATAGATCAGGCCTTGGCGCGGCTTTTTGAACACTCGCATCGCACTTACAATCGCGGCATGATCCAAAATTAGCGCAAGAAAAGTCACAACAACCGAGATGATGGCTGCAACTGAAGCCCGCGCCTCGTAAAGAACCCTGTAGACTTCACTCCTTACCCCCGGCTCCAGCAATCCTGCAGGACTTGTGTATACACTGACTTCTTTCCCGAACATCTCCTTTGCCAGGCCTTTTGCCTTCTTCAGATCCGTCTTTGCATCAACGAAAACCACAAGACTGTCACCTGGGATTACTTCACCGCCGATGTAGCGGTCAATGAGTCGAATAGACCTTCCTACTTCATCGTCGCGGAGATCCGGTAATGAATCCTTTACATGCTGAAGCTCATCTACTATCGCCCCTGTATCAATAGCTTTAACTGCCTCAAGGTTCTTCGCAGCTTCACTTATGGCATCTTCCAAACCGGGAATATCCATTGCCTGGGCCTGGATAAGCACGTTGTTAGTGGCATCCAGCATCTCAGATAATATGTTGCCTGCCTGACCTGTAGACAGCACCGCTCGAATACCTGACATCTGTTGGAAAAGACTCTCCAGAGCTGATTTCCACGCTGCTAACTGAGAGGTAATAGGGCTTGCTTCTTTCAAAAAGGCATCGATCGCCTGTGCCCTCTCTATTGCCTGAATACCGAATAAATCCAGAAGGTACGTGACCATGTGCAGCCTCTCCCGGAGCTCAGGAGACATCTCACCTGAGGATTCGACTTCCTCCAGGAACTCATCTTCCTTTGACGACAATATGGCAAGGACCTCTCTTGCCTGCTCTTCAAAGGTGTCCATATCCTGAATAGCGGATTCCAGGGAATCTACGACACCTATGGCCTCATTTATGACTTTTTCTAAAGCAGCAGCCTCCCGCTGTCCAAGAGTGCCGTCAGGACTCTTGCCAATGGATTCCATTGCCTTTTCCAACGCCCTCTGGACACTGATTAAATTGCTTACAGTATCGTCATACATACCCAGTATGTCTAAGGTATTCACTGCAGCCACGTAAGCGTTGTCCCTGAACTCCTCAAGTTCATAAAGGAGACTTATGCTCTCATCTACTGCGTACCTGATTTTCTTGCTCTCACTTGTCACACCGGCAGTCCC
>FIZM01000188.1 GCA_900019985.1 uncultured Clostridia bacterium
TATTGCTCCAAGATCTGCTGCATGTACACGGCAAAGCATGCCCGGCTCTACAAGCATAAAGTCCCGGACGGGCAGCCGTACGTCTTTTATATGGATATCAGAGCAGGCGGCAAAGGGTACGAAGAGTTTGTGCAGAGTGCAGTGGAAGACGAAGGCGTCCTTTATCTTAGAGGTAGGGTGTCCAGGGTTCTTGAGGAGGACGGCAAGGTAGTGGTTTTCGGTGTTGACACTCTTTCAAATAAGAAAGTCCGGATTCACGCTGATATGGTGGTCCTTGCGACAGCTATCGTCCCGGCAGAAGGCCAGCGGGAGCTTGCCAGGCTTCTTAAGATATCCACTGACGAGTGGGGTTTCTTATCTGAAGCCCATCCGAAGCTGCGGCCGGTTGAAAGCCTGACAAGGGGCATTTACATTGCCGGGTGTGCACAGGCGCCGAAAGACATTCCGGATTCCGTGACGCAAGCAGGGTCTGCTGCAGCGAAGGCCCTGGCGCTTTTTTCCTCAGATACCCTTTCCCATTCGCCTGAAGTTGCAGTTGTCGATGAAGAATTGTGTACAGGTTGCGGCCTGTGTATTGAGGTTTGCGCTTATGATGCAAGGACTCTTGATGTACAGCGCAAGCTCGCTGCAGTAAACGAAGTCCTCTGTGAAGGGTGCGGCGCATGTCAGGTTGCTTGCCCCAGCGGCGCCACAAGCCAGAGGAACATGGAAACATCCCAGGTAATGTCTATGATCGATGCAGTGATATAACCTGGTAGGACGCGGTGAGTTAACCTACTCGAATGCTTTGACACAACCACTCGAGTAAGGGTGTGAAAAGAGCTATGCCGGAAGCAGGGCGGAGAAGAGACACCGGAGCGGTCCTCATCGTGGGAGGTGGAGTCGCGGGGATGCATGCCTCTCTGATCCTGGCTGAGGCCGGAGTTAGGGTATTTCTTGTGGATTCATCTCCCGCATGTGGTGGCCTTGTAACATTGCTGGACAGGACGTTCCCTACACCGAACTGCGGCGTTTGCAATATGGCAATACCCGGGCAGGCTTACTGTCCTATGATAGAGGTCTCTCGACATCCTTTGATAAGTGTTATGACAAACAGTCGTGTAAAGAACGTCCGGGGGAAAGCAGGCGATTTCACCGTCGCTATTGAGCGAAAACCTGAATACGTGAACCAGGGATTCTGTGACTCCTGCGGTAGGTGTGAAGAAGTCTGCCCGGTTGAGGTAGATATGCCTGCTTATACCGGCATGCCTCCGCGCAAAGCAATATACCGCCCAAGCCATCGAAGCCTTCCCAGCGAATTCGTGTTGGATGACAGTTCCTGTGACAGGTGCGGAGTGTGCGTTGAGGTGTGTCCCACCGGTGCTATTGACCTTGATGCCGAGCCTCGTGAAGT
>FIZM01000189.1 GCA_900019985.1 uncultured Clostridia bacterium
GGAACCAGAGGCTTCTTGATGCGGCGGATGCCGCCTCGTGGATCCGGCACATCGCCGCGATACCGCGGAATCACATGAACGTGCAGGTGAAATACTGTCTGCCCACCGGCTGCTCCTACGTTGACCCCTATGTTGTAGCCGTCAGGATGAAATTCTTCGTCAAGCTTTTTCTTCACATCGATTAGCAGGCGGGTAATGGAGTCCTTCTCCTCCAGCGTGGCATCAAAATACGTTTCTACATGCCGTTTAGTTACTATGAGGGTATGGCCTTGATTGACAGGGTACCTGTCAAAGAAAGCTAGAGCCAGTTCGTTTTCAGCTATGATTTCATCCTTCGGAACATTACAAAATACACATTCAGGCATCGGCCTCATCCTTTTCACGTTAGTCTTTAAACCTGCGTCGAAAATAGTCAATCCTGCGGAACTCCAGAATATCTTCTACATGGGCTGCAAGTTGCGGAGACAGGAACGGTTCAACTTCCGGGTTCAGGTACATAACCTTATTTACCTCATCATAATGGAAGAACCGCCCCTTGGACAGATAACGCACGGGGTTTACCTTTGCCAATCTGGCAAACTCCTTTATTCCCCACTCTCTCCAGTTCTTGTTGCTACCATCCCTCAAGTCTTTCTGGTGAACAGGGTTATCCCTGTAAAATGCCATCATTTCACCGGCAATCTCCTGTAGCCTGACTTTTGGCACAATAGTGCCTTCACGTAGGAAGGTTTTGATCGTGGGTATCTTGTAAGCCTTGGTGAAGTGGGTCCGCTCAACCTCAATAAGAAAGTCCTCTGCCGGAGTGCCAAGCCAGCTTTCTTCTTCAGGCTCAAGATCTCCCACAGACTCCAAGAACCTAAGCCACCCTTCTCTTAAGTATTCTCTGATGGGTATATCGCTACCTTTGTATATATCCAGCCTTGTCGGTCTTCTGCCGAGAGATTGCTTAATCCGAAGGTATGTATCCTTCATCCTCACGGGTAGCGGATCACGTGCAGCAAGTTCTTCAAACAGGTCGATGATGCGAAGGTCGAAGTTGACCACACAGCCTTCAGGGAATTCGTAGTCTTCTACTCGAGGCAACCTGGAAGACTCGGCAGTCAACGGGTTCTCGCCTGCTAAAAGAAGAGGTATGTAATGCGCTCTTTTGTAGTTGCCGATAAAGTCTATTACAGTGAGATACTCTTTACCCGGATACTTGCGAAGACCTCTTCCGAGCTGCTGGAGGAATACCACGTACGACTCAGTGGGCCTGAGAAACATGATTGTGTCGAGGGAAGGAATGTCAACACCTTCGTTGAATATGTCTACTGCGAAGATAACCCTTATCTCGCCTCGTTCAAGGGCTTCTACCGCTTCAATCCTATCCGCTACATATCCGTTTCTCTGTGAACCGCTGTGAACGGCAGCCGCCTCCACCCCGTTAGCACTGAAGTACTCTGCCATGTACTCAGCGTGCTTGATGGATACGCAAAACCCCAGAGTACGTTCGCCTGCAAATCGCAAGTACTGTTCAAGGATCAGATTCGCTCTTTCCTCGTAGGATAACTGCCGTTCAAGGTTTTCAACTACATAGCGTCCGTTTGCCGTTTCTATTCGGTCGTAATCGGTAGGATCATAGATGGCGTAATACTTAAACGGCACCAGCAAATCTCTTTCAATCGATTGTTTCAGTGAAATCTCATAGATGACATTATCATCGCAAAGGGCGAAGATGTCCTGGTTATCCATGCGAAAAGGTGTAGCAGTCAAGCCCAGGAGGAAATCCGGCTCAAAATAATCCAGTACTCTTCGATAGCTTTCAGCAGCTGCATGATGGAATTCGTCTATCACTATGTAGTCGAAATAGTCTCTGGGGAAAGCCTCTAAATGCTCACTCTTGCTGAGTGTCTGTACGGTACTGAAGTAGACATCCGCCCCTTCGTCTTTTTGTGTCCCCGTATAGAAACCCAGGCGAGACTCGGGCCTTAACTGATAGAAAACATCATGTGCCTGCCTCACTATTTCGTCACGGTGTGCCAGGAAAAGCACCCGGTTAAACGGTAAGGCATCAAATGCTGCCAGGTGAGTTTTGCCTACACCGGTCGCGGCCACTACAAGTCCCTTAGTCACTCCTTCTTCACGTGCTTGCTTCAAGTAGTAGAGGGCTTCTATCTGAGCCCCGCGCGGCTCAGGCCTCGGAGGCGGCTCCAAAGGCACCGGTCCATCGACCAGTCTCAGAAGGGCAGGTTTTTTCCATCGCAAAGCATATTCTTTGAGCGTTTCCGGTGTTACCTGCTGCGAAAAGCAGTGAAACAGCTCATCAAATGTTTTGGAAAACCGCAGGTAATCGTCGGGATGTTCGCTCTTTAGGAAGCGATAATTCCATTCAACCCCTGTGGTTAATGCAGAGCGGGAAAGATTGGACGAACCGACAAATACCTCAGCGTCATCCTCATAGTCAAAGATGTATGACTTCGGATGAAACGCTCTTACGGACTCCGCGTAGGCACGAATATCAATACTTGAACCCAATTGGTCATACAGGTAATACAGTGCAGAAGGCTCGGTTATAGACAGATAGAAACCGGTCAAAAGCTGGATTTGGACTCCTCTATCCACAGCCATCTTAAGCTGGGGGATAATAAGCTTTACCCCTGACTCCATAACAAAGGAGACAATAAACCGCATCCTATCGGCTCTGCGGATGGCATCCTCCAAATAAGGTTGTAAGGGATCGTATCTACCGGTGGTGGCCCTGGTCACGACCTACACCTCGCAGGATGTGGTAGTCGTGTGTAGCAGCAGTCTTTCTTGTTTTCGGATTGCCTTGGAATGAACTTGCCGGGACGTTTGATGACTCGCGGCGAGCGGCTTAGTATAGAACGGCTAATACTCCGTACATTGTTTTAGTATTCCGTTTCTTATGGCAAAATCCTGCTGGTTGCGACACAGCGCTACCGTATACTCGTTCGTTTGTCGGTAATACAGGATTGCCGGTGATTGCAACGA
>FIZM01000190.1 GCA_900019985.1 uncultured Clostridia bacterium
CCAGTGATACGGGCATGTAATCGCCCCGGCGGCTTTATCTTTTTGACTATAATCCTGACGGTTTGCCGGAGCAATTCTATCTTTTTGGCCATAATCGTGGTGATTTACCGGAGCGGTTTTATCCTTTGACCATGATCTTGACAATTTGCGGGAAAGGGAGGACACTTATGTTACATTACGCAGAGGCTTTTCGGGACATCTGGCGAAAGTCATAGGTAGCAGGGAAACCCTTTGTATGCGCAGAATACCTCTAAGACGAAAAGGGGTGTGGACTTGACAGTTGTAGTTGTCGGGGCCGGAAAAATCGGGTTTCAGCTTGCGAAGATGCTGGCAGAAGCCAGACACAATGTAGTAGTTGTAGATTCCAGGGAAGAAGCGCTGACGGAAGTGCGGGAAAACCTGGATGTAATGACTGTGCATGGGAACGGTGCCAGCGGACAAGTCTTAGAGGATGCAGGACTACGAAACTCGGACCTGTTTGTTGCGGCAACTGACAGTGATGAGGTCAACATGGTGGCATGTATGACTGCCAAGCATTTCGGTGTTAAGAAAACAGTTGCGCGCATCAGAAATTCTGAATACCAAGGGCTTTCCGACAGTGAACTGTCTACGAAGCGATTAGGTATTGACGTCATTATCAACCCCGAGGAGACCGTGGCGTATGAGGTGTTTAAGCATCTTAGAACGCCTGACGCAATAGAAGTCGAATACTTTGCTGATGGAAAAGCTCAGATGTTAGGCTTTAGAGTTCAGGAGAATTCCCCTATTGCAGGAATGACCCTGGAGGAAGCAGCTCTCACGTCATGTACAGTGGGAGCGATTCTCCGTGGCGGTGAAGCCCTGGTGCCCCATGGCGGCACGCAGATCCTACCGGGAGACGACATTTTTATTGTTGGAAAAACCGGTGTTCCCACAGAGATGAGCTGGCTTGTGGGGACACGGGAACATGCTGTCAGAAGTGTGGCAATTCTAGGCGGAGGAAGGACCGGCCTTCTGTTGGCCAGATATCTGGAACGACACAGGAAGTACATTCCGGTTGTAAGAGTGATTGAACAGGATGAAGAGGTCTGTCAGTATTTAGCCGGCGAGTTGAAGCATGCCTTAGTTATCCATGGCGATGGTATTAAACCTGACTTTTTCGAGGACGAGAGCATAAAATCTCTGGACGCTTTTGTTGCACTGACAGGCGAGGACCAGACAAACCTCTTAGCGGGCTTCATGGCGAAGAGTGCAGGGATTCAAAGTGTCGTTATCAAACTGGAAAGGGACGATTATCTACCGGTAGCATCCAAGATGGGTATAGACTCTGTTGTTATCCCCAGGATGATTGTGGCCGGCACTGTACTGCGTCTCGTCCATAAGGCGAATGTTGTGTCCCTTACTCTGCTGGGTGAAGGCAACCTGGAAGTCATGGAGATTAGCCTTCCGCCTGCTGCAAGTATAACTAATAAGCCTCTCAGGCATTTGAACTTTCCCAGAGGCTCGATAGTCGCGTCAGTTATCCGAGGGGATTCAGTTATTATCCCCAGGGGAAACACTGTTCTTCTACCGGGAGACAGTATCGTCGTTTTTGCCATGTCCTCAGTAGTGCCGCAGCTTGAGAGTTATCTGAAGTAGCAGAGTGAAAAACACTGTAAATGACCGGTCTTGTGAGGCGACTTCATCTTGAATATCAGATCTGCATTTAATATGGTTGGGACGTTGGCTATCCTTTTAGGACTGTTTATGCTTGTTCCCATGACCATATCTATCTACTTCCGGGAAGTGGGCTTTCAATCGTTCCTGATAAGTGCAGCTATTGCCATAGGCCTCGGTGTTTTGATAAAGAAAGGTTTCTCCACAAGCAAAGAGCCAACTGTCAAGGAGTCTTTCATCATAGTCACCCTAGGGTGGATCACTGCGGCGGCTGTTGGAGCTTTGCCATTTCTCCTCTCAGGCACCTGTCCAACGTATACCGATGCTTTTTTTGAGGCTATGTCCGGTTTCACCACTACCGGAGCTACAGTCCTGGGAGACATTGAAGCCCTGTCCAAAGGGCTTCTGTTTTGGAGGAGTCTCCTACACTGGCTGGGTGGAATGGGTATCATAGTTCTCTTTATTGCGGTCCTGCCGGGTGTAGGTGTCGGAGGAGGCAGGCTATTCAGGGCAGAAGTGCCCGGACCGGTTCCTGAAAAGATCGTTCCCAGGATCAAAGAGACTGCAAAGACTCTCTGGCTGATATACGTTGGATTCACTGCAATGGAGATAATCTTGCTCTGTCTGGCAGGGATGAGCCTTTTCGATTCAGTGAACCATGCCTTTGCCACAATGGCTACAGGGGGCATCTCCACTAAGGCAGCGAGCGTAGGCGCATGGCGAAGCCCTGGAATCCATTGGATTATCACTCTATTCATGTTTCTTGCAGGTGTCAATTTTACTCTGTATTACCGTGCCTTTACCGGTAGGAGCCTTCGGGGATTCTTCCGCGATGACGAGTTTAAGTTTTATGTGTTTCTTATTGTAGCTGCAACTCTTCTGTTGCTGGCAAACAGCCTTCTCGCATCAGATAGTTTTCAAAGCCTAAGAGAGGCATTTAGGCATTGTGTCTTTCAGGTGGTTTCAATAATCACCACAACAGGCTTTGCCACTGTGGATTTTCATGCGTGGCCTGCTTTCTCCAAAGCGATCCTCATGACTTTAGTGTTTGTAGGCGGATGTGCCGGGTCTACGGCTTGTGCAATTAAAGTTGGAAGGGTTCTTATCCTGATAAAACACGTATACAATGAGGTCTTTCGCTTCATTTATCCACGGGCTGTCACATTGCCGAAGATAAACGGGCTTGCCATTTCCCGTAATGTCGTTGATACAGTCACTGCTTTTTTCTTTTTATACATGGCGATATTTGTCAGCGGTTCACTGATTATGAGCGGATTCGGCCTCGACTTCGTCAGTAGCGCCTCTGCTGTGGCGGCAACCTTGGGTAACGCAGGTCCTGCCCTTATGGTCGTAGGTCCGCCTGTTGCTTATCAATCCATCCCTGCCTTGGGTAAATGGGTTCTCAGTGCTTGCATGCTCCTGGGCAGGCTGGAGCTTTTCACGGTTTTGGTCCTCTTCATCCCGGACTTCTGGCGAAAGCGATAAGTTTCGCTCCGGGGTTTTTCCTGTATGATAGCCCAAGCAGACAAATAGGGAGGAAGGCCTGCTCTAAGCCATTGGAGAGGTCTCGTGTTTAGCACCGGAAGGTCCTCAAAGGCCCTCTTCCTTATCCTTGTGTGTAGGCCAAGGGAAGTAATAGGTTGCCTACGGTTGCTCGGGAATGACAATCCAAGCAAGGATGTAGGCGAGAACGCCTGAACCGCCAAGCACTGCGAATATAATCCAAGCGAGGCGTATAAGGCTTGGATCCAACTGGAAATACTCTGCTAATCCGCCGCATACTCCACCTAGCTTTTTATCGGATCTGCTTCTGTAGAGGCGCCTGACATCTGACATAGAGTTTTCCCCTCTCTAAGTTTCCCATTATTCGTCACGTGTTTTGTTATGATGCTATTATACTATGATTATGGATTCTTTCCTTGAGAAAGTCATCAAAAAAGACTGCCTGCGCCGTTACGGATTAAGCGTTACGGATCAGGCAGCCTTCAGTCTGGATTATCGCTCGCCGAAGACGTTCCGCACCTCTTTACTCATCAGGCATTTCGCCCAAGGTCACGGTCAGAAGCATGTAATTCCTATCTCGCCACACCTGGAGCACAACTTTGTCTCCGGCGCTCCTCTTTCTGACCTCTTCCTGGAGCATTGTTATATTCTTGATCTCAGTGTTGTCAAGCTTAAGGACTATGTCGCCTGCTCGCAGCCCGGCTTCTTCAGCAGGGGAGTCAGGGTATACATAAGCTATGACTGCTCCTGCATTCTCACGAAGTCCGAAGTACTCAGCCAGGTCAGAGGTGAGGCTCTGGAGTTGGACTCCTATCCAGGGGTACGTTATCTTCTTTCCGCTAATCAAGTCATCCATGACTGATTTTGCTATATTCACCGGCACCGCAAAGCCCA
>FIZM01000191.1:0-7792 GCA_900019985.1 uncultured Clostridia bacterium
TTCGGAAACCCTGAAAACCCTGAGGTAATGTGGCAGTTTAAGAAGGCTGTTGAAGGGATGTCCGCAGCTTGCGAAAGGCTAGGGATCCCTGTTACAGGCGGCAACGTCAGCTTCTTCAATGAATCCGGAGGAGTTTCCGTCCATCCGACACCTGCAGTAGGTATGGTAGGCCTGGTAGAGGAGATGGGGAGTCTCATTACAGCCGGGTTCAAGGAGAGGGGAGGCCAAGTCGCTGTCCTAGGACGAACGGAGCCTGAGATCGGGGCAAGCGAATACCTTGTGCAAGTGCATGGAATAGAAGGGGGCCGGGTGCCCGACGTAGACCTTGAGGCTGAAGAAGCCTTGCTAAATCTTATCAAGCTCTTGACGGCAAAACGGCTGCTTTCGTCTTGTGCAGCTGTCTCAGAAGGCGGAATCGCTGTAGCGTTGGCAGATGCATGTGTCTTAGGACGTAGAGGAGCCGAAGTTGTCGTTAACGGTATAAGGTTGGACCATTATTTGTTCAGCCAGTCAGGCGCACGGATGCTCATATCTTTTGACCCTGTGAATCATGAGGAGATAGAAGCCATGGCGAAGGCAGCAAATGTTCCTCTTACAGTCATTGGCAATGTATGCGGTGAGAGCCTTGTTGTTCGTAGAAGCCGGCAGATGGGTGGTGCAGCGTGCTCAGATGATTCAGTCGAGAGCATAAGAGAGGTTGCCCTGGAGATCGGGATCTCAGAGATTTTACGGATTTATCAGGAGGCGTGCTCATGGCTTACGAACGAAGGCTAATGTCAGCCGGGGCGCCTGCGCCCGAGAATGAGTGGGCTGACCTATCAAACAAGAGGCATCACCTTGCAGATGACCTAGTAGATATACAGCATGGTTCGGGAGACGACTGGCATGACCACTGTGGAATCGCAGGGATTATCTGCCAGGACGCATCTGCTGTTGAACGGTGCATGTACAGCCTCCAAGCCCTTCAGCATCGCGGCCAGGAAGGTGCCGGAATTGCTTCTGCATCGCCCGGTAACGGGATCCGGCTGCATAAAGGTATGGGCTTAGTGGCAGAGGTGTTCCACCAAACCGCATTTGAAAAACTAAGCGGCAACATAGCAATCGGTCATGTGCTTTACTCAAAAGGCAGTTCAAGCGGAATATCAGATGCGGAGCCTCTCCTTTTCCACTATCCATGGGGGGACGTTGCTATCGCTACAAACGGTTCCCTGGTTAACGCAGACGAACTTCGAGCATCCTTGAGTGCATCAGGCGCCGCATTTCAAACTAAGTCTGATGCGGAGCTCATCGGGTGTCTGCTGGCAAAGTACGGAAACGAAAGCCTGGAGAACAAAATCAGGCGCTGCATGGCTGAGCTCGAAGGCGCCTATTCCGTTGTACTTATGACCCGGGACACACTTATCGCAATGAGAGATCCCAGAGGATTTCGGCCGTTGTGCGTAGGCCAGTTCCCCGGAGGCTGGGTAGTTGCGTCAGAATCCTGTGCCCTTGATGTCATCGGTGCTGAACTCATTGGGCCGGTAGAACCGGGGGAAATAGTGATAATAGACAAGAACGGGTTGCGCAGGGTAGAAGGCAGGCCGCGCCCTGGGAAAGCCATGTGTATCTTCGAGTACGTGTACTTCGCAAGGCCTGACAGCATCATTGAAGGCGTTAATGTAAGCCAGGCCAGACACGAAATGGGCAGGATGCTTGCCAGGGAACACAAGGTTAAGGCAGACATCGTAGTCCCTGTCCCTGAGGCGGGAGTTGAGGCAGGCCTAGGATTCGCCCGTGAGAGTGGGATACCTTTCGAATACGGCCTTGTCAGAAACCGCTACCTGGGTAGGACATTTATCCGGCCTGAACCGGATGCCAGGCGCCTTGGGGTGAGACTGAAGCTAA
Source organism: uncultured Clostridia bacterium (assembly GCA_900019985.1). GTDB lineage: Bacteria > Bacillota > SHA-98 > UBA4971 > UBA4971 > UBA4971. The sequence continues at coordinate 1,885 of FIZM01000191.1, forward strand.
ACGCAGTTCGTCAAGCTGTAGACGGTAAGCATGTGCTGGTCGTCGATGACTCTATTGTAAGAGGCACGACCGGCGCGAGATTGGTGAGGCTTCTGAGGGAGGCGGGGGCAAAGAGCGTAGGACTAATGATCGCCTCTCCGCCTGTAACTCACAGATGTTACTACGGTATAGGCACAAACCTGACAGGCGATGAGCTTTTGGCAGCTTCAAACGGAATAAGCTCGGTACTTGAGATGACCGGTGCAGATAGCTTGCATTACCTGAGCCGTGAAGGTTTGCTTGAGGCAATGAAAAATGCAGGTGCACAGGACACAGGTTTTTGCCTGGGTTGTTTTGGTGGTTGCTACCCAGTGATACCGGGAAAATCGGCAGCAGGACCCCAACCTGACAACTCTGACACCCAGGGCAAACCTGAGAAAGGCAAGGTTGGGGAAAAGGTGCGGGCAACGTATTCCGCATCCGGAGTTGACATCGACAGAGGGATGGAAGCTGTCGAACTTATCAAGGACGTCCTAAAGGACATGCCTTCTGACCGCTTTATCGGCGGACTGGGCGGATTCGGCGGCAGCTTTATGCTGGGTTCCGGAGGATCTGACGACTTGGTGCTTGTAGCCGGAGCAGACGGGGTAGGGACCAAACTCCGCGTTGCCATTGAGGCAAACAGGCACGACACCATCGGGATCGACGCAGTTGCCATGTGTGTCAACGATGTAGTCACATCAGGGGCAAAACCCCTTTTCTTCCTGGATTACCTTGCGCAAGGCAAGATCGATCCCAAAAAAGTACAGGCTATTGTCTCCGGAATCGCAGAAGGCTGCAGAAGGGCCGGATGTGTGCTCTTAGGCGGTGAGACTGCGGAAATGCCCGGGTTTTATGTGGGAGACGACTACGATATAGCAGGTTTTGCAGTAGGTGCGGTCAAACGGTCAGAAATAATCGACGGCAGCGCGATTCAGGCGGGGGACGTCGTTATCGGGCTGGCGTCATCAGGCCTTCACAGCAATGGTTTTTCCCTGGCCAGGCACGTATTATTTGATATTGCGCACCTTAGCTTATCAGATGAGCCGGACGAGCTGGGACGCCCTCTCGCAGATGAACTCCTGGAACCTACCGCGATTTATGTAAAATCCATCCTCAATCTTGCTGAGGTTGTGGAAGTCCGAGGCCTTGCTCACATAACAGGAGGCGGGCTCATTGATAATCCTCCGAGAATGCTGCCGCCTGGGTTATCTATCCGGCTGGATCCGGGATCATGGTGTATCCCTCCCATCTTCCGTTTGCTGCAACGGCTTGGCAATATAGACGATTATGAAATGAGACGCACCTTCAATATGGGGCTTGGCTTTATCGTCGTGGTGAGGCCGGAAGACGTCGACACTGCCTTAAGTACTCTTGCCTCGTCAGGAGAACGTTGCTATGTGGTAGGCCGGGTTATTCCCGGAAGCGGCGAGGTGTTATTCGCCCATGAATAGTGTAATACAGCCGGAGTTCCGGATTGTCGTCTTGGCTTCAGGGAGAGGGACAAACCTTCAGGCGATAATCGACGCGAGTGAGTCAGGGAGGCTGTTAGGAAAGGTAGTGGCCCTTGTCTCTGACAGTCCTGATGCTGTTGCGCTGGAACGAGCCAGACGCCATGGAATACCACAGGTTGTAGTCGACCGCAAGTCGTACGCATCAAAGAACGAATTCGACCTGGGTCTTTTAGAAGCAGTCAGGCGCTTATCACCTGATTTGGTAGTCCTTGCGGGGTTCATGAGGCTTTTAGGGAGATCCTTTCTGGAACGGTTTCCGGGAAAGGTCATAAATATCCATCCGTCGCTCCTTCCTGCGTTCAAGGGGCTTCAGGCTCAGAAGCAGGCCCTGGATTACGGGGTGAAGTATGCAGGGTGCACAGTGCATTTTGTAGATGAAGGGGTTGATACAGGCCCCATAATCGGTCAAAGGGTGGTGCCTGTCTTGCCTGATGATACAGAAGATACACTTGCAGCCAGGATCTTAGTTGAAGAGCACTCTCTTCTGGTTGAATGTATCAACGCCGTGCTTTCCGGACGAGTCCGAACAGATGGAAGAAAGGTCACTATAGACGGAGGCTGATGAAATGGCAAAACGAAGAGCGATCATAAGTGTGTACGACAAATCCGGTGTAGTTGAGTTCGCAAAGGCGTTACACGACTTAGGTTTTGAGATCCTGTCCACGGGAGGAACTGCTGCGGAGCTTACTAAAGCAGGAATTCCTGTCACTTCGGTATCTGAGGTTACGAGGTTTCCTGAAATCTTGGGAGGCAGAGTAAAGACCTTACATCCGGCGATACATGCAGGGATACTTGCACGAAGAACCTCCGAGCAGCAGGAAGAGCTAAAGAATCATGAAATCGAGCCTATTGAACTCGTGGCAGTGAACCTGTACCCATTTGAGAAAACGATAGCCAAACCAGGTGTCACCTGGGAAGAAGCCATTGAGAACATCGACATCGGCGGGCCGACTATGGTGCGTGCAGCTGCGAAGAACCATGAGCGGGTTACAGTCGTAACGGATCCGGCTCAATACGACCTTGTTATTTCAGAGCTTAGGTCAAAAGGCGAAGTATCAGAAGCAACACGCGTTAACCTGGCTGCTCAGGCATTCAGGCACACTTCTCAATATGATGCTGCGATTTCAGGCTATTTTAACAACCGATTGTCCGATGAGTCTCCGAACCGGTTTGGCTCTGTAATAACTGTCAACGGAAGAAAGGCTTTTGACCTGAGATACGGTGAGAATCCTCATCAGGTTGGTGCGTTTTATGCAGCGGGAGATCCTCCTTACTCAGGCATTGCCGGTGCCAAGCTCCTCCAAGGCAAACCTCTCTCTTTCAACAACCTGCTTGACGCTGATGCGGCTCTCAGAATCATGAGGGAATTCCGAGGACAACCTGCTGCAGTCGTCATTAAGCATACGAACCCGTGCGGTGTGGCAGTGGGAGGCAGTCTCGAAGACGTGTATGTCAGAGCGCGCGAGGCTGATCCTGTATCTGCCTTCGGAAGCATAGTCGGGCTGACAGGGATGGTTGATGCGGACACTGCCGGACGGCTTACAGAAACCTTTGTTGAAGCAGTCCTGGCACCTGGCATTACAGATGAAGCCCTGGCAATGCTTGCCAAGAAGCCTAACCTCCGAGTTCTTATCCTTCCTGAGGATTATGAAGATAACCTTCCCGAACTTGATGTCAGGTGGATAGACGGAGGATTCATCGCGCAAAGCCCTGATACTCCGCAAGACCTTGATTTTGAGTCTCTTAAAGTCGTAACTCGCCGGCATCCCACAGAGCAGGAGATTAGGTGGCTTTTGTCAGCGTTCAAAGTTGTCTCGCACGTGAAGTCCAATGCAATAGTGCTTTGGAAGGACGATGCCACTATCGGTGTTGGAGCAGGCCAGATGAACCGTGTAGGCTCAGTGAAGATAGCAGTGGAGCATGCAGGCGTAAAGGCTCAAGGTGCTGTCATGGCGTCAGATGCATTTTTCCCATTCAGAGACGGCATAGACGTTGCCGCAAAGGCAGGCGTAACTGCGATTATACAGCCCGGAGGCTCAATCCGAGACCAGGAAAGCATAGACGCTGCAAATGAACATGGAATGACCATGGTATTTACAGGTGTTCGTCACTTCAGGCACTGAACATTGATTATTGCGGATTGAATACCTGCAATTGACGGACACGGTTGCCGCAGGAGGAAGAGCAGTGAAACAGGATGATCTTAGCATACTTGTGGTCGGTGGTGGAGGGAGAGAGCACGCCCTGGTTTGGAAACTTCATGCAAGCCCCCGGGTGTCCCGGATATATGCAGCACCCGGAAATCCCGGCATGCATAGGCTCGCTGAGTGTGTTCCCATTTGTGCAACTGATGTACATGAATTGGTCCGTTTTGCTCTTGGAAAGAATGTGGACCTTGTTGTCATCGGACCTGAAGCCCCCCTTGCTCTCGGTTTATCTGATGAGTTGATGCGCTTTGGTATACCTGTATTCGGCCCGAGTAAGGCTGCAGCATCCATCGAAACCAGCAAGGTATGGGCGAAAGAGTTCATGAAGAGGCATCGGATTCCCACAGCCGACTGCAGGACGTTCAAAGATATAGGCGCAGCAAAACGTTACGTCAGGCAGCGCGGAACACCTATTGTAGTGAAGGCGGACGGGCTTGCATCAGGGAAAGGCGTAGTGGTTGCCTACACCCCGGACGAGGCTGAGAAGGGAATAGATATGATTTCGCACCTTACTGAAGGTAGCGAGATTGTTGTTGAGGACTGCCTTATCGGTTGTGAGGTGAGTTTTCTCGTAGTCACTGACGGTATGTCCGCTATTCCACTTATCAGCGCAAAAGACCATAAACGCGCCAAAGACGGTGACAAGGGACCGAATACCGGAGGCATGGGTGCGATTGTCCCTGCTCCTTCGTTTGATAGCTCTTTGCAGGAGATGATTATGGAGAAGATAGTGATGCCTACGATAAGAGGCCTTTCCGCGGAAGGCCGTCCTTACGTGGGAGTCCTTTACGCAGGATTGATGCTGACCTCCGAAGGGCCGATGGTGCTCGAGTTTAACGCCAGGTTCGGCGACCCGGAAACGCAGGCGATCTTACCGATGATGGAATCAGATCTTGTTGACGTGTTGGAGGCGGCTGTTGAAGGGACATGCTCTTCCACAACGATTAACTGGCTGGATGGGGCATGCGTATGCGTGGTAGCTGCGTCTTCAGGATACCCTGAGCACCCTCAGCTAGGTAAGGAGATCCACATCCATGAGGACCGGGCAGAGAGAGACGGCATCCTGCTTTTCCACGCTGGGACCCGCTTGGACGGAGAGAGGCTCGTTTCATCCGGGGGACGTGTCTTAAATGTAGTCGGTAGAGGAAGGTCTGTGGAAGAGGCTGCTTCTTCTGCATACCAAGGCTTTTCGTGTGTTACTTTCGAAGGCTCGTGGGCAAGACAGGATATAGGACGGCTAGGAGCATAGCCTCCCAGCGTTTTCCCTAGGTTGCGGGAGGCCTTAATCCACTTCCTTCCTTTCCAGGCCTTTTCTTAGCATTTCCATGTACTCTGTGAACTCAGCTACTTCAATATCCCAGTCCAAGGCCGTAAGGTCTTTTCTCGCCAAGTATTCTTTTTGCAGCCCGTCCATGACTAGTTGGATGAGCTTTAGCGCCTTATGAGGGTCCACGTCAGGCCTTAGATCCCTGAAGCCGATTTCACCTAAAAACTTAATCCTTCCGTCTTCTGCAGCTACATCAATCAAGGCTTGTAATTCCTGCTTTATGTCCTCCGGTGAATCTTGCAGCGCTGTTGCAACAAACTGATAGAGAGCAGGCTCGTCTTGAAAGAGTCTCAGTTTCATCAAGGCAATCTTTGTGAGGCGATGGAAGATATCGCCTTTTATGTTCTCTTGATCAGCCTCATATAACGCAAGCAGTCTCTTCTCCAGTCTTGACATGGCTTCCTTGAAAACGGTAATGAAGAGATTCTTCTTGCTCCCGAAATAGTGGAATAGAAGGCCTTTGGAGACACCTGCTTTTCTTACTATTTCATTGGTTGACGCCAAGGAATAGCCTTTGCTGAACTCTTCTATGCTTGCGTTTAAGATTTTTTGCTTTTTTTCTTCATCCATGACCTGTGCAGTCATANNTCTGCGAGAACCGATGTCAGTGTGCCGGTTGCAGTCCAGTTACCGTCTGTTAAGTCAGCTAAACCTACCAAGTTAAACGTTGTAAACTCATCATACTGATGTGTTATTCCGGCAGCTGCGAGTTGTGTTACGATGCCGGTGTGACCCAGGTTGACATGGTTGCGGCAATACTCTGCAAGAACTAAGTTTCCTCCGGGAAGCACGGTTTTCCAGCCGATAGTGCCGGAGGTTGCCGATGTTGCACTGGGTATATC
>FIZM01000191.1:7833-8125 GCA_900019985.1 uncultured Clostridia bacterium
CCGGAGGTTGCCGATGTTGCACTGGGTATATCTGGATATGTTGTATTTGAGCTCTGCGCTGCTGTGTCTTGCCACGTGTGACAGATCTCCCCATAGAGACCTTTAAGTCCTCCTTGAAAGTCCACGCCAACCGTATTGGCTGAATCAGCGCGTCCTGACACGTTGCCGTTCATACTACCGGATACATCACTGTTACCGGACAGATTCCTGCGCTCAATTAGTCCAATGATCCCAAGATTTGTCTGACCTATGCGAAACTCAGCTCTCCCAGCGTAAAGATTCTCCCCCAGAA
>FIZM01000192.1 GCA_900019985.1 uncultured Clostridia bacterium
TGCAGAAGTGTTTACGCCAAACATCTGCTTAATGCCTGGTAGATTATGTATGTGATATATGTGACAGGAGATCGGTCAGGTGATGCAGCAATGGGCATAACTCTAAGAGAAGCATTAGACTTAGGAATTCTACCTAAAGCAAGGGTAATCGCAGGTCGTAGGGGCTTAGACAGGCAGATCCACTATGTAGACATTATGGAGGTGCCTGACCCCGATGACTACATTCGCCAGGGTTTGCTATGCGTCAGCAGCTGGTACGCTATTCGTGGCGACGAGGAAGCCCAGCTGCGCCTCGTTAAAGCTGCCGCCAACGCCGGAGCTGCCGGTTTTGTCCTCAAAGTCAAGCGTTACCTGGGCCGGTTGAGCCAACGGGTAATCGATCTTGCTGACGAGTGCGGGCTTCCTATCATTGAGATCGAAGGCGATGAGCCGTACGTCGAGATTACACATCCGCTTCTCACCAAGATCATCAGCGACCAGGCTTTCAGGTTGGAATATTATTTAAAGGCTCATAAGCTCTTTCGGCGTGTTGCACTTGAGGGCGGAAGCTATGACGCAATCGCAGAGGCTCTGTATTCACTCATTCATAATCCTGTTATTTTATGCGATGCCGAAGGAAAGCTCCTGGCCTGGTTTTGCCAGGGGGAAGAGTGTGGCGAGTCTTCTCTTAAGGTAGGGATGCCTGTCTTAGGTGAGACAGACATCAAGGATCTAAGTCATGTGGATCACTACACTTATCGGGAATCAGGATTGTGCACCGGCGAGTTCTTGGTGTTCCCCATCCGGGTAGAAGCAGATATTTACGGCTATTGGTTGGTTTGCGAAGCGAACAAAGTCTGCACGGAGCTGGACTTCATCGCCTTGGAGAACGCCAGCACCATTGCAGCTTTAGAGACTACGAAGAGAGCTGCTGTCTCCGAGATTAAGAGCCATCTGCGCCATGATTTTGTAGATGAACTCATCCGTGGTGTTTGGATGTCTGAAGAGACTGCTCAAACCAGGGCGTTGGCACTTGGCTGGGAGTTTATCCCTCCTGTAGGGCTTATCGTAGCGGATATTGACGGGTTTGCGGCTTTTCTCCAGAAGATACAGGATGAAGAGTACGCAAAACAAATCAAGTTAAGGATGCTGGCAGTAACTCAAGAGGTTGTTGCGTCCCATTCGCGCTCGCATATTGTGATCGGAAGAAGCGATAGTTGCATTGCAGTTGTTAGCTTGCCCTCAAGGTGCAAAGACGGTAAGGCCGACAGTTGGCTGCTTAAAGTTGCCGAACAGCTTCAAACGCGCCTGAGAGCAGAACTTGCCGAGATAAGTGTCTCGATTGCCATAAGTCAGCCGTACTTGCGGCTGGTGGAGTTGCGCTCAGGTTATCTTGAAGCATGTGAACTCATGGATATCTGCAGAATTGTTTGGGGGCCCGGACAAATAGCTACCAAGGAAAAGCTTGATATCTACCGGCTTTTCTATCACTGCGGCTCCCAAGGCGAGATGGCGGAGTTTTGCAGCAAGCTCCTGAGCTCCCTGGTCAAGGGAGACACAGGCAGCCGTACAGAACTCATCCACACACTTCGAGTCTACCTTGAATGCGGTGCCTCTATCACAAAGACAGCCCAGTCTTTGTTTATCCATGAAAACACCTTGCGGTATCGTCTGAAGAAGATCGAGAAAGTGTCAGGACTCGATTTGAAGGACTCCAAGAACTGTTTCAAACTGGCGCTTGCCCTCCATATACTTCCATTTCTTAAGGATTGACGGTGGTTTCAAAGGGAATTTCGACGATTTTCGTAGGGATCCGACAATTATTGGATCCCTTTTCGTTTGTTGTCGACGAAGGGCATTAAAACCGGCATGCCTAATAACATGCGAAAGTAGGACAAGTCAACTCAGTATTTGAGAAGAAGAGGAGGTGACTTAGAAATGGCCAAGACGCAGGATGACAATCAACGCAGAGGTAAGCTATGGCTTCTCTTAGCAGGAATGTTCGTTGTATTTGTCGTTTTCCGCCAAACATACCAGCAAGGACGGAAGCTGCTCGACAACGTGCATCCCTGGGATTGGATCGCTCTTGTAGTTATTTTCGGAATACTGTTCTACTACTTGTACAAGTTCAGCAAAGAAGGGATAAGGAAAAATGAAAGGTCCTAAAGCTACTGATTTGCCG
>FIZM01000193.1 GCA_900019985.1 uncultured Clostridia bacterium
GTTGTCGGACATCAGAATGACCAGCATTTTCCACTGAATACACTCCAAACTGCAGAAGAAGTCCTTTCAGAGGTTTTCATGACTGGATCTAGAGTACTGTCTAAGGTGCCTGTCAGGTGAATACTAAACATTCTCATTCAGACAAAGCGGAGCTGTAGTAGTATTAATCCTCCTATCAGAAAAAAAGATCAAAGCAAGAATAGATTCCATAACAGGGGAGGTGAACGGGGAAAGCGTTACGAAGGTCCCTGGGTAAGGTGTAAGAAGCGCGGATAGACGTGTTGTGCCGTACCGAAATCTGCTGGATCCCAATTACAAAAGGAGGATACTAAATGCGAAAGCTATTCTTGATGACGGTGGCCTCTTTGTTGGTGGGGATTATGGCATTAGGATGTTTTGCGAGCGCTGCTGAAAAGGTTACCATTAACCTGGTGACTGCAGGCGACCAAAACATGGTAGACACATTTCAGTTTGACCTTGGACCGCTGTTTACAGAACGAAATCCGTGGATAGATGTAAGGGTGGTAGGTACCGGCCCCGGCGATGCGGGCTCACAGAAGATAATCGATAAGCTGGTTGCCCAGAAGAATGCCGGCAGGGACAAGTGGGATATTGACGTTGCGGTTATCCATGAGATTGGGGCAGCTTTCTGTGTTCGGGAAGGGCTTCTCAGCCAGTATGCCCCCACTGCCATAACATATCAATACGTAACCAGTGACACAGCAAAGAGCGCACTGGGCGTAGATGTTGAAGGATATGTAATCCCAATGTTCCATTCGCAGGTGGTCCTTGCTTACAATCCGAAGTACATACCGGAGCCGCCCAGGTCATTCGAAGAGTTGGTTGAGTGGGTGAAGGAGAACCCGGGCAAATTCGGTTATAACGGTATTAAGCAAGGTGCGTCAGGCGTCTCGTTTGTTGCCAGCTGGCTGTATTGGAAAACCGGCAAGTATGATATCTACGCAGTTACGGGACCGTTTGATGAGAAGTACATGGAAGAGTGGGACCAGGCATTTGCTGAACTCAGAGAGTTCGACAAGTATGTAACAATGACCGCAGGCAATGCAGGAACACTCGATATGCTGAGCAGGGGAGAGATCTGGATTGGGCCTGTCTGGGTGGATATGTTCTACTCCTGGATGGCAGACGGCAGAATGGATCCCAACCTGAGGTTGGTCCTCCCTGCTCCCGGAATGTGCGGTCAGCCTATGTACTATGTGATTCCTGCAAAAGCTGCAAATCCTGAGGCAGCTCTGAAATTCATAGAGTTTGCTACCTCACCTGAGATTCAGGCCAAGTATATCGTGGAGAAGTTTAGCTGGTATCCTGGCATCGACGGTTCCTACATTCAGGATTACTTGCCTGAGGAAGTATGGAACAAGGTCTTCCGCGATGTAACTCCTGAAGACTTAGTGAAATACGGTCGGGTGTTCCCGATCAGCGACTACTACAATGCCATGATGGAAGCATACGAACGGGCGATGAAGTAAACCTGTTGTGCTGCCGTGCCCTCGCAGGGCACGGCAGCGATCATTGTGTATTTTCAGCACAATTCAAGTTAGGTAGTTACACGTCAAGGTAGGTAGTTACACGTCAGGGTAGGTAGTTACACGTTAGGGTTAGGTAGTTACACGTCAGGGTTAAGTAGTTACACATCAGGGTTAAGTAGTCATACGTCACGCTAAGGCAGTTATACGTCAGGGAAGATAGTCATATAACGGTGTAAGGCACTTATATGTCGGGATAAGCCGGTTATGTACAGGGATAAGGCAGTCATATTCCAGCGTAAGGCAGTTATAAGCTAGTGTAAGGCAGTCATATGTCAAGTCATGTGTCAGGATAAACCAGTTATGCACCAGGGTAAGGCAGTTGTACTTCAGAGCAAGGTAGTTACACGTCAGGGTAACGTAGTTATATGACAGTATAACGTAGTTGAGCATCAGGGTAAGGCAGTTAGATGTCAGTGTGAGGCAGTCATATGCCAAGGTAAGGCAGCTATATGCCGGGGCAAGACTGCTAAATCGCAGAGTAAGACGGCAAAACTGTAAGTCTAAGACAGCTAAACCGAAAGAAGGGAAAGATTGCAATGCGTCCTGCCTCATCTGAGCAGACTCCGTCTGTTTTGAGATCCCTAGAGACACAGCATTCCCGCGGTAGAGCTAGTCAATCTTATCTAAATGGGATACTCCTGGTCTTGCCGGCGCTCATCGTCTTGTGCGTATTGTATATTTATCCTCTTGTCTCTTCCATTATCATGAGTTTTGTGTCAGACCAAGGCGTCGGCTTACATAATTACAGGAAAGCCATAGACCTCTATTGGGTTGACATATTATACACTGTGGGAATCACCCTTATTTCATTGGCGATTGTGTTCGTAATCTCAGTTGCCATCGCCGGCTACCTCAGGTTCAATCGTTGGCCGCTCCTTAATTTTCTCTACAGGTTACCGCTGTTTATTCCGTTTTTGATAGCAGGTCATTCAATGCGGGTTTTCCTAGCTCCCCATGGAATCCTTAATATCCTCCTTACGAGGATCACCGGCATTCCGGAACTTCCGGGATTAGCCTTCAACTGGGTGGGCCTTGTCGTCTCGTTTGTCTGGAAGCAGTTCCCCCTGGCCACTCTGTTAATTCTGGGAGCGTTCCAGTCGGTGCATGACTCATACATTGAGGCTGCCTTGAACCTCGGATGCAGCAAGTTCAGGGCCATATGGCAGATCGTGCTCCCGATCGCCCGCCCGACTGTGCTTGTGGCGATGGTCTTGACATTCGTGTCGACTATCGGGTGTTTGACGATACCGCTTCTGATCGGTCCTTCGAAGCCTGTTATGCTACCTGTAGATATGTCTTTTCGAGTCACCTACTTTGGCGACTGGGGTGTAGCTAATGCACTGGGTGTAATCTCTTACTTGCTGGTGATCGTGCTTTCGTTCTACTACCTCAGATATATGGTGAAGAAGGAGGAGACATAAGATGCAGGACGTAACACAATCTAATTGGCTGAAAAGGACGATCCTAAGGACAATTGCCATCACCTTAATCGGCCTGGCAATTGTCGGACCGTTGGCAGGGACATTGCTGTGGAGTTTCGCTGAGAAATGGTACTGGCCTAGTGTCTTGCCGCAGGAGATAGGACTCAAGTATTGGAGGACCTCCTTGTCCGGGAGGTCGCAGGTTATGGACTCCCTGTGGATCAGCCTCGTTATCGCTGTAATCGTGGTAGTCATCGTAACACTTGTTTCAGTTCCTGCAGGTTATGCGCTGGCCAGATACAATATACCGTGGAAGAGGATTCTCTTGGTGATCTTCCTTATGCCCCAGGCGTTTCCCCAGTTACCGGTCTTCATCAATATGGCGTCTATCTTTTACCGGTATAATCTTGTCGGGACAATACCAGGCGTGGTTGCAGTCCATGTTGTAATTTCGCTGGTTTACTCAATCTGGATTACAACAGCAGCTTTTAAGTCTATTCCCGCTGTATTGGAAGAGGCAGCGATTAACCTGGGCGCCAGCCGTCTGAGGGTTTTCTTCAGGATTACGCTTCCCCTTGCAATGCCAGGTTTGATAGCAAGTTCCATATTCGTCTTCATTACCTCTCTTGATGAGTTCACCGGAACCTTTTTTGTGGGAGCGCCTTTTATTCAGACCCTTCCGATCTTAATGTACACAGCGAGCATGGGATACAACATGCAGTATGCTTCCGTTATCGCCATTCTCTTAACCATCCCGGCGCTACTCTTTATGGTTCTGCTGGAGAGGTTCTTAAAAGCAGAGTATATCAGTGGGTTGGGGGTATAGAACATGGCTACATTGAAGATTAAAGGCCTGACTAAGACCTACGGGCAATTGAAGGCTTTGGATGACGTGGATCTTACTATTGAAGAAGGATCACTTGCTGCTGTTCTCGGGCCCAGCGGTTCAGGCAAGTCTACGCTCGTTCGGGCGATAGCAGGTTTTGTCGTGCCTGACTGCGGCGAGATTTATCTCGGAGATCGCAACATTACCCACGAAAGGCCTGAACGCAGGAATACAGCTATGGTATTTCAAAGCTACGCATTGTGGCCTCACATGACTGTCGAGCAAAACATAGCTTTTGGTCTCAGGCTCAAGAAGAAATCTCCTGAGGAGATTGAAGAAAAGATAAAGTGGGCTCTTGAGCTTGTAGATCTTCCGGGGCTCGAAAAGAGGCTCCCAACGCAGCTCTCCGGCGGACAACAGCAAAGAGTGGCTTTGGCTCGTGCGCTGGTGGTGGACCCTGAGATACTCCTTCTTGATGAACCTCTCTCCAATCTTGACGCTAAGATTAGGTACAGACTGCGTTTTGAGATTAAGAAGCTGCAAAAGCTGTTGAATATTACTACGATCTATATCACCCATGACCAGGAAGAAGCGTTAAGTATTGCAGACTCTGTGGTTCTCCTCAAAGACGGTAGGGTTATGCAGGCAGGCTCCCCTCAGGATATTTATTCGCGGCCAAGGAATAGCTTTGTCGCCGAATTCCTCGGTGCAAGCAATGTCATAACCGCAAAGACCTTGGAGGACGAAAGCGGGCTCTATACTCTGCTCGGCGGAACCAGATTGCCTGTTCCTGACGATAAGAAGGAAGGCGACGCGGTTTCAGTGATTTTCAGGGCAGACGAGGTTGAACTCTCTACTGAAATACCTGCAGGAACTGAAGATCGTTATGTGTTGCGAGGAACACTTCATGACCAGATGTATCTGGGATCACGGTGGCGATATGAGGTTTTGACACCGGAAGGCTATTCTTTGCTTGTAGATTATGATAAAAGCATTCCTACGCATTCAGAGATTTGTCTTTGCATTAGCCGGGAACGGCTCTATATCTACTAAGGAGTGTATTTGACGTGTCGTTAAAAGGAAATGTTCTCATCGGGCAGTCCGGAGGACCGACCTGCGTAATCAACAGCAGTCTCTACGGTATCATCGATGAAGCGAAGAAGTACGACTTTATCGGGGATATATACGGTACTATTCATGGCATAGAAGGAGTCTTGAATAAAAAGATCATTAACCTTAGATCTGAGACAGATGAGACGCTTCGAGGACTGACAAGGACTCCCGGAGCCGCTTTGGGTGGATGCAGGTATAAGGTACAGCAATCTGACATGGATGCCATCTTCGAAGTGTTTGACGCGCTCGATATCAGGTACTTCTTTTATATCGGCGGGAACGATTCAATGGACACTGCGGACAAGCTAAACACGGCTGCCTTGAGGCTGGGATATGATCTGCGCGTTATTGGGGTCCCGAAAACCGTAGACAATGACCTGCCTGAGACGCATCACTGCCCAGGATTCGGCAGCGCAGCAAAGTACGTGGCTACCTCAGTCAGGGAAGCAGGTATTCATAATGCCAGCATGTATACGTCTGAGCCTATTACCATTCTTCAGACTGTTGGGAGAAACACAGGATGGCTTCCAGGTGCAAGTGCACTGGCCAAATCTCGGGAGGATGAAGCTCCTCATCTAATATACTTTCCTGAAAAGCGGTATAACATCTACCAGTTCACGATTGACGTGGAGAACGTCTATAGGAGGCTCGGCGGGGCTTTCATAGTGGTTGGAGAAGGTTTGAAAGATGAAAACGGCGAGTACTGGCATGCTGAACACGGGCTGGTGGCTACCGATGCTTTCGGCCATCCTACACTGGGCGGAGTCAGTGAGTTTCTAAAAGACCTTATTGAGAAGCACCTAAAAGTAAAGACACGCACTATCAAATTGGACATCTGTCAGCAGGCAGCGATGCATTTTGCTTCCCAGAGAGACGTGAATGATGCGATTGCGGTAGGAAGAGATGCAGTGAAAACTGCTATCTTGGGTCTCAGCGGAGTCATGGTGACCCTTCTGGAGGAAGAGGGTGAAACCGGCTGGGCTGAACTGGACGAGGTGGCCAATGTGGAGCGGCAGGTGCCGACAGAGTGGCTGAATAGCGAGGGAACCTTTGTAACCGATGAGTTCGTGGATTACGTGCGTCCTCTGATCCGTGGCGAAGTGAAGGTGCAGATTGAAGACGGGTTGCCGTCATACGTCAGACTCAAGAAGTCGTTTATTGAGTTTTGAGATGCTTATTTGACTTGGGGAAGGAGTATTACACCTCTGGAAGCAGCGTTCCACTTCTGGAAGGCTTATTTAGGTCTTCGAAGCGAAGGTTTAGCTTTTGTAACACTTGGTCTGCCGATGGGCAGGGCCTAACACAAGAACGGGACATATGGGGCATTTCATAACTAGGAGGCTTATAGATGGGTAAGATTGTAATCTTTGATTTTGACGGGACTATCGTAGACTCGATGCCCCGTCTTGCTGATATCGCAGCCGGATTGATTAACCGGTATTATGGATTATCTTCAAAGATTAGCAGGGATTTATATATCATGACCTCAGGTGCCCCTTTTGTCGAGCAGATAGAGTATATGTTTCCTGGGAAGAAGGAGAACAGTGAAATCGTAGAGGAGTTCGAGCGAAGGAAGGAAAGCGAACTTATGAATGAGCCTCTGTTCCCCGGAACCAAGGAAGCCCTGGCTGCCCTCGCTGAGCGAGGAAACAAAATCGTTATTTCGTCAAGTAACTTCCAGCACTTAATGGAGGCTTACATAAAGGAGCAAGGCCTGGCTCCTGATTTGGTCTTAGGACATAAAGAAGGCTTCTCAAAAGGAAAAGACCATTTTGATTACATTAAGACACATCTTCGGGCTGATACCGATGACCTGGTTTTTGTCGGGGATTCACTGCGAGACCTGGAGAAAGCCGGGGAAAACGGCGTGCGATTCATCGGAAAAATAGGCACTTTCACGGCAGATGAGTTCAGAGAGGCCGGCGCGGCCGAAGTGATCCACGATCTCA
>FIZM01000194.1 GCA_900019985.1 uncultured Clostridia bacterium
GACGCGATCCAGGAAGTTCGCAACGGAAGCGTGCCTGCATGTATAATTGACTTGGCAGTTGCAGCTGAGATTGCCAAGGAATATGACGACATAAAATACAGCGAGCCCTTTACAATGGAATACTACGGTATCGCCATGCGCAAGAACGACACAGATCTGATAAAGAAGATCAACCGTGCACTTGCCTCCATCAAGGCTTCAGGCGAATACGACGAGATATACGCCAACTGGTTCCAGGCAAACTAGCTTGCCCTCTTAAGTGATGGAGGTGTATCTTTAGTTCGTCCTTTGTGGTCCGGTCACGCCGGCAGTAAGCCGCCGTGACCGGTCTTCATGCAATGCGGGTTGATGGAGGAATTGACGTGGCGCTAGATTTTTCGATAATTCCTGGGATAATGCCGGCGCTTCTACTCGGCGCACGGCTTACTGTCGAGCTTGCCACCATTGCCGTGGCAATCGGTCTTGTTATCGGATCCTTCGTCGGGATAGGCCGTGTCAGCGCTAACCGAATAATCCGTCTGGTAACAGGTGTTTATGTAGATTTTATCAGGGGCACACCTCTTCTCGTCCAGTTGTTCCTTGTGTACTTCGGCCTGCCTTCAATCCTGGGCCGGCCCATTCCGCCTTTTGTCGCTGCCATTACGGCAATGGGCATCAACAGCGGGGCTTATGTGGCTGAAATCGTGAGAGCAGGCATACAGTCTGTAGACAGAGGACAGACGGAAGCAGGCAGATCGATAGGGTTGACTTATTCCCAGACCATGCGATATATTATCTTTCCGCAGGCATTTCGGAGAATCATACCTCCCCTGGGTAACGAATTCATTGCGATGCTGAAGGACTCGTCATTGGTATCGGTCATAGCCTTGGAAGAGCTGCTCCGAAAAGGGCAGGTAGTTATCACAAGGACTTTCAGGCCTTTTGAGGTATATATGGTAGTAGCCCTTATCTATCTAGTAATGACTCTGGCAATATCCAGGCTGGTAGCCTGGTCTGAAAAGAGGTTGAAGGTAGTTGATTAAAACCGTTGGACTGGAAAAACGCTTCGGAAATAATCATGTTCTGCGTGGGATTGATGTCTCTGTCAAGCCCCACGAAGTAGTCGTGATTATCGGACCGTCAGGATCGGGAAAAAGCACCTTCTTGCGCTGCCTTAACCTGCTGGAAAAACCCACTGCAGGCCAGATATTCTTCCGCGGACAGTGCATCACTGACCCGCACATCAACGTAAATGAGGTGCGCCGTGAGATGGGCATGGTCTTCCAGCAGTTCAACCTCTTTCCACATATGACTGTGCTGGAGAATATCACTCTTGGCCCCACGAAGGTACGGGGAATACCCGTGGACGAAGCACGTGAGACCGCCCGGGAGCTCTTACGAAAAGTAGGAATCGCAGAGAAGGAAAACGCATATCCATCTGAGCTGTCCGGCGGACAGCAGCAGCGTGTTGCAATAGCGCGGGCCCTGGCTATGAAGCCTACAGCCATGCTGTTCGATGAAGCGACATCCGCTTTGGATCCTGAGATGATCGGCGAAGTGCTTGACGTCATCCGCAAACTCGCAGAAGAAGGTATGACCATGGTAATAGTCACCCACGAAATGGGCTTCGCGCGCGAGGTGGGCGACAGGATCCTCTTCATGGACGAAGGCCTGATTGTAGAAGAAGGCCCGCCTGAGCAGGTCCTTGGAAACCCGCAAAATCCGAGAACCCAATCTTTCTTAAGTAAAGTGCT
>FIZM01000195.1 GCA_900019985.1 uncultured Clostridia bacterium
AAGAGACCTTGGCCTCACAAGACGGGCCGGACGTGGACATCCGAAATGTCTCATACAGATATCCCGGATCGAAAGGTCAGGCGCTAAAGGATATAACTCTCCGAGTCAACCGAGGCGAACTGGTCCTTATTACAGGTGCTTCAGGTGCAGGAAAAACGACGCTCCTTTGTATGTTAAACGGCATGGTACCTCAATCCTATGGCGGCGATTTTTCCGGCAGCGCATTTGTGAAGGGATATGACACCACCAAAGTGCCTGTGGGTCGTTTGGCTTTTGTGTCCGGCATGCTCTTTCAGGACCCCGCAGGCCAATTGATTTGTCCTACTGTAGAAGATGAAGTCGCATTCGGTCCTGAGAATCGAGGTCTCCCAGTAGACAAGGTAAACAGCTTGATTGACGAATGTCTCGATTATGTCAGAATGAGCGGTTATCGGGACAAATCACCCCATGCCCTCTCCGGTGGCCAGCAGCAAGCTGTTGCCATTGCTTCAGTTCTTGCAATGGAGCCGGATATCTATGTCCTTGACGAGCCCACATCAAACCTGGATCCTCTGGGAAGTCAGATGGTCTTCGATTTGATCGGGCGTGTGGTGAGAGACAAACAAAAGACTGCGGTAATCGTCGAGCATAAGCTGGAGAAACTGCTGGGTATCGCTGACCGCCTTGTCATCATGGCAGACGGACAGATTGTAGCTGACGGACAGCCGAGAGAAGTGCTGTTAAGTCTAAGTGCCAAACAAGATAGCGGTATCTATCCACCGCAGGTCACTGAGCTCTTTTGGAAGCTTCAGGAGGCAGGATTACTGGAGGTTACGGAAGCACCGTTTACAGTCGACGAAGCCGCAAAGGTACTTTCTCCATCTGTGCAATCGTGGAGAACCGCAGAATCCGGGAAAGATTTGGAAGAAGGTAAGGTAGAAGCGGAAGACGCCGGAGAGACAGTGGTAGAAGTCGAGGATCTTGAGTTTGCGTATCCTGACGGGACCAAGGCTATAAAGGGAGTCGATCTTAAGGTTCATAAGGGGGAGTTTGTATCTATAGTCGGACAGAACGGCTCGGGAAAAACAACCCTTGTTAAACACTTAAACGGACTCCTAAGGCCCACACGCGGCACTATCAGGATAATGGGTGAGGATGCTGCCAAGTATCCCATCTCTGTGCTTGCGACAAAGGTCGGGTACTGTTTCCAGAACCCTGACCACCAGATCTTCTCTTCAAAGGTATTTGACGAGCTGGCGTTTGGACTGAAGAACCTCAAACGCTCCAAAGAGGAGATACAGGCAACAGTCGAGATGGTTGCTGAAAGGTTAGGCTTGCTGGACTTGCTTGACCATAACCCCCATACCTTGAGTAAAGGTCAGCGCCAGCGGATCGCAGTAGCCGCAGTTCTTGCCATGGGCCCTGACATAATGATTGTGGATGAGCCTACCACAGGTCAAGACCCTCGACAGAGCAGGCAGATGATGGATCTGATGAGACTCCTAAACGAGGAGCACGGAAAGACCATCATCGTCATTACACATGACATGGCTCTTGCAGCCGAGTATTCCCATCGCCTGGTAGTCATGCATGCCGGGCGGGTAATACTTGACGGTGTGCCGGCAGAAGTATTTCGACAGGAAGAAGTGCTACGTTCAACTAACTTGGAGCCACCTCAGATAACGCAACTGTTTCTAAAGCTCGGAATAGAACCGGTTGCGGTGACGGTAGATGAAGCATTTATGCGCCTTTCAGGCGTGCTTAAGGAAGTGCTAGCATGAGTAGAGTAATAGTTGAATCAAACGAAAACTGGCTGCGCAGTCTGGATCCTCGCACCAAGACGTTTCTTTTACTTGCGTTTTTGGTCGTCGGTGTGAGCATTCTGGATCCATTCTTGACGCTTGGACTTCTTCTTCTCGTCTTTTGTTTATATCTGGTTGCCGGTATACCCCTGAAGGACCTTGCTGAACTCAGCAAACCGCTGATATTTGCCTTTGTCATGTTTTTCTTGCTGAACTTCCCATTCGCTAAACCGCTGCCTGGGGAGAAGGTGTACTTCTACCTGATTCCTCCCAGATTCGTTCCCATTACCATGACTGGGATCCTGACAGGCCTTAGCAGTGCCTTGCGGTTCATGATGTTTATCTGGATTGCTAACTTGGTTACCTCAATAACACCTACTTCTGAACTCCTGTTAGCTCTAAACAAGAGCAAGGTCAGTCCGGAAGCGTCCATAGCAATCGGAATTGCATTCTCTTACATTCCGGAACTGCAAAAAGAGTTTATGACAATCGTAGAAGCCCAAAAGTGCCGAGGCGCGCAGCTTGAGCAACGAAACCCGGCGAAACGCCTCATAGCCTATATACCTGTGATTGTCCCTGCTCTCTATATATCCATATTGAGAGGACAGGACATTTCCAGGGCGATCGAAGCCAGAGGGTTCACGTATAACCCTATTCACCGGACGTACCGCCGGGACATCGTCATGCAGCCTGCGGACTGGGCAATGGTTGCGGTGATGGCACTTTTGTGTGTCGTAGTCCTGTATCTACGCTATCGATATCATTGGTTTGATTACCGTTTTATCCTGAATCTACTGACGTAATGTCTACTAAGTAATCCGTAAAGGGGGAGACATAAGAATGGAAGGTTATTCTGAAAGACGTCCATTACTCACCTCCCAGCAGATAGGCTTGGCCGCAGCCTTCGGAGGTGCAGGTTTTGCTTTTAGAGCTCTGGGT
>FIZM01000196.1 GCA_900019985.1 uncultured Clostridia bacterium
GGCAATAACATGGACACGTCCGCTTTGAATCGCCTTGACTATGCGAGCGGTCATAATGTCTTTCTGTTGTCCGAAAGCGCTGTGGATAGATGCAATTACTATGTCAAACTCAGAAAGGACGGAATCCGGATGGTCTAAGCTCCCGTCTTTTAGGATCTCAAGCTCAACTCCAAACAACACATGAATGCCTTCAAATTTCTCCCGAACCCGGTTTATAGCCTTAAGCTGCTCCTTGCGCCTGGTCTCTGAAAGCCCCCTGGCGATCTTCAGGGATTCGGAGTGATCTGTGATCGCGATGTATTCATATCCCAAATCTCTAGCAGCTTCCACCATAGATTCTATGCTGTCCGCGCCATCGCTCCAGTTTGTATGTATATGCAGGTCTCCTCGGATATCCTCAGCCACAAGGATTCCGGGCAAGCGCTTCTTTCGCGCAGCTTCAATCTCACCTGTCATTTCACGCAACTCAGGCGGCACGTACTCCATACCCAGGGCTTCGTATATGTCGCGTTCAGACCTTGCCTGGAAGGCCTCGCCTTTCTCATTGAAAAGGCCTTTTCTTGAAAGTGTCAGCCCCAATTCGCCGGCAACAGACCGCAGGCCTTCCCAGTGAGGTTTTGAACCTGTCGCTGCCAAAAGGGCAAACGGGAATTCAGGTGGCTTCACAACGGAGATATCTACCTCTACATTGTTGTAGGCAACAAACTTGACCCTGTCCTCTTCGGATGAGATCATGCTCTGGAATCCGTTCCAGGAACTGATGAGATCCGAAATAAGGGATCCGTCCTCTGTCCCGACTACTATATCCACATCCCCGCAGGTTTCTTTCCGTCTTCTCACACTTCCTGCTGCAGATACTTCATCGGCCTCTACGTGAGATTTTATAAAACCGATGAGGCTTTCGGCGACTAGATCTGCATCTACCAGCGGAATTCGAGTCATGTCTTCCTCTTCCTTTAGCTTCTCTATTGCTCGCAAGATATTCTCTTCAGTCTTATCTCCCATACCCGGAAGGGTTCTCAGCTTTCCGCTGCGGGCCGCTTCTTCCAGCTCGTCAATATCTTTGACACCGAGCTCATGAAATATTAAAGATGCAGTTCGCGGGCCTATTCCTGGCACCTTCTGCATCTCCATTACTCCGGGTGGATATTCCGCCCGTAAATCCTCGAGGACCTTAAGGGTTCCTGTGTCCAGTATCTCCAGAACCTTATCCTCGATGGCCACACCTATGCCGTTAATCTTCTTCAGCTGTCCTTCCCTGGCAAGCTCTGCCACGTCTTCTCTATCGAGAGTCTCGAGGATATCTGCAGCTCTTCTGTAAGCCCTGATCTTGAACGGATTATCTCCTTTAAGCTCCAACAAATCTGCAAGTTCGCGGAAAAGCAAAACAAACGTGGCGGACGACACAAAACGACCTCCTAAAGGCTTCCTCTCACCTAGACGGTATCCCCCATCCTCACTGTGCCGGGCGGATTCGAAGGAAAGCGAATTACTGAATCCCCGTTGGGATTAGCCCTGTCCGGGCTTGTCAGATAGGGGAGTTCTCCCGGAAACACATCTTCAAGGCTCCTAAAGACAACGGTAGACAAATCCATCAGCTCTCTTGCAATGGATGAATTGTCTATAGCTTGGCGTGCAGGTTCAAAGGGAAGTGCGTATACGATAAAAAGCATTATCATGGCGAGCAAGGCTCCTTTAGCAAGCCCAAACAACGCACCTGCCAGTGAGTCGAGGATGGATACAGGAGTGTATCTTACCAGCCTCCCCCAGATTATCCCCAGAATCGAGATGGCTGCTGCAACTCCGAGACAGACTGCTGCAAACCCCAGAATGATGGCGGTTCCTTCGGATACGGCAAAATATTGAAGAACGTACTCCGCTGCCGCTTCATAGTACTTTACTGCCAGCAATATCGAGGCGACCAATCCCAGGAGGCCCAGGATTTGCCTTACAAGGCCTCTCTTAAGACCTGTAACAGCCATTAAGCCAACAAAGACCAAGAGTACGAGGCTCAGCCAATCCATTGAAGCTCCCTCTCTTCTACCTTATGTCCTCCACCAGGCGCATCAGCTCTTCATAACGGCGCCTTGCTTTCTTGAGATCATCCGCCAGGGAGAGGCATACGAGAATCGCTGCTTGGCCTCGAGAAAGCCGCGGATTCATGGCGAGGGCGGATCTCATACGCTCGTCCACTAATCCTGCAAGCTCCTTTACATGATCAGGATCAGCATCAGAGCGAATAGTATACTCCTCGCCGAGAATATTTACTGTAACCCGATTCTTCTTCTCAATGAGTTCAGTTTCCCTGTAGGCCTTTTGGCCCGGCAAACTAATCACCCCCGCGGTTACCTGTGGTTACAGATATTGATTCGACTTCCCGGTCGTCTTTACCTCCTGCTCGACTAATCGGTATTCACTCTAGCTTCGAATAGAAGCCCCCAGGGCTGACGTAATGCCCTCAACTATCCTGCCGTGCACTTCAGCGACTTCTTCGTCGGTAAGCGTACGATCCGGGCTCCGGTAGGTTATTGAATAAGCCAGACTCTTATGGTCCGGAGGCACCTGAGGCCCTTCATAGATGTCAAACAAATGCACACTCTCAACCAGGCTTTCACCGGCTTCCCATATTTTATCCTCTACTCGCCTGCTCTCAACGCCCCTTTGCACAACCACGGCAATATCTCTGGTAACAGCAGGGAATCTGGGAAGCTGCCTGACCTTAATATCTTGTGACATCCTTCGAAGGAGCTTCTCACAGTCAAGCTCGCCTAAATACGCACTTTTCTTGAGGCCTAGAGCCTCCCTCACTGCAGGATGGATCTGACCGAAACAGCCAATGTCTTCGCCTTCTACCAATACTTTGGCGGTCCTTCCCGGATGGAGCGTGGGATGGGTTGCCTTCTCGAAGCTGTACCCGAAAATCCCGAGACCCTCAAGGAGGGCTTCAATGATGCCTTTCATGTGGAAGAAATCCACATCCTCACCTGGCGTTCTCCAATTAGGCTGTTCAAGCTTGCCCATTGCTGCAAGGCCTATCATCTTTCGCTCGCAAGGAAGAATAGAGTCCGGATCATGCCAACGGAAGACTTTACCGATCTCATAAACCGCCACATCATCCCTTTGCCTTGATGCATTTCTCCTCAGAACATCCACAAGGCTGACAAAAAGTGTCGTCCGGAGCATTGTGTAATCGCTGGAGATAGGATTCTTGATCTTCACCTTCCCGCGCTCTATATCTTCCGAAGGCAATCTCAGTTCATCACAGACAGCCTCCGAGGTGAAGGTCATGGTATTCACCTCTGTCAGGCCTGAGCTCCTTAGGATTTCCCCTACCTTTGACTCAAAGCGCCTCTCAGGATTGAGCCGTATCTCAGGGGGTGCTCCTTTGGGGACTGTAGCCGGGATCTTGTCGTATCCGTATATTCTCGCGATCTCTTCCACAAGGTCCTCTTCTTGCAGCACATCCATCCTGTGGTCGGGAATGATCACGCGATACGAACCTTCGTCCCGTTCGTTTAAGATAAACCCGAGCCTCATCAAGATCAGTTTCATCTCATCTCTCGGTATCACTGTTCCAAGCAACCGGTTGACTCTTTCAGGGCGGAGCCTGATGTGAATAGGAGGTCTAGCTCCGGGGTACTCATCGACTGTACCTCGAGAGACCTTCCCCACTTTCAACTCTGCCATGAGCATTGCGGCGCGGTCCAGGCCCAATCGTGCATTCTCTGGCCACAGGCCACGGGAGAACCTAACAGATGCCTCTGTCCTCATCTTAAGGGCACGCTGCGTCCTCCAGACGCTGACAGAATCAAAGGTGGCAGCCTCAAGAAGCACTTGAGTTGTGGATTCCTGAACCTCGGTACTCTCGCCTCCCATTACACCTGCAATAGCCACGGGGGATTTCTTGTCCGCTATGACAAGCATATCCTCGCTCAATTCGCGGGTCTCCCCGTCAATCGTGACAATGGATTCACCGTCACGTGCGCGTCTTACAATGATGGCACCGTCAGGGATACGATCCAAATCAAAAGCATGGAGGGGTTGGCCAAGCTCCAGCATGACGTAGTTTGTGATATCCACTACGTTATTGATCGGGCGAATCCCGCATGCTATCAGCTTTTTCTGCATCCATTCAGGTGACGGGCCTATCTTTACCTCTGTAATGACGCGTGCCATATAGCGCCTGCATAAATCCGGCGACATTATCTTTACAGACGCAAGTTCATCCACTTGGGGCCCTTCTTCATTAACGCGAAGGTCGGGATGCTTCAGCTCAAGCCCGAAGACACAAGCTGCCTCCCTGGCTATGCCGAAGATGCTCATACAGTCGGCACGGTCATGGGTAATTTCAAAATCAAACACAACGTCTTCGCCTTCACCGGTTATGGATTCACAGGCAGTTCCGCTCATTGTAAGCGCTTCTGCTACCGCATCCGGCGGGGGAAGGCCGGGAACATATTGAGATAACCATCTGTATGGGACAAGCATTAAAGGAACCTCCCTTTACTACGCATGTATGAACTGAAGATTGAATGCCATGTCATTTTCGACAAGGAGACGTATATCTTCAATCCCGTATTTCAGGACTGATACTCTGTCAACTCCCATCCCGAAAGCAAGGCCTGAAACATCCTCAGGATCGAAACCTACTTCCTTAAGCACCTTGGGGTGAAGCAGCCCGGATCCGAGTATCTCGAGCCACCCTGTGTACTTACAGAGCCTGCAACCTGATCCGTGGCAGAGCACGCAGGATACATCCATCTCTGCACTTGGCTCGGTGAACGGGAAGTAGCTCGGCCTGAACCTTACCTCAGTGTCAGGGCCGAAGAACTCACGTGCGAACCTTGCCAGGACTCCTTTTACGTCCCCGAATGTTATCCCTTCGTCAACGACAAGCCCGTCCAGCTGGTGGAATACAGGCAGGTGCGACGGATCAACTGCATCAAACCTGTAGACCTTACCCGGGATAATCGCACGTATCGGAGGCTTTTGTGCCTTCATGATTCTTATGTCCACACAGGTAGTATGCGTCCTCAGGACAAGGTCTTGACTGATATAGAAAGTATCCTGGATATCACGGGACGGGTGGTTTCTCGGCACATTTAAGGCTTCAAAGTTGTTGTAGTCCAGTTCCACGTCAGGCCCTTCATAGACCTGGAAGCCCATATGTCCGAAAATGAGCTCCAATTCCTCGTAGACTACGCTTATGGGATGCCTTGCGCCAATGGAAGGCCTCTTCCCGGGGAGAGTTACATCAACTTCTTCGGCTTTCAGCCGCATCTCCAGTTCAATAGCGGCTATTTCACCTCGCCGCTTCTCTATCATCCCTTCCACAGTCTCCCTGGCTTCATTGAGATACCTGCCGATTGCAGGCCTCTCCTCCTGAGGGTACTTGCTCAAACTGCGAAGGGCCTGGGTTATCTCACCCTTCTTTCCGAGGTACTTGACTCGCACCTCCTCCAAGCCTTGAAGACTCATCGCCGATTCTATGCTTTCCTTTGCCTCAGCTATCAACTTCTTAGCTTTCTCATCCATCACATATTCCTCCTAATTATGGAGAAGGGCCACAGTCTTCAAGGGACGAAGACCGTGGCCCCGCGTTACCACCCTTATTGTCAGAGTCTTTGACTTCTGACCTCTCACGGCACATACGAGCTTTCTTTCGGAAGAAAGCCCGTGTTTTCCTATGTAACGGTAGGATCCCGACACAGCCTACTTGCACGTCCTGACACACAGAAAAGCTTTCAGCCTGCAGCTCCGGAGCGAACTTCAACAAGATCGGCCTAGGCCTGCTCGCAGTCTGAGACAAGCCCTCCCTTCAGGCGTCATCATGTTTACTTTTCTCCTTCATCGCATTTTTCAACAGTATGCAACGCTTTTGTTACTTGACAATTATTTCAAGAAAGACGTAAAGTCACTGGGTAACAAGCATTTTATAGATCAAATATGCAGTAATGGATCCGGTCAACTCAAAGAGCCTCCAAAAGAAGTCAGCACCTAACATCCAGGAACCACGTCCTTTCAAGAGTTCCCCTCATGCTCTTGTTGACCAATTATATCATAGCATCTTGCCTATGGACAATATGATGCTTTATCTTCACTTTGTCTTTGCCTGTAAGCTTCATACATCAAAACAGAGCCTGCAACAGCTGCGTTGAGAGACTCTGCATCTCCTATCATAGGTATACTCACAAGGGCATCGCAAAGCCGTACGACTTCGCGAGGAAGGCCGTGAGATTCGCTTCCCAACAGAATCCCACACTTTCCTCGAAAATCATAATCGTAAGATAGCGTCTTGGCATTTACATCCGCTGCCACTATGGAAAACCCTTGCCTTTTCAGGAATTCAATAGAATCTTCAACCCTGTCGAAGGACATAAGAGGCACCCTGAATATGCTGCCCATAGTTGCTCTGATGCATTTAGCATTAAACGGATCCACAACATCTCCGGAAAGGATTATCCCTGCCAATCCAAAGGCATC
>FIZM01000197.1 GCA_900019985.1 uncultured Clostridia bacterium
CGTGACGGATGGAAAATCATCAGGTTTCCTGAAGTTGACTCGACGAACAGCGTAGCTGTGAAATTCGCGTCAGAAGGCGCTCCCTGCGGAACTTGCGTTATTGCGGAAACCCAGACTTCGGGTAGGGGCAGGAGAGGACGCATCTGGCATTCGCCTTCAGGCGGGCTATGGCTTTCAATAATTCTCAGGCCGAGGCTAAAACCACAAGATGTAGGCTGGCTGTCTCTTATTGCAGGTGTTGCAGTATCCTCTGCTATTCGAGATATCTTCCGGCTTCCCGCGGTAGTGAAGTGGCCTAATGATGTGCTTATCTCCGGAAAGAAAGCCTGCGGGATATTGCCTGAAACAAGGTTTATCGGCGATAGAATAGAGTTTGCTGTTGTCGGAATAGGGGTTAATGTGGCGGTTCGCAAGGATCTCCTCCCGCCTGAGGTTAGGGAGACATCCGGGAGCCTGATAAGCCCCGATCATCCTCATGCTCGTGAGGCCCGCGAAGCATTGACACTGGCGATCTTGGACAACTTTTATTCGCTGTACAAACAGTTTTTATCTGACGGGTTTTTGGGGATACTGCAAAAGGTAAGAGAATACTGTGACATGCTGGGACGAAAAGTCATAGTCTCCGGGCTTGAAACTCCTATTTACGGTGTTGCAGCGGACATAGCCTCTGATGGCGGGCTCATTATTCGTACCGAATCAGGGGAAAATGTCCATGTAGTCGCAGGTGAGGTCACCATCGGGGTTTCAGGGATAAGTTAACCGGTCAATAGCGCTTCCTTTAGAGCCTAAGCAGGTTTAAGGGAAATCCTTTTACGAGCAAGCAGTCTGTGAACTGTGACGAAGAGGTGGCATGGGAAATGCCTTCAAAAATCCTGGCCCTTGTCATTGCTCTAGTTGCCGGCATATCCATGGCGATACAGGGGTCAATAAACAGCAGACTCGGGCAAACCATCGGTAATTGGGAAGCTATTCTCATAGTGCATGTAGTAGGCCTTGCTACTATCCTCATAATCTTGTTCGTGTTCGGTGCAGGCAAGGGAGATATCGCCCGTGTCACTGAGGCGCCATGGTATTTTTCGCTTGGCGGTCTCATAGGCGTGCTTATTGTCTGGGGCGTTGTCTCCAGCATACCCAAGCTAGGTGTAGCCATAGCAACTACCTCGATTATTGTAGGACAAACCCTCACAGCCCTCATTATAGACCACTTTGGGCTTTTCGGCCTCGATCCCACGCCTTTCACATGGTTTAAAGGACTCGGCCTGGTTCTTTTGGCTGCAGGTGCAGGATTGCTGTTGAGCTGAGTTGCGCCAAGCCAAGCTGAGATCGGTTTTATGCTGGGCCTAGATATCTCTTGGCTAGACCGGAGCTTCCTTTCTGGTGGGCTGGGACTGACCTTCCGCAAAGCAGGTTTCCGCGCTCATAGAACCTATTGCGGGCCAAAATCATAGCCTCAAGCTGCACTTCAGAAATATCAGCAGACTTACAATATTACTAAAAAATAGCAGGAAATTTTAGAAGTCTATAGAAGATTCCCTTGCTGTACGTATGTATGACAGCAGAGTCTTGGCATTGTGTCCGGAAGGATAATACTGGGTGAGCAGTGTTCTGCTACCGGTAGCTGTCAGTGACTTATGTCAATGGCGTCGGGAGAGGAGTAGATGCTGACATAGTTGGGAGGGAGGGTAATGTCGAATCCCAGTTATCCAGGAGCCTCAAGGAAAGGCGAGCCTTCTCCATCCCGGGAGCTAAAACAATTCGGATATACGCATTCATTCTTCGTGGATTCCTGCGAATGGCATCATACGATGGGTATCCTGTATAGGCCCGAAGTGCTGTTTGACAGGATGCTGAGGTTTCTCACTCATGCCTGTAGAGCTGACCGTGCTATGCTGATAATGAACGTCAACGCATCCCCTTGTGATGAGGCAAGCAGGATTTACGTCCACCCTGAACCCGTTTCAGAGGAAGAGACAAAGCTATGGGAATATGTGGCAACTTACGTTAGGGAAAGTGTCAGGCTGGGGATTCCTCTAAGCCTCCCGGAGAGTCTACGAGATGCGCTTAGTCTTGGAACCGGTCTAATATCTCCGCCTTTAGATCTAAATGGAGGTACATCGATAGTTTCGGTGTTTGCCAACTCTTCATCTCCTCCACTGGATTCTGAGGATGAGGCAACGTTCTCTCGTCTTATAAGAACATGCCCACGTAGATTGCGTGCAACAGCCTCTCTTGAAGAGCCGGAGCTTGTGCAAAAGAGGGTTTCAAGGATTTTGAGAACTCGCAACATCCTTCTATCAGTCAGCGAAATGTGTAGCACAATCGATAGT
>FIZM01000198.1:0-554 GCA_900019985.1 uncultured Clostridia bacterium
CAAGGTCGACCTCTTCGTCATAGGTCTTTCTCGCGTTATATACTTTGCGGACGCTGTAATATGTCTTCTTTCGGGCATATTTATCCTGCGTAAGATAATTATCTTCCATGTCCTTAAGTATGGCGATTAGGCCCTCAACATGGTCCCTGACTGCCTTGTAGGTATTGATAAGGTCCCGGTTTATGTCGAGGATAACCGCATCTTTCACGGGGTACAGTTGAAGGACATCAAACAGCACAGCCCCTCCGCCGACAAAAGGCTCGACATAGCGCCTTATCTTGCCGGCTGCAAGTTCATTTGGGTAGAAGTCCCGGAATGTGGGGAGGAGTTGTCCTTTTCCGCCTGCCCATTTAATGAAAGGTTGGCTGTGGGGAACTGTCTTTTCAATCAATGCTGTTCTCTCCAGATCGAACTCTCTATTATACTTCCAACACTGCTCTCCTGTATGCTTCTAATCTTGCTCTTACGCTTCGGATATTGCTCTTACCCTTTTCTGATATTACTTTCCTCGGTTCACTTCTAAAGCTAACTCGAGAGTCCAAGGTTGCCGCGTT
>FIZM01000198.1:574-5173 GCA_900019985.1 uncultured Clostridia bacterium
CTTACTTCAAACTTAAGCGGCACATCGAAAAAACAGCCGGCCGGATGGCAAGATCGAACTCCCGATTCCGGTCGGCTTGTTTTCTTTTGATCTCATATTTCACGTCAAAGCCACTGAGTGTATTTCACGTCATTACCGTTAGATTGTCCACAATCAGTAGCTGGTAAAGAACTGCACTGCTTGCTTGTCGGGATGAGGTTCTTGTGTATACGTCTTTGGACCGGATGACTTTTTCTCCGGCGATCTCGGCTCCCGCGGCAGTTCCGTAGCCTTCTGTAATTCAACTACTTTGTCAGTGAATGAGTTGTTACCATTAATATGCGTGCTATGTTGGAAAACCTGTCCCCTTGTAGTTTTGTCGATTACTGTGCTTCCGTCTTCAGATGATATACGGTTATAGTTGAGATATCCATAATACAATCGGCCGGACGGGTGGACTATGAGGTTTTCCGTTTCTATGTCCCCATCCACAAGCCCGGCAATTTCAACTTCTTTTGCTGTGATTCTTCCGTACAGGCTGCCGGAAGGGGTGATTACCACTTTTCGTGCGTTGTTAATGTCTCCCCTGATAAGACCGTGGATCTCAATTAAACCGGGATACTGAGACGGTTCGTCTCCCAAGAACGCTTTAGTAATCAATTCGCTGATTCCCATTGAGGATCACCCTTCGGTCTTTTCTTCTACTTCAGGCTGGACCTCCTCAGTTTCGCACACGTTAGCTTCAATAGTTTCAAAGGCTTCTGCTCTGTCCACCGGTTTCCACAACCAATTGCCCCAGTTCAAGTAACCGCGGCAATTTGCGGTGATGGGATCTGCTGCTAGCTTTGCCTGAGGTAGTTGTGGTAAAAGGTGGGCGCCTATGGCTTGTCCGCCTCCACCTGTTAAAATCAAATCGCTGAAGTTTGACACTCTCCACTGAGAGTTGATTTCCACCAGGATATTGACGGCCAAGTTTTCAAAAGCTCTTGCAATGATATCGCTTATATCAAGCTTTTCCCCGGAAACGCTGATTTTCCGCTCGATAATCACACTGTCAAGAGCATAGCTTTCTACTTCTAACCCGTATTCTGCTGCGAGCTTAGAACTGATGCTGTCATAAGCAGTAGCAAGGCCTATAGGAAGCGACCTGCTCTTTTCAGGTATGTACTCATCGTCTTCAATTACAGCCAGGTCGGTTGTGCGGAATCCTACATCGATAATTCCGGTCATGCCTTCAGGGTGAGCCTTCGGCTGCCCGTCAGGGCTGTAAAACTCAGACCAGTAGGTGCCTAGGGGTTGGGGGACCATTTCTATTTCGGGGACGTAAATCCTGATGTCGCGCATTCTGCCGCTGCGAAAGACCCTTATGTCTCTTTCGCCTCTGACTCTTTGCTCTAATTTCTCAGCTAAGTGAAGCCGATCTATGGGAAGGCCGGTTACTACCTTGAAGTTGTTGGTGTGGCCTGTGCAAAACAGGCTTAAAGCAGCGTAGAACAGGATTTCAAAATCTTCTCCTATAGAACGGTTGTAGGAAAGGTCACGGTAGACATACTTCGAGTGCCTTATGGCAGCTTTGCCTACATGATAAAGCTTTTTGTTGATTTCGACTTTCAGATTGTCCATGACCGGCATAAGATGAGCTCTGGTGCTAAATGTAGGCTTGGTATGACCTTCACCCACTACGCTAGGGAAAGAGTAACCACAGACTCCATCGGCGACCTTCACAAAACCGTAACCCACATCTAGGCCAAGTATTTTCGCCATGGCGTAACCCCCATGTATATAATGAAATAAGAATGCTTAGGAAGTCATCAAGAAACACGACTTTTGACGGTTCGACAAGCATTTACATTATATCAACCTAATATTGTCTTTTGCAAGCTTTTTTTCCATGTATCATAGGGGATTACGTTGGAAAACAGCACTTTAATCTATATTTTGCCAAGGGAGGCATGGAGGCTGTTGCATAAGCCCTCGACATAATCCCGCCTGGCGATCACTGAAAGCCATTCGTCGGGTATGCTTTCATAGCCGTAGTAGAGCCCTGCCAGCCCTCCTGCAACTGCGCCGACGGTATCGGTATCTCTGCCGAGATTAACTGCTTTCAAGACGCAGTCTCTAAAGCTTTCAGTGGTCAATAGGCACCAAACGGCGGCTTCGAGGGTGTCAACGACATAGCCTGTGCTTCTTATTTCAGATTCATCCAGGTTGCTGAAGCCGTCCTGCGTAAGACGTTCGTAGTGGTGCACCTCACTTGAGAATTCAGGATGATTCCTGTAATAATCCATGGCTTTAAGAATGCCGGTTTCTACTGATTTTTTGAGATCCTGTCTTTCCATGAGGCAGGATGCGCAAGAGACGTAGATGCCGCATGCAACCTTGCTGCGTGCATGGGCGTGGGTCAAGGCGGAAACGTTGTGGATGATTTCGCGGGCCTCATCCACCTCGAAAAAGTCAGTCCCGTAGCAGGACCTGAGGTAGAATACGATGGGAAGAATCCTCATGAGAGAGCCGTTTCCGTTATCCCGTTCGGCCTTACCGCCGCATTTCAGAGGAGGTGTTCCCCTGGCAAATCTGGTCAACGCTATTGATGTGGTGTTTCCCACATCAAACGTCACTCTGTGGGGCGTGTATTCAGCTTTATTGTACCATTTTAGGAACTTGGCCATTATATCTTCATAATCCAATCCTTTAATGAGGCTGTCTACCAGGCATAGTGTCATACTCGTATCATCAGACCAGGTGCCTGCAGGTTGGTTATATGTCCCATAAGCGCGCATACCTGTTACCGGGTTTCTACGGAGCGCATCCCTATCCATAAACTCCACAGGAACGCCTAAGGCATCACCGACACATAAACCCATTACGCCTGATAACACATGATTTGACATTTTTATGCCTCCTTACCGCATAGTGCTTGGATTTGAGATTGCGGCACTTATCTTGGCTTCGCGAGATGTCACAATGTATGTCAGTGCAATGTGGGCCAAAGAGGTTACATATTCTGCGTCTTCTTATAGGCGAAGTAACTGTAGATCACAGAGACAAGGCCGCTTAGCAGGAGTAACCCCATGCCAAAGAAGAAACAAGAAATCCCCTCAAAGATGAAAGCGCAGCCGATTATTATCAAGATACCGGTTAGGATCATGGCTGTTCCGCCGAAGCGTTGGCTTAACGACCATGCTCTTTCGTTTGCCATACTCCATGTGGTCCTGAGTCCGATTAAGGAATTCATCTTGAGTCTCGGCATGATGCTGCCTATCCCAATCAGTATGAATCCGAGGATAATGAATAAGGTCTTGTTTAAGTCCATGGCCTGAGTTAAGTCAGGTTTGGCACGAACATATCCCAAATACAGAAAGAAATACGTCATTCCGTTAAAGAGCAGCAGCGTGAAGATTCCCACCAAGATAGTCAGTCTCTCCTGGGAATCTCGGTCATGATCCCGCTTCCTTGACGGCATCCCGCTGGAAGGCATCTTGCTCGCAGACTTTAGAACCAGGCCTGTGGCGATAACGACTGCAGGAAAGATCAAGTTTTCATACTTGCTTCCCCAGCGGTCTACTTCGCCTCTGATGTTATAGTGCATGGGCACTCTGTCGGGCAGAACAGGGAGCACAATTAACGTGACTACCAGGGGCAAAAACATTAGAGCGTAGAATATTCGATGCATCCACTTCAATGCACGTGCCTCCTTTCGCTGAACATTCAGTGCGGGCGGCTACTTTAGATTCTATCCTTTTTTGTATACGATAGCATGAAAAGTTTGATGATCTGTGACAACAATTCGGCTAAGAGAAAAGTATGGTAGAATAATTAACTAGGATGTCTTTATAACCGCTTGAGATGTACTCACTTAGAACGGTCAGCGCAGGCTGTACTGCCAAATTCTAAAGCTTACATTTGGCAATAAGAAGCCATCTACGTTTTGGAAGGGAGACCTCTAATGGAGACGCAATCCATTCTGTTTGCCTTCATGTTAACTTTGTTTGCCGGGCTTTCAACGGGAATAGGCAGCGCAATAGCGCTTTTTGCAAAAAGGACTAATACCAAGTTTCTGTCTGTTTCCTTAGGGTTTTCTGCAGGGGTAATGATATATGTATCCTTCGTTGAAATACTCAGTGAGGCGAAGGAATCCCTCATAATGGAGCTGGGCGTAAGAGGTGGAATGTGGGCGACGGTAGCCGCGTTTTTCGGTGGGATGTTGCTGATTGCTATCATAGACAAAGTAGTGCCTACCCATGAAAATCCCCACAGCATGCAATGTGTAGAGGACATATGCCCGGAGAAGTTAGACGATAGGCACGGACTCATGAGGATGGGGTTAATGTCCGCCCTGGCCATAGCTATACACAACTTCCCTGAGGGGATAGCTGCTTTCACAGCCGCGTTAAAGGATGTAGATGTCGGCCTTGCCATTGCCGTAGCCATAGCGATTCATAATATACCGGAAGGCATAGCTGTGTCTGTACCTATATACTATGCTACCGGAAACAGGAAAAAGGCGTTTATCTACTCTTTCCTATCAGGTTTGTCAGAGCCTTTAGGAGCGATAGTCGGATACCTGTTATTGTCTGCGTTTTTTAATAATCTCACGTTTGGGATACTTTTCGGTATGGT
>FIZM01000199.1 GCA_900019985.1 uncultured Clostridia bacterium
GGATTTTGAGAACTCGCAACATCCTTCTATCAGTCAGCGAAATGTGTAGCACAATCGATAGTCTGGTTGAACTCGCGGTCGATTTAGGCCTGGCTGAATCTGCTTGCGTTCGAATCCTCGATGAAAACGCAGGTTTGCTCAAGTTGGTTGCGTCAGCAGGCGATTCGGAGGCTCCTGAACTCAGCTCTCATGTCCCGGCTTCCGGGTGTTCGATTATTCGTATCCCTTCATCAACAGTGATTCCCAGGCTTATAAGGCCTTATCAATGCCATGTTCTAGAGCAGTCCGGGTATTCTTCTGCGATTTGTGCATCCTTTTCACACCGTTCTGGGGAACTAGGGGTCATGTCCCTGTTAAATCCTCCTGACCGAGGCTTGAAGCCTGCGGACATGAGGATCATTCGTGGTGTTGCTCAGGCTGTTCAGAGAGCTTTTTGGGAAACTCAATTATTTGATTCAGGTAAGAAGACATGGGATAAGACTCCCTTCTTACAGTACGCTTCCATTGTCAGCAAGGTTTCAGATGATGTTACGTACATTGCCAGGGAGCTTTTGGCCTGCCTCAGAAAGGCCGTCTGCTTCCAGGTCGGTGCTTTTGTCGGCTGTCAGAATGGATACGAAGTGATCTCAGTGCTTTTTACGTCCGTTGATCCTCTGGTTGCCGGCCTCTCCGAATCGAAACGAAGTAATAGAGCATATGATGCTGACGGGCACACCGAATCCAATGGTACGTCAACCGGTATTGTGCTGGGAGATCCTCAAGCTCAAGAATGGGCGGAGAAAGCCCTTAAGCACTTAGAGCCCGATGTAAAATGCATTCATATCCGGCCTTTCTACATGCATGGAAGCAGATGGCCTTCATGCTTGGCGGTGCCCCTTGTCAGCGCAGGAGACACTGTCGGGTGTTTTATCATTGGTAGGCCCGAAGGATACAGGTTTTACAGCGAAGATATAGATTACTGTGAAGATATCCGCCGCGACCTGGCGTTATTGTGGGATCACTCTATGGCTCGCATAAGGCTTAAGATTGCTCCGGCCGCGGGGGCTATGTTGGAACGCATAGCGACTTTAGAACAATTGGCGGTAGGAGCCGCTCACGAAATAAAGAACCCTCTTTCGGTTATTAAAGGTTATATGCAAGTGATGCAGCAGGAAGATGCGCTGCCCCCTGAGGTGAGACAGACAATTGAACGCTTGCTCTGGCAGGTGGAGCAGATAGGCATGCTCTCAGATGACCTTGCAAGCCTTGCAAAGCTTAGCATTTCAGAGCCTGTACCGAGTGCTCTTCCTAAGCTCTTGGATGAGATCCTTGACGCGCTTGAGTCGCAAGTTGCGGGTACCGGTATTTCTATAGTTCGCGACTATCCTGAGTATGTTCCTGAAATACTTGCAGATGCAGGTAAACTGCAGCAAGCATTCTCAAACATCTGTAGAAATGCCATTGAAGTGATGAGTGAAACCGGGGGCGAGCTTCGCGTTACCTTAACTGTTTCAGATGATAGACAGTATGTTGAGGTAGAATTCAAAGACACAGGCCCTGGGATATGCAGTGAAGCAATGGCGATGTTGTTCACGCCTTTCTTCACCACGAAGAAACATGGGACAGGCCTCGGGCTCAACATATCCAGATACATCGTGGAATTACATGGTGGGACAATAAGAGCGGAGAATGCAAAAGACCGAAAAGGCGCCATATTCACGGTAGTCCTGCCTACAACTTGTAGTTAGCCTAAAAACGTTGTGAAATAAAAGCCTATGACACAAACGCTTATGACACAAACGCTTATGAAGTAAACGGTCATGGAGTAAATGCTTATGGAGCAAACGCTTATTAAGTAAAAGCTTATGAAATAAAGACTTATGAAATAAAGGCTGAGAAAATCAAGGCTTGTGAAATCAGGGATTTCGAAACATAAGACTTTTTGGATGAACAGGTACTAGTACGTACTGTGCACCGGTTGCGGGATTCGCTAAACCGGTGCACAGCGCTCAGGGTTAACAGGGGATGGTTGACTAGCGAATAACGATTAGGCCTCTCTTCCTAAGTCTCTCCTTGTCTTCTTGGCTGATTGGGTGATCCCGGTCAGGGATTTCGACTTCCGGCTTTTCTCCACAAAGAGCTGTGCTGAAGTAGCGAAGTCCGTTGTCATTGATCATCGTCACGATTGTCTTCAGGTTCGGGTATTCGCGGGCCAGCTTAAGGACGGCTGCAACGTTACAACCTGAAGATATGCCGCAGAATATGCCTTCTTCTCGTGCCAGTCTCTTGGCCATTTCTATTGATTCCTCAGATGTCGTCTGAATGACTCCGTCAATGGCATAAAGATCGAGGACATCAGGGATAAATCCGTCACCGATCCCTTCTATCTGGTGACTTCCCCACTCTCCGTCGGATAGGATAGGACACTCAGCAGGTTCAACTGCAAATACCATTACATCAGGGTTTCTCTCTTTCAGGTATCTGCCTACTCCGCTGACAGTGCCTGCAGTTCCTTGCGAGGCGACAAATGCGTCGATTTTGCCTTCGGTTTGCTCCCATATTTCAGGCCCTGTAGTCATGTAGTGCGCCTTGACATTGTCCATATTGGAAAACTGGCCTACTTCCCACATCTGGCCGGGGTTCTGTTCTTTTAGCTCTTTAACTTTTTCAATGACTAGATCCACATCACTTTCTGCGCCTTCTGTGAAAATAAGTTCGGCACCGTACGCACGAATGGTTTTTTTGCGTTCTTCACTCATTCCTTCCGGCATAACTATTATTACTTTGTACCCTTTTACTGCGCCGACACATGCAGTGGCGATACCTGTGTTTCCTGTAGTTGCTTCAATAATGGTCATTCCCGGCTTCAATTCTCCGCGTTCTTCTGCTGCTTCCACCATACGCCACAGGATCCTGTCTTTCAGGCTGCCGCTTGGGTTGTAGTACTCAACTTTTCCGTAGACAGTTGCGTCGATATCCTTTGCAACTCTGTTTAACCTAACCATTGGCGTTAAGCCGGATGCCTGAAGAATGTTATCATATGGTTTTTGATTTCTTGACCAGTTGAGCATCAGATTCTCCCTCCGTTTAATGGCATTCACCATTGTTATTGAAGATGAATCTCCAAGTCAAAACCTTATCCACACTCGCCCCGCAAGTTCCCGCGACCGGGCATGGATCCGTTCTGAATCAACAGTAGTAAGCTGACGGTTCCTCATGAGAACGCGCCCTGCTACAATCGTGGTATCTACCAGCCCGCCGGACATGCCGAACAGGACATGGCTGTAGTAATTATCTGATGTCAAAGGAGTCCATGGGTCGTAATCAACTATGATCACGTCGCCTGCAGCCCCGGGTTCCAGCGCTCCGACTTTAATGCCGAAGAGGCGCCGTACAATCTCCCGGTTGTTTTCAAATATCATCTTAGGAACCTCTGCCCATGCTGCGCTCGGGTTCTTTTGAGCGAGCTTATGGAGCATATTGGCCACTTTCACCGATTCAAACATATCTGCTGTGTACCCGTCTGTGCCAAGGCCTACCCGTACGCCTTTTTCCATCATTTCGAGAACAGGTGCAACTCCGACAGCATTGCCCATATTGGATTCGGGGTTATGGACGACGTTTGTGTCACGGGCTTTGAGGATCTCCATTTCCGCTTCGTTTATATGCACGCAGTGGATCGCCAGGGTTTTCGGGCCCAGTATTCCGAAGGAATCCAGCCTCTCCACAACGCGCATGCCGGATTTATTGAGAGCGTCCTCCACGTCCTCAGGGCCTTCAGCTACGTGGATATGGAATCCTACATCAAGGCCTTCCGCTGCCTCCACGCACTTTCTCAGGGTCTCATCAGAGAGCGTCACCTGTGCATGGAGCCCGAACATGCCGTGGAGGAACGGGCTTTTTTCTTCCTGGCACCTCTTGATGAACCTTACGTTCTCTTCGATGCCTTGATCCCTTATTTCAAGGCCGTCTCTGTCCGATACTTCATATGCCAAAGATGCCCGGATTCCCGCTTCCAGAACTGCTTTTGCACACAAGTCCAGGCTTCCCGGGACTGACATTGGGCTTGCATGGTGGTCCAGGATAGTAGTTACTCCACACCTGATGCAATCGATGATAGGAACCATGGCGCTTATGTAAACGTCTTCCTGCTCCAGGGTCTTGTCCAGCTTCCACCAGAGCCTCTCAAGGATCTGCATGAAGGTCCGGGGAGGTGAATCCTTCAACGCCATCCCCCTGGCAAAAGTGCTGTAAAGATGCATATGGGCATTGATCATCCCGGGCATGATAACCTTTCCCTGTGCATCTATGAATTCCGCTTCAGGGTAGCGCTCCTTGATGCCGGCGGTATCGCCTACTTCACGGATGTTGCCGTCTTCAATCACCACGGCGCCGTCTTTTATTACCTTGCTTTCAGCGTCTAAGGTGATTACAAGGCCATTTCCCACAATCAGCATAGAGTGTCCCTCCTTATTCTGTAGGATCCATTCTCATTGAGGCATCCTCTATCGCTTCGATGATCTGGTGATACCCCGTGCATCTGCAAAGGTTGCCTGAGATGGCGCGGGCTATTTCTTCCCGGGTAGGATGAGGGTTCTCCCTGAGAAGTGCCAGTGCAGACATGAGCATGCCCGGTGTGCAGAAGCCGCACTGGATTGCTGCATGATCTACGAATGCCTCTTGAAGAGGGTGGAGTTTGCCTGATTGTTCCAGCCCTTCCACAGTCTCGATTACACTGCCTTCTGCCTGGAATGCAGGGACGAGACATGAGTTTACAGGGACACCGTTCATGATCACGGTGCATGCTCCGCATTCCCCTATTCCGCACCCTTCTTTTGTACCTGTGAGGCGCAGCTTATCTCTCAGCACATCGATAAGCCTGTCAGATGCCGATATCTCAACCTTTACATCAGTGCCGTTTACTGTGAAAGAAATCAGTTTCATCTTGCATCTATCAACCTGTTTCAATCTACATCCACCCCCAGAGCCTTCCAAATAGCTCGCCTTGTAAGGGCACATATCACAGGTTTTTTATACGGTGTTGACCATCTGACTCCGCTGACTCTAACCATTTCCTCGCCTACTTCATTGGCTGCTGCTTCCACTGTTTCTTCATCAGGGACTTTTCCTGTGAGAGTTTCTTCAGCCCTTACGATCCTGGCAGGCATGGGAAGGCATGATCCCGGAGCTATTGCAGCTTCCGTTATCTTGCCTGACTCGTCCACATCGAGGAGCACAGCCACGCTTAGGCGGGATATTGCAACTGCCTCTCGCCTGCCTATCTTCAAGAATGAACAGTTCCCGGGGTTTTTCGGGACCTTGAAGAAGACCTCCTGGAGCAGCTCGCCAGGTTCTATTACTGTTTTATATGGGCCTTTGAAGAAGTCGCAAATGGCGATATCCCGCGACCCTCTTTTGCTGACCAGGCGTACCTGTGCTGACAGAGCTGCAAGCGGAGGGAGGGAGTCTGCGGCAGGAGATGCATTTATGATGTTCCCGCCTATCGTGCCTCGCGCCCTGATTTGAGGCGAACCTACGGTGAGACATGCATCAGCGAGAAATGGAGCTACATCTTGGATAACCGTGCTCCTTGCGATATCTCTGTGCGTGGTTGCAGCTCCGATCCTCACAACACCGCTTTCAACATTGATATAGGCCAGCTCAGGAATGCCTGTTATGTCCACGAGATAAAGAGGCTTTCCTTCCACCTGTTTCGAGTTCCGTTGTTGAACCAGGAGATCAGTTGCTCCTGCGACTATCTTTGAGCCGTCCTTGTACTCGGCAAGGACTTCCAGCAATTCACCGACTGTTTTAGGCCGAATGAATCCAAGGGTCATGACTGCTCACTTCCCCTCTTGCCTCGGGCTGCTCTCAGCGAACGACCCAGGAGAACTCGTTCAAGGTCAAGCGGCAAATCGCGAATCCTCTTGCCGCAAGCATTGTAAACTGCATTTGCTATTGCAGGCGCCAGCAACTCGCATGTAGGCTCAGCCACTGCTTTTGCGCCATAAGGCCCGTGTGAGTCAGGGTTTTCCACTATAATCGGAATCACTTCCGGCACATCCATAGATGTGGCAATAATGTATTCGTCGAAGTTCCGGGTCTTGGTTATGCCTTTTTGGAGTTCTACTTCTTCTAAAAGGCCGTAACCCATTCCCATTGCAACTCCGCCGTATATCTGGCCTTTCAGAGTTGCAGGGTTAATTGCTCTTCCTACATCATGGGCCGCAGCGACTTTCAGGACTTTAACCTTGCCTGTATCGCAATCCACTTCAACCTCGACTGCCTGGCACCCGTAAACATATGTGAAATACGCTTTCCCTTGTCCTGTCTCTTCGTCCCATGTCACCTTCGGCGCATGGTACCATCCTAAGGCAGCCATGAGTTTGCCTTCGCTGTAGCCGGCCTTGGCTACGTCTTTAAAGTCGACAGACCTTCCGGGTTCATCTTTCACGTACATTTTTCCGTCGGCTGCCTCTATCTCATCAGGTGACACGTTAAGAAGCTTAGATGCGACCTCAAAGAGGACTTCTTTCACTTTCTTCGCAGCATTTCTCACTGAGCCTCCGCCCATTGTCGTGCTGCGGGATGCAACTGTAGCGCCGCTGTCAGGAATCACTGATGTATCCGTGTCCATGAAAACGATGTCCTCAAGCTTGCATCCTAACTCCTCAGCGGCAATCTGAGAGAACACGGTCTTAAGGCCTTGCCCGTTTTCTGCAAGCCCGGAATGCAGATACACGCTTCCGTCAGGCTGTACTGACAGCAAGGTGGCTACTGCATCGACTCCTTCTGCCCCAAGGCTTACCCCTCGGTAGCTCGTTGCAAAACCGACTCCGCGGACTTTCCCTTTTGCCGGCCTGTTCTTTGCATACGTTTTCCATTTCTCCGAGTACCCGATTGCGTCTGTGGCTTTTCTGATCACCTCTTCGAGGCTGACAGTATGCCCTTCTAAGACCTGTCCGCTTGCGGTTACGGAGCCTTGCCTGAACCCATTCAAAAGGCGTAATTCCAAAGGATCCATGCCAAGCCCTTCTGCGAGCTCATCCATGAGAGATTCCTGTGCGAATATGATTTGCGGGCTTCCGAAGCCTCTCATCGCACCTGTATATGTGTTATTTGTGAAGATGCCGTATACGTCTGTTTTCACATTGGGGATCTCATACGGGCCTGTCGCCTGGACTACTGAACGCCACGTGACGAAAGGAGTCATTGAAGAGTAGGGACCTGCGTCTGCCAGTATGTATACTTCCATTGCAACGATTTTGCCGTCACGGGTTGCCCCGACTTTGTACTTCATAACATACGGGTGCCGTTTGTAGCTTTC
Organism: uncultured Clostridia bacterium; assembly: GCA_900019985.1. Taxonomy (GTDB): domain Bacteria; phylum Bacillota; class SHA-98; order UBA4971; family UBA4971; genus UBA4971. Next base: position 7,307 of record FIZM01000199.1, read on the forward strand.
AATGATGGATTCTTCTCTTGTATGGACTATTTTCACAGGCCGCCCCGTCTTCAGTGCTGCTACTGCAGCCCTGGCACAGATCGCAGACACAACATCGTCTTTGCCTCCGAATGAGCCGCCCATTGTGCACTGGACAACCCTTACCTTGTTGAGGCTTACTCCGAGGACTGACGCCACGTGCCGCCTGGCTGTGAAGGGATTTTGGATGGATCCGTATATGGTCATAATATCGCCGGCTACCCCCGGCACTGCTATGGCAGCTTCAGGTTCAATGTATGCGTGTTCTATCAATTGGGTAGTGTATGTCCGTTCCAGTATGATGTCTGACGCTTTGAACCCTTCTTCTACATTGCCTTTCCTGAGAGGATAGTGGTTTACTATGTTGCGCGGATAATCTTCGTGGAGCTCTAATGCACCTTCGGATGCAGCTTCTTCAACGTCGTATATGGCAGGGAGTTCTTCATATTCTACGCGTATGAGATCAAGGGCCTGTTCTGCCATCTCAGGCGTTTCCGCTACTACCATGGCAACGGCATCGCCTAGGTACATTGTCTTTGTGGATACAAAAACCGGCATATCAGGGCGGACAGGGCCTATTGCCTGTGCTCCCGGAACGTCTGCGTATGTAATGACGCAGACTACACCGGGCGCTTCTTCTGCCTTACGGGTGTCCAGCTCCAGGATTTTCGCATGCGGATACTTTGCCCGGAGGACCCGCCCGTAGAGCATCCTGTCAAAGGTGAGATCGTCTGTAAACTTGGCTCTGCCTGTTACCTTGGCAATGGCATCGACCCGACGTACAGGGTGGTTTACTACCTTAAAGGAGCTCATGTTATCTATCGCCTCCATTCCCCCTGACACAGGTTAAGAATCCTCTTTACACTTCGCTTCTTTGAGTGCGGTGTATACTCGTTCGGCAGTAGCAGGGATATGTTTTATCCATACGCCGGTAGCATCATGTATCGCATTGGTGATAGCAGGGCTTATCGGCACACACGTTATCTCACCTATGCCCTTTGCACCGAACGGTCCTGAAGGCTCAAGCTCTTCAGCGATTATCGTTTCGATTTCGCAAGGCATGTCGAGGCTGGTAGGGAGTATGTATGTTGAGAAGTTCTT
>FIZM01000200.1 GCA_900019985.1 uncultured Clostridia bacterium
ATACTATGGATTGCCTGCCTGAAATGCTAAAAGCCTTAGCGGATGAAACGCGCTTTGAGATTGTCCGTCTCTTGCTTACCCATGATTACTGCGTAGGAGCGCTTGCAAAGCACCTTGGGATATCCGAAGCTGCAGTATCGCAACATCTCCAAATACTGCGGAAGGCGGGGTTGGCAAAGCCAGAAAAGCGCAGCTACTGGACCCACTACTCGATTGATAGGGATAGGCTCGGGCAAGTGGCTGATGCGTTAAAGGCTGTGGCTGCTCAAGAAATCACGCAGCAGCACACTTGCCCTAGAATGTCTCATACGAAGCAAACCGGCGATGGAAGGAGGGACAGCGACATGTGTAAATGCAAACCTATGCCCAAATGTGCTCATCCTGAGAGACTGAAAGGGAGAAAGCCCGGAGAGTGCAGCCCGGAGCAGATCAGAGAATGCCACGGGGATCCCAAAGAGCACCCTTGCAAAGAAAAAGAAGAAGAGTAAGCAGCAAAACGGTTAATCAGTGTAACTGTATAATCGCTTAAACGCATTAATCGGCAAAGCATAACCAGGAGGAGAGCGGGGCTGAACTCAAATGAAGAACATAATCGAAGTGCAAGACCTAACCAAGAATTACGGGGATTTTGCCGCAGTCAAAGGGATTAGTTTTTCTGTGCATGAAGGAGAGATCTTTGGGTTTCTCGGACCAAACGGCGCAGGAAAGACTACCACCATTAATATGCTAACCGGTCTTGCCAGAATAACATCAGGCTCCTCTACACTCCTGGGTTACGACCTGGCGCTAGAGACCAAGAAGGCCCAACAGGTCATGGGGATCGTGCCGGATGAAAGCAACCTGTACGATGAGTTGAACGGCTTTGAGAATCTGTGCTTCGCCGCTTCGCTGTACGGCATGGAAAGAGGAAAGCGTGAAGCGCGAGCGCGCCGTTTGTTGGAACAGTTTGGTCTTGCAGATGCCGAAGCTAAGCCATTTAGGGCGTATTCAAAAGGTATGAAGCGAAAGCTTACCATCGCCGCGGGAATCATCCATGAGCCGAAAATCCTCTTTCTTGATGAACCTACAACAGGAATCGACGTGGCAAGTGCAAGGCAGATACGAAACCTTATCCTTGACCTAAATGCGTCCGGCACGACAGTCTTCTTGACCACTCACTATATTGAGGAAGCTGAAAGGCTTTGCCATCGGATTGCGTTTATTGTCGGCGGAAAGATAGTCAAGATAGGAACTGTTGATGAACTCATGAGTCAAGCCCAAGATGAGACCATAGTCCAGTTTAAGCTGGATGACGGCCGCGCTGCAGGATTGGATCAAGCACTTCAAGCGAGATTCCCCGAGTTCAGGGCTGAATTCTTAAGTGACGATACGTTGAGAATCCACTCCCCCATTCCCATCAGCCTCATGCCATTCATACAGTTCTTCGATGAAAAAGGAATCAATGTCTATGAGGCAAAGGTGATACGGCCTTCATTGGAAGATGTCTTCGTGAAGGTTACAGGTATTGAGATAGATAAAATGTCCAAAGAAAAGGAGCATCGCAGGAGATGAGATCACACATTGCTTTCTGGAACATCTTGATGAAGGACATGAAGACTTACTATCTCAAGCCTCCTAACATAAGCTGGGGAATCATTTTTCCTGTTGCTTGGACTGTTATGTTCTTCGTAAGATCGGAGACTGCTATAGATATCCGCGGCATCCTTCCCGGCGTGATGTCTATGTCTATCCTGTTTGGAACAACGTCAATGCTGGCAGTGACTATCACATTCGAGAGGAGACAACGCTCATTTGAACGGCTGTTGCTGGCACCTATAGATCTTAATCTGCTAATGCTTGCGAAAACTACAGGGGCTATCTTGTTTGGAATAGTCAATGCGGCAATTCCCGTCATCTTTGCATCGTTCCTTACGAGTCTTTCGGGTATCAATTGGATTTCAGCATTTCTCAGCGTTCTTCTAATGGCGGTGACCTCCACTTTCCTGGGTTTGTTTATAGCAGTCGCGGTACGCGAAGTGTTTGAAGCCCAGACATTCTCAAACTTCTTCAGGTTTCCCATGCTGTTCTTGTGCGGATTATTCATCCCCGTTACTGACCTGCCGAAAGTGCTAAGGCCTTTGTCCTACGCATTACCCCTTACTTACGGAGT
>FIZM01000201.1 GCA_900019985.1 uncultured Clostridia bacterium
TTCGCCGCATCTCGTGATGTAATCCCCAGCCTTACTACTAAGAGCACCCCATCAAGCTTTACCCCAAGGAGAGTCGCATCAGTTACTACCGCCATAGGAGGAGAGTCGTATATGACGATATCTGCGCTATCTGCAAGAAAACCTATTACAGAATCCATTCTGCTTGATGCAATGAGTTCCGAAGGGTTAGGAGGCAGGTGACCGCTGGTAATAACCTTAAGGCCGGGCACCGGCGTATCTTGGCTTACCGTCTCTTTTTCATCTTTTACAAGCAAGGTGGTAAGTCCTGCTCTATTAGGCAACGAGAACAGCTTATGTTGCATCGGCTTACGCATATCAGCGTCGACAAGGATCACTTGCTTGCCGGCTTGAGCCAATGATATTGCAAGATTTGCAGCAACTATGCTTTTCCCTTCATTAGGCCCAGCACTGCTAATCAATATGGAGTTCAATCTCTTTCCCGGCGACACGAACTCTAGATTAGTCCTGAGTGTCCGAAAGGCTTCAGACACCGGAGATCTGGGATCATAATGCATGATGAGTTCTGAGAGTTCATCAGAGTTCTTCCTTTGTCGTCCAAATAAACCCATACTTATCCTCCAAACACGGATGAATCGTTGCTATCCAATAAACCTTTTTCCGGTGCGCTTTTCTCCGGTTCTCCGCTTTTGTACCCGTTCTATCCGTTCTACCAAGCTAAAATGAGGGATAGTCCCGAGTACCGGAGCACCTAGGATAACCTCGACCTCTTCCACGCTTTTAATGGTCCTATCCATCTGTTCCAGTATGAAGGTTGCGCCGACTGCTACGAAAAACCCAAGTATGCCTGCTATAGCCGTATTAAGGAGTTTTCTGGGTTTGACAGGAACAGTAGGTACAACGGCTTCATCAAGTACGTAGATGCCGGAAACCTTCATTGCTTCTGAGATCCTCATCTCTTCATATCTTGAACGGAGCATTATGTATACCTCTTCGTTTACACGCCGGTTTCTTTCCAGTCTTGCGATGGCGATTTCCTTTTCAGGAACCGAGGCAAGTTCAGCCTCGATGGGCTTGCGTGAGCTGTCAAGGGCTGCGATTTTCGCTTCAAGCTCGACTATGGCCCCTTGTGAAGAAACGAGCTCTCTTGTGACATCCTGGTA
>FIZM01000202.1 GCA_900019985.1 uncultured Clostridia bacterium
TCATAAAGCACATAGGGAAGTGCGTAAAGGAAAGCGTGCTTAGGCATGGTCTGATGGAATGCAGTGTCAAAGACAGCTACCTGGGGCACACCGGATATGTTGGATTCGGCAGCCAGGATCCCCATAAGGTTTGCCGGATTGTGGAGCGGACCTAAAGGAATGCAGTCGCGTATAGCCTTTTTGACCTCGTCGTTGATGAGGACTGATTCCGTGAAAGTGGGGCCTCCATGGAGGACTCGATGGCCGACTGCGCGGATCTCCGAAATGTCCTTAATAACTCCATGTTCCGGATGGACAAGCATTTCAAGGACTTGGCCAATCGCAGTTGTGTGATCCAAAATGCTGGCCGTTCTCTTTACGCTGTCGCGTCCGGTGGGCGTGTGAGTCAGGATGGCATCATCAGACCCGATGCGTTCTACGAGCCCTTTTGCCATGACTGATTCGTCTTCCATATTGAACAACTGGTACTTCACAGATGAGCTTCCGCAGTTAAGTACAAATACTTTCATCCTCTTGCCCCCTGATACTCAACGTTTTCGTTTGGTTCTACAAGGTTTCCTTCTGCATCATACTTGAAAAATCCCTGTCCCGTTTTGACACCAAGATGGCCTCCGCGCACCAATTTTCGGAGAAGAGGACATGGACGGAAGGAGAAATCACCCAACTCTCTGAACAGTCCTTCCATTGAAGTCAGAACCGTATCAAGACCCATTCGGTCCGCCATTTCCAGGGGTCCCCTGGGCAGTCCGAATCCCAGCTTCATTGAGGAGTCAATATCAGAAGCAGATGCCACTCCCTCCATTAATGCGTTCATCGCCTGATTAAGGAGGGGAATGATAAGACGGGTCGTGACGAATCCGGGTGAGTCATAGACTTCCACCCCGGTCTTATCCAAGCTGTTTACAAACCCTTTGACTGCTTCAAAAGTATCTTCTGACGTTTTTAGCCCTCTGACAATCTCGACCACTTTAACGCGCGTTACAGGGCTCAAAAAATGAAGGCCGATGACCTTTTCAGGCCGCCCGGTTGCTTCTGCAAGTTCAGTAATGCTGAAAGTTGACGTGTTAGATGCGAGGATTGCCTGAGGCTGACAAATCCTATCCAGGTCAGATAAGACCTTCTTTTTCACGTCGGAGTCTTCCTGGACTGCCTCGATAATCAGTTCACAGGTTGCTACGTCTTCCAGATTCGTGGTGAGGCGAATTCGGCCTAGTGTGATTCTCTTTTCTGCTTCAGTAATTCCCCATTTTTCCAAGCGCTTGTTCAAGCTCAGTTCTATCCTGGATCTGGCCTCTTCTAACAGCTCATCGGTGCGGTCTACCAGGAAAACTTGGAAGCCTTTTTCACCGATGTTTTCTGCGATGCTACATCCCATGGTGCCTGCGCCGACAATTGCAACTTTTCGGATTCTCACCTCAAGACCTCCCTAGATTTAGTACGAAAATTCTATCTTTACATTCTATATTAGGGCCTGATACCCTTCTACATTCTAGCCTTGACGCAAACACATATCAACCTTATCAGGGGATATCTGACAGTATATAATTACTGTTATGGGTTAGGAAACCGACGTCTAGGAGCAGAGCAAGACTATATGATAAATGTTGAAGGACGTGACTTGCGCCGCGTAGAATTCTGGTGTCAGGTTTATTATCGTTAAGTTTGTTACAGCAATGGGGATTGTTCCGTGGGTGATAGAAGACCCTGAACAGACAGGTGAGGAGGGTAATGGGCCCCTTGCAGGCTAACTTGTCACCGGAAGAAGGCGCAAAGATAATCAGAAAGGCCCTCGAGCGAGGAATCTCTTTTCTCGATACAGCGCATATTTACAAGACATATGATCATATCCGTCTGGCAAAAGAAGGCTGGACGAAGGAACTGGTCATTGCTACAAAGACCCCTGCCATTGATTATGACAAAGCTGAACGCCATATACACGCAGCTCTTGAAGCTCTTGACGTGGATTCCCTTGATATGATGCTTCTGCATGCTGCCCGGGCAGGTGAGGATGTCTTTGAAGAGAGGGCGGGCGCGTTCCAATGCCTCTGTGATTATAAGGAGAAAGGATTAATCAAAGCTGTCGGGGTATCTACCCATCATGTTGGCATTGTACGGGTGGCAGGATCCCGCGATGACGTAGATGTGATCCATCCCCTGATAAACATGGCAGGTACAGGAATCCTCGGCGGGACAGTGGA
>FIZM01000203.1:0-170 GCA_900019985.1 uncultured Clostridia bacterium
ACAGGATATGGCCCTACTGCGCGGCGCAAACAGAGCCGATGACTTTGTCCGCATTCTAGATGAGCAAATTAGCGCCGTCTTGACAAAAGACTATTGGGAAGTAACTTTACCCAACGAATTGGAAACCGCTGCTGCCAGGAACACTGCACAATTTGCCTACTATGCCACGC
>FIZM01000203.1:222-1203 GCA_900019985.1 uncultured Clostridia bacterium
AATGGAGCGACAATATCAAGATTTCCGACAGAGCTCCCAGGGACTATGTGCCGGAATTAGAAAAACGATTTGCTTCCGATGAACTTCAACAGATGTATGATTGGCATGGATTGCCTTCAAACTGGTACGAACTTGATTACGAGGATTTCCTCAAGGAACGAAGGAGACGAATTGCGCTTATTATAAAATTCGGTTTTGAGAGGTTGGTGGTTGGCGCATGAGCAACGGGTCAACCCAATACCAAAAACTCGAAAACCGCCTCCTCCTGCTTTCCTGGCTCAACAGCCTGTTGGGTTATGAGAAAAACCGTGAACTGCTGGAGGACATGAAACAGGCTGAGGAAGGTTTTGATGCGCAGGGGCGCAGCCATATTTACTACCGCCTCATCTCGCGCGGCAGCAAGCTCAAAATCTCTGCCGATGACCTTGCACGCTATGACGACAATATTCGCGCGCACCTAGCAGTCATTAACGCCTGCCGCACCCAGCCCATTACCCTCCGCTATTTTCAATACCTGGCAGCGCTGTACACGGAAATCGTCCTCGACCGCCTGTTCAACCACAAAGCGCAACTCCTGGCTGATCTGAACGCCTTTGTGTGCCAGCGCAACGCAAAGAAATTGCCCAGCGAGCCGCAGGACGAGCCCTTCACCGAAACCGACCTGACCAAGCTGGCTTACTGGATGGCTACAGGTAGCGGCAAGACGCTGATTCTGCATCTTAACTACTATCAATTCCTGCACTACAACAAGGAGCCGCTCGATAACATCCTTCTGGTCACGCCCAACGAGGGCCTGAGTGAGCAGCACCTGGCCGAACTTGCCGCTTCCGGTATTCCCGCCCGCCGCTTCGATCTCAACCACGGCGGCTTGTGGAGCGACAGTAAACACACCGTGCAGGTTATCGAAATCACTAAACTTGTTGAAGAAAAGCGCGGTGGTGGGGTTAGCGTGCCGGTAGAGGCATTCGAGGGCCGTAATCT
>FIZM01000203.1:1253-1474 GCA_900019985.1 uncultured Clostridia bacterium
ATCTTTGTGGACGAAGGGCACAAAGGCTCCGGCGGCGAAGCTTGGCGCAAGTACCGCGATGCACTTGGCGAAACAGGTTTCACCTTTGAATACAGCGCAACCTTTGGGCAAGCTCTCTCGGCGGCGCGCAACGATCCGCTTACTGCCGAATACGGCAAGGCCATCGTCTTTGATTACTCCTACCGGTACTTTTACGGGGATGGCTACGGCAAGGACTTTCG
>FIZM01000204.1:0-2991 GCA_900019985.1 uncultured Clostridia bacterium
ACGATTTCTACAGGAAGAGGTGAAGGCACCACCTTGCGCCAGCCTCTGCCTGAGTCTTCTTTCCACGTTTCTCCTCTTTCTTTTGCATACCGCTTCGCTTCTTCTTCTGTGTAGAAAGGCCCTATGGGTTTGGTGGGGTTTTGGAATGCAGGATCATTTTCATCGACTATTACCTGAGTGAGGACAGTGACGACAGGGGTGTTCAGGCCCTCTTTTGCCAATTCGTTTCGGAGCGACTGCTGAATCATGTATCCTATGAGCCCTTGGCTCTTCGCACCGCAGACGTCCAGAGGCATGGCAGGGACAAGGTCTTGTGAATGCAAATTCTGGATTAATATGTTTCCGACCTGCGGCCCGTTGCCATGGGTTACTACTACGCGGTAACCCTGTTTGACCATTCGGGCAATACTTTCACATGTAGCTTTGACATTGGCAAATTGGTCTTCGGCCGTTCCTTTCTGGCCGGGTCGTAAGATAGCGTTGCCGCCCAGCGCTACGACAATTGTTTCTTTCACTAATATGATCCCCCTCTTCATCCTTCCATCAACTTTTCACTCCTCAAAAACCTCGTCTTTGTACTGCTTCTATCTGTTGACATGTAGAGTACAGTGGCTATATCGTTCGCTAGAAGGATGGCGGTGTAATTGCAGATATGAAAACTAGGCCTTCCTCACCTACGCTTGTGATCTTGTGGGGAATTGCACAGTAATAATAAATGCTGTCGCCTTTTTTCAAGCGAAATACCTCTTCGCCGATTTGGATCTCCATCTCTCCCTGAAGGACTACTGTACACTCCTCACCCGGATGACCAAGTGGTTCTTCACAGGTGGATGTGTTAGGTTCAAGGGTAGCCATCATCATCTCCATTTGCCTGTTAAGGTCCGGAGTCAAAAGCTCAAACATCAAATGAGAGTGGGGGAACCTAAGAACTTTGCGATTCTCAGCTCTTACAACCGGACTGTATTCTTCAGTGTCCAGCAGAAAATAGAATATGGGAACATCAAGAGCCTTTGCGATTTTGCGTAAAGATGTGATAGACGGTTCTGTTACATCCCGTTCAACCTGACTGAGGAAGCTAGCTGTCAATCCGGTCAGAGCAGAGAGTTGGCTAAGGCTTTTACCTCGCTCTTTACGTTTTGCACGTATTCTTTGACCCAGCAAGTTTCATTCCTCCTTGAGTAGATCCGGTGCTTTCGTCCTGAGGTTATTTTCCAGCTCCTCGAGGGATGGGAGCACTTCGATAGGTTCAGGAGCTGCTTTTTCGGCGTTTACAATATCTTTTAATCCGTTTCCTGTTGCTATTACTACTATGGACTCTTCCGGATTTATATAGCCTTCCTTGAGAGCTGCTTTGAGGCCTGCAAGGCCTGCAGCTCCGGCAGGTTCGGTAAACACTCCAGTTGTTCTACCGAGGAGAGGCATAGCCTTTAGGATTTCCTCATCAGGCACGGCAACCATCGTGCCGTTGGAAAATTCAACAGCATTCAGCGCTTTTATGGGGTTGCGCGGCACACCCACTGCGATGCTGTCTGCAAGCGTGTTCTCTTCTGACGGCTCAAAAGGCCTGTTCTCGAAGAAGGCCTTAACCAGCGGTTGACATCCTTCTGCCTGAACTCCGAGGATCTTCGGGATGCGGGGGATAAGGCCTGTTGAATAGAGATCATAGAATCCTTTATATACGCCGCCTATGGTGCATCCGTCTCCGACAGCCACAACTACCCAATCCGGGACTTCCCAGTTCAGTTGCTCGCATATCTCAAAGCTTACGGTTTTCTTGCCTTCAAGGAGGTACGGGTTTATGGCTGCATTACGATTATACCATCCCCACCTGCTAATGGCTTGTGCTGAGAGGGTGAATGCATCGTGGTAAGACCCTTCAACTGATACGACTGTGGCACCGTAAATCAAGAGCTGTACGAGTTTGCCTCTGGGTGCTCGCCGGGGAACGAAAATGACGGAGCGAAGGCCGATTGATGCTGCGCATCCTGCAAGGGATGAAGCAGCATTGCCTGTTGATGCACATGCAACTATCCGCCTTCCTTCAGCATGCGCCCGTGTGGCAGCTATGGCTGAGGCCCTGTCTTTCATTGATGCAGTGGGGTTTACTCCTTCGTCTTTTATATAGAGGGATTTTGCGCCGATTTCAGATGCCAGTATTTTAGCTTCGTAGAGGGGGGTCCAGCCTACGCGGAGAGGCGGCCGTGTCCAGTCAGGCTCTACAGGGAGAAAAGGCATGTACCGCCACATTGACATCTCTTTGCTTTCCTCGATTGACTGCTTGTTTACTCTGCTTGCTATCTTATCGTAGTCGTAGATGACATCGAGGATTCCTTTGCCGCCGCAGCTTGGGCATGTAAAGAGATCGTGTTTCTCTTTGTAGGTTGACTTACATGTGATACACTTTAGATGCTTTACATAGCTCAATCAAGACCCTCCGCATCGTAGAAGGGTGTTGGTCAAATATGTAGCAAGACTGAATTCTTGCTATAGATATTCAACTCGTATAGAAAGAATCCTCCTTTGGGCGGACAAAATCGTGGCATAGGATAAGGGATTTGTCGTACAAACAAGGATTTTAGGAATTGCAGGCGAATGTACAATAATCTTTACGGAGTACAGATCGCAGCTCTTAATCGAACCGTCTGTTAACGAATCTTAGTAGCAATTAAGGGACTTCGAGTGGTGAAGATGTGGTAGTTGAAGCTTACCAGCGGGTCATAAATGGGCATGGACTTCTTTCCGCCTTGTTAGGCCTGTTTTTCTCCTGGTTGCTGAGTTTTCCCGTTTTCGGATCCTACATATATGCTTTTCCTGAAGTCGATGCGGTGAATAATGCGGGTGTTAGGGCCTCGTTTGCACTGTTCTATGGCTTGGGGCTGCTGGGATACGGTATTTGGGGCAGGCGCTTTCTTGTTGATAGGAGATACAGGGCCGCTTGCGAAGAGGTGATGGGTCCGGCTGACAATACTACAGGTGAAGGCACTATTGATA
>FIZM01000204.1:3050-3911 GCA_900019985.1 uncultured Clostridia bacterium
CTCTTGTATTGTCTGCTTCGGGCTGGCAGTGGCTTTTGCGCATCTCCCTTACGGGATTTGGCCGTGGCTGGTGCGTGCCTTAGGCCTTGTATCAGGCGTGTTTACTGTGACTTGTGCCAGTGAGATGGCAAGGACCGTTCCCCGGGACGAGCTGGGTCGAGCGTTTGCGCTTTCCATGGCAATAGCTAATACCGCTTTCTATATTCATGGCGCTTTTCTTGTTCGCCTGGGGCTATCTCTTACCTTATATATAAGCTCACTTTGGCTTCTTCTTTCGTTTCTTGCTGTCCGTCAGTACGGCCTGAGGCTTCCGCGTACATGTCCCGGGAAGAGGCCGGATTATGCCAAGGCGACTTCTGGAGAGAGACATCGCTTCCATCGCTTTTTCATATCCTTGGCTGTGGTGTTGGCATCTACCTCTGTAATACTAGGATTCGCCCATGGAGCCATATTTCCCAATCTGAATACTGTCGGTGACTTCGCTCGCTTCTATAGTGTTGTGCCATATATTCTTACGTGTCTTCTTTGTGGTTGGATAGCAGACTATGCAGGAAGACTCAAGGTAGCCAATATGGGTTTTGTGTGGCTTGGGTTATCCATGCCTTTACTTTCACTCGTGCCTCTACACAGTATCCCCGGATATATGATTGCACAAACTCTTATACAAGGCGGTTACGCCTGCATCCATGTCTTTCTTTGGGTGAGCCTCTCTGACCTTGCTTCCTTGGATCGCACAAGCCTGTACTATGGAATCGGCCTCGGCGTGAATGTCTGGCTGATGTCTTTCGGTGAGTTTTTCGTGGCGAGATTCTTACCCATAGGTGAGGTTGGTTTCAGCAACATATCGTTAGTGGCAGCTTT
>FIZM01000204.1:3948-4340 GCA_900019985.1 uncultured Clostridia bacterium
CTTTTAGCAGCTGAATACTCTTTGACCCCCCGGGAGCTGGAGGTTATTGAGCTGCTTCTGGAAGGAATGAAAAACGACGAGATCCAGGAGAAGCTGTTTATTTCACAAGGTACACTCAAGACGCATCTCAGGCATATCTTCCGAAAACTCGACGTGCAAAACAGAAAGGAACTCCTCGTCAGTTTTACGCGCTTTCTTGTATCTTCCAACGGAGCCCGTAAGAATGCAGAGCCCCGGTGATTTCGCTCATTAGGTAAAGCAGTACACCTGATATCATCCCTAAGGATGATGGCAGCGGAAAGATCTTGCGACAAAACTGATTACCAGAGTGTTTTATTGAGTATCATCCCAAGGGACGATTGATCTTTGCAGCCTATGGCTGCATTCTTGTT
>FIZM01000205.1 GCA_900019985.1 uncultured Clostridia bacterium
GCACAACAGGCTGTAGAATACCTGATACAACAAGGCCACAAGCGTATTGCGTTCATCGGCGGACGCGAAGACATCTCAACTACTCAAGAAAGACTGCAAGGCTATACTCAAGCCCTGAACAAGAACGACCTGCCGGTGGACGAATCTTTGATAAAGATCGGCAGCTTCAAGCGAGACAGCGGGTATTTCATTACCAATGAACTCCTCAAACTGGATGACTCCAGCCGGCCAACAGCAGTCTTTGCAGCCAACGACCTTCTGGCTCTCGGAGTTATCCAAGCAGTCAGAGAAAGCAGACTTAGCATTCCAAAAGATGTGGCAGTCGTAGGTTTCGACGATATTGAGTTTGCGTCTTTACCTGAAATCCAACTGACAACTGTGTCTCAACCTAAATACGACATGGGGAGACTGGCGTTTTCCACATTAATTGAACTTATTAAAGGAGGTGGATATGCCAGCGGTAGAAAAATACTCTTGGATCCTGTTCTTGTTGTCAGGCAAACCGGTTGAATCAGGAGAGGGGTGAGACATGGTGGAAAAGGTGCGTTTAGGGCTTATAGGCACGGGAAGGATTGGGAGGATACACGCTTATAACCTTAGATACCGGATCCCCAAAGCCGAACTGGTTGCAGTTGTGGACATCATAGAGGATGCCGCCTGCTGCTGCGCAAATGAACTCGGCGTCCCTGTTGCAGAGACTGATTGCTGCAAGATATTTGAAAGAGACGATATAGATGCAGTAGTTATCTGTTGCCCTACGAATCTACACGCAGACCTCATTGAACAAGCAGCTGCCGCAGGCAAGCATATCTTCTGCGAAAAACCGATCGCGCTTGAGATCGACCGCACAGAACGAGCATTGGCTGCCGTAGAGGAAGCAGGAGTCAAGCTGCAAGTCGGCTTTAACCGGAGGTTCGACCCGAGCTTCAGGAAAGCCCAGCAACTAATCAAAAGCGGCGAAATCGGAACTCCCCACATAGTCCGCATAACAAGTAGAGACCCAGGCCCTCCGCCAATTGAATATGTAAAGGTTTCAGGTGGATTGTTTGCAGATATGATGATCCACGACTTCGATATGGCAAGGTTCCTGCTCGGGGATGACGTAAAGGA
>FIZM01000206.1 GCA_900019985.1 uncultured Clostridia bacterium
TTATATTGCTTTGTGACGTTCTCAAACCGGATAATTATGTCTTCAGGCATTTCCGTCCCTCCTTATTTCAGTTCGCCGGCCTCTTTCCTCTTGGCAGAAGACATGGATCACATCTAATAGGCATCGGCGCAAGTATTGCTTTACAAATATGAGTCCGTTACAACGAGAAGCAGTTCCGCCTGTTCATCAGAGTCGTTTGAGATCCGGTGTTCTTCTGATGCCTGATAGTAGATGGTGTCTCCTGCTTTCGCGTGATAGACCCGTCCTCCGAGTGAGATCTTGACCCTGCCTTTTAGGATATAGGCAAAAGTATCAGACAAAGAGGGTTCAAACTCTTTGAAACTCCCACCTTTTTCAAGGGTGAGGAGTATCGGCTCCATCTCGTTTTCATTGGATTCGGGAACAAGCCACTGGACACGGTAGCCTCGTTCTTCGTCTATAAACTCAGTTCTGTCTTCTTCTCCGTACACAACCTTTTGCTCGAGTTCCACATCATCAAAAAACTCCCGAGGCGTACAGCCGAGGACCTCAAGGATATCAAAGAACGTTTCCATCGATGGTGAACTCAGGTCTCGTTCGATTTGAGAGATGTAGCCTTTAGTCAGGTCTGTACGTTCCCCCAGTTCTTCCTGGGTTAGACCTTTCTTTAGCCGTAGATTCCTAATCCTTCGCCCGATCTTCATTTTCTCGTGCCTCACAATCGCTTGTGTTAAGAGCCTGGCTACGGCCTTTTCGAATGAAACAAAGAGGACCGCGCCTCATAGACGAAAAAGTTTAAGCGTAGTAAACTTAAAGTTGATAAGTTCGATATAGTTAAACTCAAAGTTTACTAATCATGCTAAAACATTATACAACATTCCAGAGAAACTGCAATACCGGTTTTAGCTTAATCTGAACAAAATTTCTTGTTTGCACTCTTTAGGGTAACGCCTGCTTAAAACAGCAATCGTAGGAACTGTGCCGAAAAATATCGACTAAAGTAGGATTAGAAGGCTGGGAGGGATCCGGTTACCTAAGAGAGAATTAACTAGGATCAAGGAACACAGGCAGTTACCGGTTTGCAAGTGTTCTACAGCAGGGAGGAGTAAGTTGATGCAAGTGCACCTGTCCAGGCCTGATATTACTGATAAAGAGATTCAGATCATAAACGAGGTTATTCGATCCCCCATTCTCGCGCTAGGGCCTAAGATGATAGAGTTTGAAAAGGCCATCGCGGACCTATATAGGTGTTAAGCATGCTATCTCAGTCAACAGCGGGACGAGCGGGCTTCATCTATTAATACGGGCGTATGGTATTAGCGATGGGGATGAAGTGATAACGACTCCCTTCAGTTTTATCGCTTCAAGCAACTGTATACTGTACGAACGGGCAAAGCCGGTATTTGTCGATATTGAACCGGGTACTGCAAATATCGATCCTGATCTGATAGAGGATGCGATTACTCCGAAAACGAAAGCCATCCTTCCTGTAGACGCTTTTGGGCAGCCTGCAAGGCTTGATGTTATAAGAGAGATCGCTATGCGCCATGGACTTGTGGTGATTGAAGATTCATGTGAATCCATCGGATCTGAATATAAGGGGGTTAAAGCCGGGAGCCCGCAATATGCCGATGCAGCGGTGTTTGCATTCTATCCCAATAAGCAGATAACAACAGGGGAAGGCGGGATGGTCGTCACAGATGATGATGAAATCGCTTTCTTGTGTAAAAGCATGCGGAACCAGGGTAGGGGGGAACAGGGAGTATGGCTGTCCCATGAACGCCTGGGGTATAACTACCGCATGGACGAGCTTTCTGCTGCTCTTGGAGTAGTGCAAATGTCCCGGATAGAGGAGATCATTATAAAGCGGCAACGGGTGGCTGAAATGTACAACAAGCGCTTGTCAGAGATACCCGGGGTCACGCTGCCGAACATAGCCCCTGAGGTCACAAAGATGAGCTGGTTTGTATATGTGATCCGTGTGGGTGTAGATGAGCCTACTTGGGAACGCCAGTCCAAGGTACGTGACCATGTTATGAAACGGTTTGAAGAGGCGGGAATCGGATGCCGCCCGTACTTTACTCCTATCCATCTACAGCCTTTCTACAGGAATGAGTTGGGTCTTAGAGAAGGGATGTTTCCTGTTACAGAGCATGCCGGTAGGACCAGCATTGCGATTCCATTCCATAACCATATCACAGAAGAAGAAGTCGAGTACGTGGCACGAGTTCTCGAGAAAGCGCTGGATGAGGCATTAAACAGCTAAGAAGGTCGCCGGACAAGACTTTAAGAGTTGAGAGTTAAGAGTTGACAGTGCCATAAGGTTTGGACTGAGTAAAAGGAGTCCGCAGCTCCCGTAAATCGGGTGCTGCGGACTCTGTTCTCTTCAGAATCCTATACTCAAAGAGAGTCTCGGAAGTATCATCTACTCACCACAAGCCGCCCGACCTCTGACTTCTCATTGCCTGCCACTACGAAGTAGAGGTAGAGCCCATTTGCGACAGGCTTTCCACCTGATTCGAGGTTCCATTCGTACATGTGTGTTATTGCGGAGATCTCAGCTGAATGCACCGGCCTTCCTACGATGTCGTAAACGTACAGCGTTCCGTCGGTTGCAATATCGTAGTAGAAGGTAACTGAATCAGAAGCCGGATTCGGAGCTGCCACAACAGTGTGAGCCAGTACAATCACCGTGAATACGTCACTTGTTGCTTCTCCGCGAGCACCGTCCGGGTCAACTGCAGTGATCCTGAGTACGTATTTGCCTCCACGCTCAAGCTTGGAGGTATCCCACAGGAACTCGCCGGTGTTGTCAAGGTCTTTGGCGATTATCTGCCAATCCTCCCTTCCTACCAGCCTATACTCAAGTGTAATCTTGAGTTCACTCGCATCATTGTCAGGATCTACAGCTTGCCATTGGACAGTTGCTATTCCTGCTAGGATCTCATCTTTTTCCGGCCTTATAATCTCAACTTCGGGAGTTGAGTCCGTATAATGGTGTAAAAATGGTTTTCTGAAAAAATAGGAGAGCCATTAA
>FIZM01000207.1 GCA_900019985.1 uncultured Clostridia bacterium
CCGGCCTCCCATCCACTCTGTGTATCCTTCTTTCACCGGGTAACACGGGATTTCGGGGACAGGAGACAGCCTTTTCCGGGCTCTGTCCTTAGGCATAGGTTGTGACGCAGACCCCCGCGTAGAATCGCAAGCATTGCCGGGCTAGCATTTTATTCACCTGGATAACGCCGGCTAGCCCTATGGCGAGTGGAGCAAGGCTTCGTCTTTTGGTAAGTGTATGCCGGATGCCGGTCTTTAGAAAACCGATTCAAGTTCGAATCCGCGGGCCGATCAAAAGAGACCCCTTAGCAAGGCGTCGGAGAATTGTAGACCGGCTGCGGGGCTTCGCCGGAGGCCCGTCCCAAATGCTTGCTTCGTAGCAAGGAAAGAACCGCCGGCTCACGGGTTATGATAGCGTGAATCCTGCCAGAGAACACCCGGCAGTTGGGCTTGTCAGGGCAGCCTGCGGCAGGGAGCCCATTTGTAATGATCCACCTTGTGGTATAATTGCCAGGAAAGCAACTCTTGAGACTCTATTTATGTCGAGTCTACATAATCGGTCGTCCTGGTAATCAGTTGTCCTGTGAAGATCGTGTTCATGCTAAAGGACAGATGTTACGGCCCAGTCTTCTTGGACATTGAAAAACATCAAAAGTATCGGGAATTAACAGGAACCGAACTTATTACGTGACGGCGAGCAACGCTTGCGGGCGGTACATGGAAAATAGATATATAAGTTGCCTGTCAAATACTCAAACAGTTAAATAGCAGGGAAAACAAAATGTTCCACGTGGAACATTTTATTAGTTAAGCGGTTAGTACAAGTATTCTATCCAGAGAAAGCAAACAAGAATGCTAATCGTGCGTCCACATACAGCCTTTGTTTGGCGAAACGAAAGCCCCTATTCCGTTTATGTTAACCGGGTATGTCGCACGAGATTTTTCTGGTGGGCGATAGAGGCATAGTTTACTTTGGGGCATAAGGGGATTAGTATATTATAGTCTTTAGAAGGGCTGTAGGAACATTCATAGATTGCACTATTGTATCCACTATCGATATTTCCCGGGAAATATCGGTTCCGGCAGGGGGCTTTTTTCAGGCTGAGCAACCTGCTTTCTTGGGGAAGGTGCTACGTATGTCTCTGGAGAATAGGATAAAGCCTACGTGCGAATTGTGCACGAAAGACTTTTGAGGAGGAAGTCGTGTGGAAGCACTTAACGGCTTGCATGAAGCTATCGGTCTTATTGTGGAAGATCCTATGAATATTCTCATCGTTCTCTTCATAGCTGCAACTGCTTTCTTTATTGTTCTTAACTTCCAGCTTAGCAAGGTATTAAGAACCTACCGTAAGCTTTTAGATGGAGTGCAGGGGGAGAATCTCGAGAAAGTTTTAGGAGAATACGTTAAGCGAATAGAAAGAACTGAACGTAAGCAGGAAGCCTTGGAAGATTTTATCGAAGATGTCCATCGCCAGTCCCAGCGCTACCTCCAAGGTGTCGGAGTTGTCCGTTTTGACGCTTTTGATGATATCGGAGGCAGGCAGAGTTTTGCCTTAGCTTTACTCAATGGCAAAGGAGATGGATTAGTCATAACGAGCCTGTATGGGCGTGAAGAATCGAGAGTCTATGCAAAGCCGATTAAGGGAGGCGCATCTGAGTACGCTCTCTCAAAAGAGGAAGAAACAGCTGTTCAAGAGGCGTTAATACTCAGGTAGCCGGCCTCTTACTATTGGCTTGGCAAGCTGATTCGCATTTTGACTCTGCTTATGCTACTTATATTACTTAGTTTTGGGCAGTGATTGACATACCGCTTGGTTCAGTCAAGCCTGATTTTGGGCAACGGTAGCCGGAAAGATCTGTCAATGCGTATCGTTGGTCTCACCAAGGTGCAGACTAACATTTAAAGGATTACGAAAAGCGGGCACAAAAAAATGACGGGTAGCAGGAAAATGGGCATGTGTGTCGAACTGTACGTTGTCCTTTTATCACCATGATTAGCTTGGGTAGCTATGCCAGGAGAAGTGGGCTTTCTCCGCTCGATGTAGGCGGCTGAGTTCGACGGCTGCCTGTGGCAAAGTGGCTAATAAGCCTTCAAAAGGACTAAGGTAACATGAATGAAGAGAAAGTAAATGATAGGATTCTTTCAATAAAAAAGCGGGTCATAATGTGGCATAAGGCCTTGAAGAATCGTATTGGTAAGAAACGCGGTCGTACGCTTACTATTATGGCTATATCAACCGGTGATGAATCAGTCAAGAGCCTGAGTATCCCGATTCTCTGGATGTACGCAGGGCTTGCTCTTATCATCGGCGTTTCTGTGTTCTTGGCATCTTCGTATCTAGGCATGAGTGCAAAGGTTGCTCGCTTTTATGTTGAGCATGTGAACAAGGATTCGTATATTGCTCAGCTTTCCAAAGAGAATGCTGTGCTCAGCGGCCTCAATAGAGAGAATGAGAGAAGGCTCCAAGAGATAAGGGACAAGCTAGTTAAGCTAGAGACTGACCTGGCATTTCTCGACTCACTCAGCGGAGAGATTACCGGGATTGTAAAAGGGACGAAGTCATCTACGTCCGATACATCTCTACCCAGTAGAGGGGATTTTGATCGGGGAGTCCCTCCAGGTCGTGAAGCAGTGGCTCAAGAGTCTCGAGAAATAATTCCACTTGCTAGCAGTTCAAGCGGTGGCTCATCTTTATTGAAACAAACTGCATTGTTTTCGGAAACAGCAGATTGGCTTGATGCGCTGCAAAGTTCAGCTGATAATTTAGGAGCCCAACTTGATTCTTTGAAGAAGTCTGCGGTTTCATACAGAGATAGGCTTGATCATACTCCTCGTGGAATCCCTACAAAAGGTAGGGTGACGTCCTACTATGGCACCAGACGCCATCCGATTACCGGGAGAAGTCAATTGCATCAAGGCGTTGACTTAGCTGCGCCTAAGGGTACTGGTATTGTGGCCACTGCCGATGGAGTAGTGAAGTTTGCCGGATCGCGTTCAGGCTACGGACTTACAGTTATCATAGATCACGGGTATGGATTCCAGACCCTGTACGGTCATTGCAGCAAGCTCGCTGTCCGTGTCGGTCAGCAAGTAAAGCGTGGACAAGTTATTGCATATGTGGGAAGTTCCGGCGTAAGTACGGGCTCCCATCTCCATTATGAAGTTAGAGTCTCAGGAAAACCGGTGAATCCGTGGCCATACATGATGAACTAGCCTGCCGCGAGCCTGCTTCCATCAACTGTCTACTATTCCTACACGTTTCAAGTCCGGCCGGACACCA
>FIZM01000208.1 GCA_900019985.1 uncultured Clostridia bacterium
CAATCCCTCACTGCAGCCCAGTACGATTCTAATATACTTCTCACAGGTGAGACCGGCACAGGCAAAGAGCTATTTGCAAGGGCTATTCACAATGCAAGCCGAAGAAGAGATTATCCCTTCGTTGTTGTAAACTGTGCAGCAATACCAGAGTCGCTCCTTGAAAGTGAGCTCTTCGGTTATGAACCCGGAGCATTCACCGGCGCCAGCAAGAGCGGCAAGCCGGGCAAGTTTGAGCTTGCTAACCACGGCACGCTGTTCCTTGACGAGATTGGAGACATGCCCCTCTTTCTCCAGGCTAAGCTGCTTCGCGCCATCCAAAGCATGGAGATCACACGAGTCGGAGGAATCTACCCAAAGCGCATTAACGCGCGAATCATATCCGCAACCAACCAGAACCTAGAGGGCCTCATTAGAACCGGCAGATTCAGGGATGACCTCTACTACAGGCTCTGTGTGGTACCTATCAACTTACCTCCACTACGTGAGAGGCCTGAAGATATAACTGTTCTGGCAGACTATTTCATCAACAGGTACGCCGGCAGATTTGGTAAAGCGGTAAGCGGTCTCACCGATGATGCTCTTGAACTGCTTATGGCGTATGACTGGCCGGGAAACATACGAGAGCTTGAAAACGTCATGGAATACGCTGTCAACTTCGCTAAAGGCGAACTGATCACCTCAAAGAGGCTGAGAGACCGTATACCTATAAGCCCCGAAAGAGAATCAAGGACATCACCTGCGAAAGACCTCAAAACTGCGGTTCGCGATTTCCAGAAGCAATTAGTAAAAGAGGCTATTGCCAAGCACGGCGGAGATCTAACTGCGAAGAAGCTTGCCGCTAAAGAGCTGGGCATCAGCCGGGCGACCCTCTACCGTATTCTGTCTCAAAACTGATGCTCAAGTCTCAAAAATGAGATTCAATAATCCCCCCAGTGAACCGTTTCTGATCTTGCTTTAAGCTGTATAACCCCGATTTTAAGCATGTTTATATGGTTATCCATGCGATAATCCTTATTGGCATGTAAATTGCATTGATGTATTGTCAAACTGAGGAGAGCGAGGATAAGTGAAATGAGGATCTCAGATTTGCTTTCTATACTTGACCGGGAAATGGTGCCGGCGGTAGGTTGTACTGAACCGGCAGCGATAGCCCTGACTTGCTCGGCCGCTATGAAACCGGTCAAAGGCAAGCTCCTTACCCTTGAACTTACAATGAGCATCAATATTTTCAAAAACGCACGAGCAGCAGGCATCCCGGGCTGCCCCGACACAGGCATAGAGCTTGCCGCAGCCCTCGGTGCAACAATAGCCCGCCCTGAAGCAAATCTGGAGATCCTCTCATTCGTAACGGATGACACGATTAAAACTGCCAAATCGTTGTTAGAAACTGCAGAGTTTAAGATCAACGTTGATCTGAACCGCAATGATATGTATGTTCGGTGTCGAGTAGTTACTAACGTTGGAGAGGCTGTAGCGGAGACAAGCGGGAGACACCAAAACGTCCAACTCATCTCTCTCAACGGAAAAGAAGTCCCGCGCTCTTCGGAACACAGCGGAAACGGCCATCCCCTGCTTAGAGAGAAGACATCCTTCCATGAACTTGTCCGAACAGTTATGGATGCTCCTTACGGCACTTTTGATTTCCTAATCCCCAGAGCAGGTATGAATCTGGACATAGCTGACTCAGGCATCAAGATGATGCAAGGCCTTGGAATAGGCCGCGCTCATAGAAATACTGCCTATGAAAGCTACGCTATTTATACAGCTGCAGCCTGCGATGCCCGCATGTCCGGCATCCAGAAACCTGTATGCACATGCGCAGGATCCGGCAACTTAGGGATTTCTGCCACTGTTCCGGTACTTGCGGCCGGTAGGGCAGAGAGCGCATCTCAGGATGTGATAGCGCGCAGCTTAGCCTTAAGCCTTGCAGTGACAATCTACGTAAAAGAATATTTTGGGCTCCTATCGCCTGTATGCGGATGTGCAGTAGCGGCAGGAGCAGGCTCTGCAGCAGGCCTGACGATCCTTCGGGAAGGCGATATTTCAGCTGTTGAAAACGCGGCTTCGGCAGTGCTCGCGACTCTT
>FIZM01000209.1:0-827 GCA_900019985.1 uncultured Clostridia bacterium
GCCATCTCCGTTGTGGACGAAAATGGCATAGGGATCCTGATTAACCCTGCATATACCAGGCTGACCGGGCTTGTTGAAGAGGACGTTATAGGAAAACCGGCGACGATAGACATAGCAGAAGGTGAAAGTGTCCATATGAAGGTGTTGCGTACCGGTCGTCCTGTACGTGGTGCAAGGCTTAAAGTCGGTCCCGGAAGACGGGAAGTCATGGTGCATGCAGCTCCGGTTTTCGTCGGAAACGAGCTCAAAGGCAGTGTGGCAGCTATTCACGATTTGACGGATATACGCAGGTTGACTGAGGAGCTGGACAGTGCCAGACGGCTCCTTAGGACTCTTCAAGCTAAATATACATTTGACGATATAATCGCCGTCAGCAAAGGTATGGCTTTAGCTGTTGAGCAGGCAAGGCGTGTATCTTCCACACCTGCTACTGTACTGTTGAGGGGAGAAAGCGGTACAGGAAAAGAATTGTTCGCCCATGCTATCCACAATGCCAGCTTAAGAAGGCACAAGCAATTTGTCCGCGTCAATTGCACAGCGATTTCCAGCACACTGTTTGAAGCTGAGCTGTTCGGGTACGAAGACGGGGCGTTTACCGGTGCGAAAAGGGGAGGTAAGCGCGGCTTGTTCGAGGAGGCTGACGGAGGGACTATCTTCCTTGACGAAATAGGGGAGCTGCCCCTGTCCCTTCAGGCAAAACTCCTGCGGATATTACATGAAAAGGAGATTGTGCGTGTAGGAGGAACCCAGGCTGTACCCGTTGACGTTCGGATTATAGCTGCAACTAACACAGACTTGGAGAAGGCGGTGAAGGAAGGGAGGCTGCG
>FIZM01000209.1:920-1225 GCA_900019985.1 uncultured Clostridia bacterium
AGGGCAATGATAAACATGCATTACAGGGATGTGGAAATCCTGCCTGAGCATTTGCCGGCATTGGACAAAATGGGTTCGCGGTTTGCGTATACGCAGCCGCGTCCGGCGCATGAACAAAAGGGTGCTGCGAGAGAACTGAGAGATGCGGTAAAAGATGCTGAAATATCGGCTATCACTCGCGCACTGGAAACTGCAGGCGGCAATAAGCGAATTGCCGCTGATATTCTGGGGATCAGCATAAGGAATCTCTATTACAAGCTCAAACGTTATAACATTACCTGACAGCCATAGAGTGCAAAACAGCG
>FIZM01000210.1:0-2423 GCA_900019985.1 uncultured Clostridia bacterium
AATATCGGGGCGTTGGGATCCTTGTTGATGGCAACTATCACATCAGATGAGGACATCCCCGCTAAATGCTGGACTGCTCCGGAGATGCCGCAAGCTATGTAGAGCTTCGGCCTTACAGTCTTGCCGGTTTGTCCGACTTGGTGTGCATACGGTATCCAGCCTGCATCCACTGCGGCGCGTGAAGCTCCTACTGCGCCTCCCAAGAGCTCTGCAAGCTCTTCTAGAAGCGCAAAGTTTTCAGGACAGCCAAGGCCTCTGCCGCCTGACACTATTATGTCCGCTTCCTGGATGTTCACGTGCTGTCCCGGTATTGGGTATGTCTCCAGGAGTCTTGCACGTGGCGCAATTATTTCCCGGGAAAGTTTAACGATTTCGCCTGTCCGGGCCTGGTCACGCTGTGCGGCTTTCATAACTTTCGAACGCACAGTTGCCATTTGAGGGCGCTTTTTCCGACAGACGATAGTAGCCATAATATTCCCGCCAAAGGCAGGCCTGGTTTGAAGAAGCAATCTCGTCTCTTTATCAATGGCGAGTTTGGTGCAGTCCGCAGTGAGACCGGTTTTGAGCATGGCTGCTACCCTCGGCGCAAGGGATCTTCCGATAGTGGTGGCCCCAAAGAGAAATACAGAAGGACGGTATTCCTCTGCAAGCTCAGAGATTACTTGCGCATAAGGCTCATCTTGGAAGCTTTCGAGCGCGGGGTCATCAACCAGGTATACTCTGCTTGCGCCGTACTTCAGCATCTCCTCGGCTGCATGCTGAACGTTATATCCTAAGAGAACCGCGCATAGGTCCTCTCCAAGGTCAGATGCCAGCTTTGCCCCTTCGCCCAGCAGTTCATACACGACTCCTGCAGGCTTTCCATTTCGCTGCTCTACGAATACCCACACTCCGTCTCCATGTCCGTCATGGGCTTCGGATCGGCCGTCTTCGGACGGTTTCGAAGATGGACCTAAATCGGGACCTAAATCCGAGACAACAATAGCGCCTGAAGGACACTCCTTGGCGCACGCTCCGCAGAAAACGCAACTGTCAAGAAGATAAGCAACGCCGTCTCTGATCTCTATAGCATTATATGGACAGGCAGGGATACATGCCTCACAGCCTGTACACTTACTTGCAATAATCTCAACTGACATTACGGAAAGCCTCCTAGAGTAAGTGGTCTTCCTTGAGCCTTATCAGGAGATTCCTGGCTTTCTCTTGTGCGGAATCCCCCTCTATGATTTCGCCTCCGGGCCTTATTTCCGGTGAGAAGATCTCCACTACTTGCGTAGGTGAACCTGATAATCCCACCATTTCATCGTCTACTTCCAGATCACTTGCTGTCCATACGGTAATCCGGGCTTTCCTTGCTCTTAGCGTGCCTTTAATAGACGGCATCCTCGGCTCGCCGATCTCTTTCAACACGGTTATGAGAACGGGAAGAGGCGACATTATTACATCATAACTTTCTTCGGACATCCGGCGAACGCGAATATGCCCGTCTGAGATTTCCTCAACCTTGCTCACATACGTAATATGGGGAATATCAAGATGTTCTGCGACTCCCGGGCCGACCTGGGCAGTATCCCCGTCTATTGCCTGCTTTCCGCAGATCACTATGTCAAACTCACCCAGTTTCGAAATGGCTTTGGCCAATGTGTATGAAGTAGCAAGCGTGTCTGAACCCCGAAAAGCCTGATCAGACAGAAGGATTGCTTCATCAGCTCCAAGAGCCAGGGTCTCACGGAGCGCGGCTTCTGCCTGAGGAGGGCCCATGGAGATGCAGGTAACCTTTCCGCCGTGCTCATCGCGTATTCTCAAGGCCTGCTCCAAGGCGTACATGTCGAAGGGGTTTACTATGGATGACACCCCTTCACGAACCAGTGTGTTGGTTTTTCGGTCTATTTTGACGTCTGTTGTTTCAGGGACTTGTTTTATGAGGACTACCACATTCATTTTCGTCTCGCTGCCTCCTTGAGGACAGCGCTTCCTATGATAGACCGCTGAATCTGGTTTGTGCCTTCGTAGATCTGGGTAATTTTTGCATCTCGCATCATCTTCTCAACGGGATAGTCGCGCATGTAACCGTACCCGCCGAATATTTGCACAGCATCGCAAGTAACCTTCATGGCTACATCTGAAGCAAACAGCTTTGCCATGGATGAGGCTTTTGTAATATTGGGCTCACCTGCATCGATCGTCCTGGCTACACTGTAGACCAGGGATCTGGCTGCTTCGACCTGGGTAGCCATGTCAGCCAGCATATGTTCAACAGCCTGGAATTCTCCGATTCTCTTTCCGAACTGAACCCGCGTGGAGGCGTATTCAGCTGCTTTATCCAGTGCACCCTGGGCAATCCCTACAGCCTGAGCCGCTACTCCGGGGCGTGTCTTGTCAAGGGTGCGCATTGCGATCAAGAAACCTTTACCTTCTCTACC
>FIZM01000210.1:2434-3126 GCA_900019985.1 uncultured Clostridia bacterium
TCAGGGTCCACCGTTGCGAAGACCACGTATATGTCTGCTTCGCCGCCGTTTGTTATCCACTGCTTTGTTCCGTTAAGCACGTAAAAGTCTCCGTCGCGGACGGCTGTGGTTCGTATATTGCCTGCGTCGGACCCGGCATCAGGCTCTGTGAGTGCGAATGCTGCCAGCTTGGAACCGGACGCGATTTCAGGCATATACTTCTGCTTTTGCTCTTCTGTCCCGAACATTAGGATGGGGAACCCTCCGAGTCCGCTTGCTGCATAAGATACTGCCACTGCTGCGCAAGCCCGGGACAACTCTTCCACCACAAGGCATTGCTCGAACACGCCGCCTCCCAGGCCTCCGTACTCTTCCGGAACCCAGACTGCAAATAGGTCAGCATCTGCAATAACGCGAATGAGGTCCCAGGGAAACTCTTCGCTTTCATCGAATTCGGCTGCTCGCGGTGCGATTTTCTCGTCAGCGATCTTTGCAGAAAGCTCCTTTATGATCTCCTGCTCCTCGGTGAGAAAGTAGTTCATCCCGAGCGCCTCCTCTCTACAGGACGGGATTAGCACCTGCTTATAATATGAGCTACTAATCGCAGTTTAACACCCTGGCTTAGATGCTGTCAAGAAAGATCCGTTGTCCCACAAAGACTCCTATTGACAAAACCTTCTTATGGGGGTATATTATACCCCGTAGGGTATATT
>FIZM01000211.1:0-1157 GCA_900019985.1 uncultured Clostridia bacterium
CGAGAAACCGCGAACATGATCTCGTTTATGGCAGATGTAATAGGCATTCGAGATGATATGTATATCGGAAAAGGCAATGCCTATATGCGCGAAGTGGCTCAAGCAGTGCAACAAGGATATGAGGAAGGTATATTAGAGCAAAGGCCTAATCTCGTAAACCTGCAGTGTGATATCGACCACCCGACCCAAACCATGGCAGACCTCTTGCATGTCATTCACTATTTTGGCGGCATTGAGAATCTGAAAGGCAAGAAACTGGCAATGACCTGGGCGTATTCACCTTCTTACGGTAAACCTCTTTCCGTTCCGCAAGGTGTCATAGGTTTAATGACCAGGATGGGCATGGAAGTGGTGTTAGCTTACCCCGAAGGCTACGAGGTCATGGGCGAAGTCGAAGAAGTTGCAATCAAGAATGCTGAAGAATCCGGCGGAAAATTCATTAAGACCAACAGTATGGCGGAGGCATTCAGGAATGCTGATGTTGTCTATCCAAAGAGCTGGGCACCGTTCCTGGCGATGAAGAAGCGAACCGAGCTCTATGAGCAGAATGACTTTGATGGCATAGATGCACTTGAAAAAGAGCTCTTGGCCCAAAACGCCAATTATAAGGATTGGGAATGCACAGAAGAATTGATGAAGATTACAAACGACGGTAAGGCGCTTTATCTGCACTGTCTGCCTGCGGATATTTCCGGTGTCAGCTGCAAAGAAGGCGAAGTGGAAGCGTCTGTGTTCGATCGATACAGAGTTCCCCTGTATAAACAAGCAAGCTACAAACCCTACATCATTGCAGCAATAATCTTCCTGGCAAAAGTGAAGAATCCTCAAGAGATGTTGACAAGACTTGAAAAGAGAGGCCGATTCAGACTCGAAGCATAATCGGACAAGACAAATGATATGCAAGACAAATAATATGGCGGAGAGAGGGGGATTCGAACCCCCGCGCGGCTTGTTAAACCGCCTAAAGGTTTAGCAAACCTTCCCCTTCAGCCAGCTTGGGTATCTCTCCGCTTATTCTATCTTGTTTGCTTTTATCGGGCCGAAAGGCCCTTTCGCAGATTGTAACCTGCACTTAAATATATAGCATATATAATGCCAGAGGGCAAGATCCTTCCTGTTTTTTTCAGGGCCTTTTTCAAAGGTCCTTGTTAGCACTC
>FIZM01000211.1:1178-1656 GCA_900019985.1 uncultured Clostridia bacterium
GCTTATCAAGAGCCTTCTTGTCCCGTTTATAGGTGTTTTCCTGAAAGCATCTCTTTTTTCTTTTTCTGCATTATTGTCCTTCAACAAACACACACAACGATTCCCATGGCGCCGGCTCTCTACCTATTCGTGTCTTCAAGAACAACATCGCCGAACAAGTATTAGCTCGCAAAAACTGATTAGAGTCGCAGGAAGTCTAGTTATCACCAACTGCAGAATCCTGGGCACCTGCTGTCTGCGCGTTCTCGGCGTTGCGATCATTAGCTCAGGACCCTGACGAAGGCGGTTTTAACAGATCGAGCTTGAGTACAAACATAACGAAGACTGCTGCTGCGCCTGCCAGGACCGCAGGAGGAACAAAAACAACAAACCGTCCATGTTCCATCAACCAGCCAAAAGCCGGAGGGCCCAGTGCAACCCCGAAAAACCTCACAGCGCCGAAGACCGATGTTACCATTCCCCTGGCCTGTCCACTGGA
>FIZM01000212.1 GCA_900019985.1 uncultured Clostridia bacterium
GTCTGAGTCAAGCTTTGGTGGGTACTTTTTCATCCGCCCTCGAGAGTCAGTGGTTTGCATTATCTGGTTTTCAATGAGACATAAATCTCCACCACGAATGACTCGACAAAGCATGCGTAACGTGCCACGCTAGAATACTACCCCTATGCTAGGCTTTGATGAGTTAAAGGCTTGATTATGTCAATTGAGCGTTAGACGAATCATTACCCTGCGATACTGTGAAATAGCCTTGACAAGTCCCCGCTTCTGGTTCTACCGACATTCAGTACCGGCATAGAGTGTGACCAGATGTCTCCATACCGCTTGATAAGAGTATTGGCTACTTCTAATGCCGTTTTTTTCACGAGCTTCTTCTTACTAGAAAGAGGCCTCAGAAGAGGCTCTTGTGTAACAGCAAAATCATAAAGAAGCTTCTCGAGGCGGCCTTCGAACTTTAGGCCTAACAGGCGCATCATTCCGTCAAGACCCGAGGGCGACCAGCTTTGCCCACGACCTTTGATTCTATGTACAAATGTATTGATCTGAGCTTCAGCAGCCCCCATAGGACGTAACCCTTCTATGTCATATCCCATAGCACTTAACCTAACTCGATAGTCGCACACGCTATCTGCAATGCCTTCAAGATCCTTAATCAGCGCCTCTGCTTCCTTCTGTTTTTTTCCCGAAAGATTTACTGACTCCTCAGCCAGGGCTGCCATGAATGTGGCCCCTGTAGGGTCCTTGTCCATCGTATCCTTTAACTTACAGTAAGCCTCGCTTCCCCTTTTGAAAATCCCTCCAAGAGTCCTGAGCAGATGAAAACGGTCTATCTGGTAGAGGACATTACAATCACAAAACCATTCACGAAACATGCGAATCCAGTTTGCTCTGTCGCCGTTAATCACAATGACAGTGTCTTCATTTATTTTAAATTCCCTATATACAGTCTCACTTACGATAGACCAGAACTCTTCAGGAGATAAAGACTGAGTCCTAACTATACGTTTACCTTTCAGCATGTATTCTCCCTGGCATTCAGAACGTGGCTCCCAGCCTGTATGTATAACTCCTACTTTCTCTTCAGTAGATCTCCTCGATTGTTTCTGCAAGCTTGCATGTACTCCGTCTACCTCGATAAATATAATCCCGGGATTCTCTTTAGGCCTTTCATGTTTCTTTTCTTTCTCAAACAATGCCTTAGCCTCATCTGACGCCTTGATTAAGTTCTGTCTAATCCCTTCATGGCTTATCACCCGGCCTCCAAGTATGCGCTCAAGGTTTTTTGATGCGGTTCTATATGAAGGCCCATCAACTGCCATATGCACCGCTACTTCACGCAATAAGGGGCTTTGCCTCGCTCCCTTGGATAGGCCTAAGGCTTCATCCAGTAGAAACGTATAACTGCCTGTCTTTAGATCCTTGTAATAACGGCGCTTAAATGTTACCGGTACGCCCAGTATAGATTCTATAGTGCGTTCTTTACGATCAATAGGCTTGAATCTTTTCTTATCCCGCTTCTTAAATATCTCCTCATCCATGCCTTCAAGCAAAGGCTTTATTATTTCAACCAGAACTTCGCATGCAATCCTAAATACGGCTTGCTCTATTTTCCGGAAGGTAATTCTCTCAAAATCGCGAATACTATTCATGACGGAAGCTCATCACCCCTTTGAGTTTGTCTGTCACACTAACTCTTCGAGGGTGAAGGCCTTCCGTCCTTCTTTTTCCAAGCACCTCGCCACAGGTACTCTGTCCCAGGCTATTCTGTAACCTTTCCGGATGACTCTCGCCATCCCGCCACACGCTACCAGGTACGCTACCCCGTGCTCTACTCAGTACCCACTAAAACTTTACTCACTC
>FIZM01000213.1 GCA_900019985.1 uncultured Clostridia bacterium
CCGAGCCCCAGAAGGAACATGAGGAAATATGCTACGGCAAAGGTCTTGTTTAAGGGTTTCCCAAACAAGATTCTCAATAATCCTATGCCGACCATTACGCCTACGCCAAGCGCTACAACTGCCAATGTCAGCGTTCCAGGCACAACACCGCCTGACGCTATATGAACCTGGTGCGCCAGTATCTGCATATCGGGTTCTGCTATTGTAATCAAAAAGCCCAGTAAGAATCCTAGGCCCCAAACAATGAACGCGTTATTTGATTTTGCAATCGTTTCCCCCATCAGATTTCCGATGTCAGAGACTCCTATAGTTGCTCCGAACAGGAAAATCCCCAATCCAAGTGTAAGCAGCAATGCCCCAATAATGAATCTAATCAGCATTTCATTCGGTATAGGTACAACGGTAAAACTCAGTACTATGACCAGAGCTGTTATTGGTAATACAGATAGAATCACTTCTTCGAATTGCTTACGGAAAATATCCAAAGAGATCTTCCTTTTCCATTGAGATAGTTGCTGTGTAATAAGTTAGGGCATTTTTGGCCGAATGTAAGCCGCCGAGATTCGTCTCAGGCTTAGTATTGCAGCAAATGCTGGCACAACTGCAAAGAACCATAATCAGACGGGGAACTACCAGCAAAGAAAGTATATCATAAATCCGTACATAAATGGTGCCGAAGCGGGGATTTGAACCCCGACGGGCGTAATGCCCACTAGACCCTGAATCTAGCGCGTCTGCCAGTTCCGCCACTTCGGCACTTTTCTTTCATATGCTGTTTGCGGAAGAAAACCATTGAATGTGCGATTTGATGATAGCAAAGCAAAGCCTCTATGTCAAGGAGTTTTCAACTGCCAAAAGCGGGGCTCATGCATGTGGCTTTCCGGCTTTCGCCGCTTCTTGAACGTAACCACACAAAAGGCGGAGAAAAGAGACAAGCAGATGATTGCAATGGGCAAATCTGTGTGCTAGAATTATCCTTACTAGGTGACTGACTGGTCAGTCTGTAAGTCGGCGAAGTGAGCCTAAGCCGGGGAAACCATCAGGCTGACTAGGAAAGTCAAGTTTATCCGGTAGATGAAGCCGCATCGGAATAGATGAAATCTGCCGCAGTAGTGGATGAGACAAAACCCTAAGGAAAGAGTGGGGAAGCAATGGGTGCTAACACTGATACCCAAGAATCCGGTAAGCGCAAGCTGATCTTGGAAGGCGCTCTCAGAGTCTTCTCGCAAAAAGGCTTCCACAACGCAACCGTGGAGGAAGTCGCAGAAGCAGCGGGAGTTGGGAAGGGAACGGTTTATTTATATTTTACCAGCAAGACAGATTTGTTCGTTTCTGTTGTCGAGGAGAAGCTCAAGGAACTTAAGGAAGCCCTCACAGAACACATTGAGAATATAGAAGGCGCATGCGCTAAACTGGCTGGAGCCATCAAGCTGCATTGGGAGTTTTTTAACCGGTCAAGGGAATTTGTCCAAGTGATCTTGAGTGACTTGAGCGGGATGGAAAAGGAGCTCGACGAAAGGACGCGCGAAGCAAGGACTGCATTTGTCGCAGTTTTGGAGTCTGTTATCAAGGAAGGTATAAGTGGCGGTGAATTCAAGGAGATCGAGCCCAGAATGGCCGCTTACGCTATTGAAGGCGCAATCAGCTTTGTTGCTTTTGCCAACCTCATGAACGAACTTGATGAGCCCAGCGCATTCGATGTATCGGAATTGGCGGATCTATGCCTCAGCGGGCTGTGTTGCTGACGATTTTGCAGAAACAACGGATCCTGTGCGAGAACGTAAGAGTAATGCAGCATGCTATCTTGCTTGAATCAACCAGGTATCACCATACAAAGGCGGAGGGTTGAAACGATAATGAAAAGACTGTCAGGTATTATTACCGGAAGACCCTTGGGTGTCTTTATTGTCCTACTCGCAGTCTCTTTTTTGCTCGGGATGAATATTCGGGGTGTGGACTTGAAGGTAGATACCGAATCAATGGTGCCCAGGGATGACCCGGTGATTCAGGATCTTATAGAGACTGTGGAAGACTTCGGGTCTCAGGATATGATGATGATAGCTATCAAAGCTCCTGTGTATAGCAAAGACACGCTTGCAAAGGTACAGCGCATTGGAGAGCAGTTATCTGATCTGCCGGGCGTTGATAGCGTAGTGACTCCGTTGGATGTCCAGGTTATCCGAGGAGACGAGTTCGGCCTTGAAATCTCGCCGGTCGCTTATGGAGCGCCTGAGACTGCGGAAGAAATCGAGGAGTTCAGAAAGGCGCTTAAGGATAGCCCTCAAGGCTCTGCAATGGTATCTGAGGACGGAGACGCCCTTGCGATATTTATCACGTTAGAACCCGGGGTTGTAGCTTCCCTTGAATCGCAGGACCTTGCGAGAGATATCGAGGCAATAGCGTTCTCGGAAAAAGCGCCCGGTGAGGAGATATATGTTGTCGGTGAGGCGTATCTTGGGTACGTAGCAACAAACAACATGCTCCGCGACCTCAAAATACTCTTTCCCCTTTCTCTTGTAGTCGTTATTGCCATCTTGTACATAAGCTTTGGAAGTATGTTTGATGTTGCAGCTCTTATCATCACGATTCTCATGAGCCTTGCCTGTACCATAGGCCTTATGGCGGTCCTCGGGTACGATATCACGATAGTATCCATGATCCTGCCTATCATCTTAGTATCAATGGGAAGCGCAGCCGGAATCCATATATTGAACCGTTTCCATGAAGAATCAGGCAAAGGCAGGTCTCCGGAAGAAGCAGTAAAGCAGGTGATTCATGAGTTAACAGGCCCGGTAGCCATGACCAGCCTGACCACGGCTGTGGGGTTCGCATCTTTTGCCACGTCTTTTATCAGCCCTGTAAGGGTATTTGGAATATTTGCAGCAGCAGGCATTATGATTAACTTCCTTATTACACTGACATGTGTCCCATCACTTCTTCTCTTACGAAGCAGAAAGAACAACGGACGCGCCAGGATTAACCGTGTTTTCCTGGAAAAGCGAGACGATAGGCCTGTTCTAAGCCGTTTTCTGGAGTCAGCTTCAACCACCGTAATAACCCAGCCTCATAGAGTGATATTTGCCGTGGTTGCAGTAACCCTGATTTTCGCTGCAGGTATCCCCGGCCTTGACGTGGAGACCAACTGGATGCAGTACTTCAGGCAGGACAGCCATGCAGTCATGGGCACACGCCTGGTAGAAGAACTGTTCGGCGGGACTTACAGCTTGAGTGTGCTGGTGGATACAGGCGAGTACGACGGTGTCAAAGAGCCGGATGTCTTGGAACGTATGGCAAGGCTCCAGGATAGGATGGGCGAAGTGGATAAACTGAGCTATCCGTCTTCCGTTGCGGAGCTTGTGCGCAACATTAACAAAGCCTTCAATGCCGACGATCCGGCATACTATTCTATTCCTGCTACTCGAGAAGCTGTTGCACAGGAACTTCTCCTCTTTACGATGCAGGGAGGAAGCGGGCTGGATTCCATGGTGAGCTACGATTTTCAGAAAGCGCTGGTAAGCGCAAGGGCTGCCAATGTGCCCACATCTGAACTGGGAGATATCATCGACGAAGTAGAGGCAATCGCTGACGAGGAATTCAGAGGTACGGGTATTAACACCAGAGTCGTGGGCTTGCCTAAAGTGATGTTGAGGATGATGGAGAAGTTCATGGACGACCAGACGAGGAGCCTTATCTTTTCGGCTGTAGGAGTGTGGCTTGTCGTTTTTGCCATCTCACGGTCTGCAATCATTGCGTTTCTCTGTCTGATTCCGCTCTCTGTCACTATCTTAATTAATTTCGGGTTCATGGCATACATGAAGATACCTCTTGATGTTGTGACGATAATGATCTCAGGAATCAGCATCGGAATAGGCATAGACTACTCGATTCACCTAACAAGCAGGTATCGATATGAGCTCCGTAACGGCAAAGGCCAGAAGGATGCCTTGAAGGCGACTATAACTTCAACAGGCCGCGGGATCTTTTTCAATGCATTCACATTGATGCTTGGGTTTGGCCTGCTTGTTCTCTCTACGTTCCGGGCGATATCAGTCTTTGGCATGCTTGTGGCAGGGACGATGTTCACATCCGGAGCCGGAGCCCTTATTCTCCTTCCCGCAGTCCTTCGGCTGATAGACCCCAGGTATATAAGGGGTGTTGGGAAGGCATTTCCGAAAGGTGAATCGTCGATCTAAGTAAGTTGGGGATAAGTAAACGAATCGCAAGGACGGTGACGTGGTTATGAAGCTTCAAAGTCAGAAGGTACGGACCTTATGGACCACACTTGGCGTATTTGTCATGTGTATCCTGGTTATGTTGTCCGGCAGCGTGCATGCTGCAGAGCTTACAGCAAGGGAGATTCTGGACGAAATCGAAAGCATGGCCCTGCTTGCAGGGAGCGGTTCAGCCAAGATTGAGCTGATAACTGAGAACAAGCGTGGCCAACAGCGCAGTAATACACTTCAGCTCTACAGGACGAAGGATGATGACGGGACAGAGAAACAGCTGCTTGAGTATTTGCAGCCGGCAGATGTCGCAGGCACAAAGCTGCTTAGCATAACAAGATCTGAAGGCAAGGATTCTGAGATATGGCTTTTCATGCCTGCCCTTGGAAAGGAAAGAAGGATTGCAGCCCAGGAAATGCAGACTAAGTTTATGGGAACTGACTTTACCTACGAAGAAATATCAGGGACAGCCGCGTACAAAGAAGACTTTGACTCCGTGAGGCTGGAAGACGATACATTTGACGGGTACGCGTGCTATGTGCTTGAGCTCACTCCCAAGGGGAAGAGCGAGTACACGTTTGTGAAGATGTGGGTATGGCAGGACGAGTTTATCCCGGTCAAGGTAGAGTTCTACGGACGCGGTGATAAACTTACAAAAACCCTTGAAACATCAGGTTGGAAGAAGAATGCGGAAGATAAGTGGGAGC
Organism: uncultured Clostridia bacterium; assembly: GCA_900019985.1. Taxonomy (GTDB): domain Bacteria; phylum Bacillota; class SHA-98; order UBA4971; family UBA4971; genus UBA4971. The sequence continues at coordinate 4,931 of FIZM01000213.1, forward strand.
CTTCTGAAGTCGTAATGAGTGATGTCGTAGCAGGCACAAAGACGATAATAAAGATCATGGAGACATCAGGCGGCGAGATATCTGACGAGTACTTCACTGTGCGTTATCTACGCAGGCGTTAAGGCGTCTTATGCTGTGTTTCTTAGAATGTATCTTTTAGTTGGACCGGAAGGCCTGATAGCATAGACGCGAGCATTAGGCTTCCTATGACCGGAGAGGAGGACAAGACTGGATGAAACCCGGGAAAACGCTTAGATTCAAGACTTTGCTGCCCGTTCTCATCTGTGCTCTACTGGCGTTGGGAGTGACATCCCAGACTGCACTGGCCCTGGAGTTGGGTCCGACAGGGTTGCGCCTTTCGGGCGAGGTTGCGCAAACAGCATCCTGGTTTTTCGACCCAGGAGAACTCGTCATCGGTGTCACAAGGTACAAGCTTTCACTGGACCAGAGCTTACGGCGAGCGGGGATAGGGATTGACGGACATCTTCATGTGTCTGTGAAAGGCTGGTACGACCATGAGGCATCTGAAGGAAAATGGATTGAACTGGGTGAGGCATATGCCGACATATACCACGATCTATTCGACTTGCGCCTTGGGCATCAGGTTGTATCATGGGGTACTGCTTATGGATTGAACCCTACAAGCTACGTCAATCCAATGCCGGCTTTGGACACATTGGAGCCGGGAATGCTTACGGATGCTGCCGGTCTCCCTGTACCTGCTGCTTATGTATCAGCATATCCGTCATGGAGGGATTTGTCAGCTGATATCGGCATGGTGCTGGTCCTGGATCCCAGGCTTCAAGGAGTGCCGTTACCTAAGGAAGCACAGGCACAGATCTTATACGGTGTCCGTTC
>FIZM01000214.1:0-3097 GCA_900019985.1 uncultured Clostridia bacterium
TTAGACTTCCTCCGGGAAGAGTTGGATTTGACAGGTGCCAAAGAGGGATGCGGAAAAGGAGAATGCGGAGCCTGCACAGTCCTGGTAGACGGTGTGCCTGTGAACTCATGCCTGATGCTGGCTGTGGAAGCCGACGGTAAAGAAGTGCTTACTGTAGAAGGCATTTGCGATGAGGGCCGCCTCGATCCGATCCAGGAGAGTATAGTCGATAACAGCGCACTTCAATGCGGGTACTGCACGCCGGGGATAGTCATGACAGCCAAAGGCTTCCTAATGCGAAACCCGAACCCTACTCGGGATGAAGTTGTTCAGGCGATAAGCGGGAATCTGTGCAGGTGCACAGGGTATGCTCGTATAGTCGACGCAATAATGCAGGTTGCAGGAAGCTCCGATTCCCAGGAAAAGGGGAGTGAGGGATAGTGGCACGCGAAGCCTATATCGGTGTAGGCGTCAGGCGAAACGACGCATTGGAAAAGGTGACCGGGGCCGCACGTTATGCAGGAGATCTGAAGTTTCCCGGAATGCTGTATGTTAAGCTTTTGAGAAGTCCTTATGCGCATGCGCGTATTGTACGGATTGATACAAGTAAAGCACAGGAACTGCCTGGTGTAAAGGCTGTTGTCACAGGGAAGGATTTTCCGTATAGGATGGGGCTTTACTTGAAAGACCGTACACCTTATGCCATTGACAAAGTGCGCTACTACGGAGAACCTGTTGCAGGTGTCGCAGCTGAGTCTGTGGAGGTTGCGGAAAAAGCCCTAGAACTGATAGAAGTCGAATATGAAGAGCTTCCCTGTGTGCTGGACATCAGAGAAGCGATAAAACCCGACGCCTGCCTTGTCCACCCTGACCTTCATACGTATGAGATTGGCCCTGCTTTCTACCCTGTACCCCACACCAACATAAGCAACCATTTTAGAATACGCAAAGGCGATCTTGAAAAGGGATTTGCTGAGGCAGACCTGATAGTTGAAGGTGAGTACTGGGTCCCTCATATTCAGCATTCACCTATCGAGCCTCATGCTGCAATAGCTCTCTATGATCACAACTGCAAGCTGACAATGTGGGCAAGTTCTCAGTCTCCCTTTGCAATGCGCAGCATCTTAAGCCAGAGCCTGGGTATACCCATGAATAAGGTAAGGGTTATCGCGCCGTACGTCGGCGGGGGTTTCGGCGGCAAAGCCGGCCTCAACGTTGAGGCTACTCTGGTGCCCCTTGCGATGAAATGCAAAGGCAGACCGGTTAAGCTGGTATGTACAAGGGAAGAGGAATTCAGAGACACCTTTGTCAGGCAGGGAATGTTATGCCGTCTCAAGACCGGCGTAAAACGCAACGGCAGAATCACTGCCCAGGAGTTCGAGATGTACTGGGATGCAGGCGCGTATACGGAGTATGGAGTAAACGTGACAAGAGCAGCGGGATACAGCTCATCCGGTGTGTATGACATACCTAATATGAAGACGGATTCATATTGCGTATACACAAACAAGCCCGTGGGCGGCCCGCTAAGGGGATTCGGCCACGGTGAGAACCACTGGGCAATGGAGCAGCACATAGACAGGATTGCTCATGAACTGGGAATGGATCCGGTCGAGGTCCGCAGGGTCAACCTGCAAAGGGACGGCTCCACAAACGCAACAGGTCAGGTGCTTCGCAACCCAGGCATCGAGCAATGCCTTGAGAAAGCTGTGGAACTCATCGGTTGGGAAGAGGTTACCGGCCCCGGCGTTGTCAAACCGGGCACAAAGAAGGTCAGGGCAAAGGGAATCGCTTGCATGACCAAAGCCCCTGCCATGCCCAATGATGCCGCATCCTCAGCTCTCATCAAGGTGAATGATGATGGAACTGTGTACTTGAGCATTGGTGCCCAGGAACTCGGACAAGGCTCGTTTACAGCCTTAGCCCAGATAGCAGCCAATGAACTCGGAGTCAGATACGAAGATGTAAAGGTTCTGCCTGTTGATACAGATACAAGTGCCTATGAATGGCAGACTGTAGCCAGCAGGATTACGTTCTCCTGTGGCAGAGCAGTCATGGCTGCAGCCCAAGATGCCAGACGCCAGGTCCTGGATCATGCTTCAAAGTACTTCGGAGTCCCTGTTGAAGACATCGACATTGCAGACAGTATGGTTTTTGTAAAGAGCGATCCTAAGCGGTCTGTCCACATAGGTCAATTGTCGCTGGGTGTCACCCTCCCTGACTACAGCGGCTATGGTGGACCTATAATAGGAAGAGGGAAATTCATCCCTGAAGGGATTAGCGCTATGGATCCTGAGACCGGACAGAGTGAGAAACCGGTAGCCAACTGGACCTATGGAGCTCAAGCTGTAGAGATTGAGCTTGATGTTGAGACCGGAAAAATAGATGTCCTCAAAGTTGTTGCAGTGTACGATGCCGGACGGGTCATAAACCCAATCACTGCCAGTACGCAAGTGGAAGGAGGTGTAGTGCAGGGTATAAGTATAGGCTTACTTGAGGAACTTAAATTCGACGAGCAAGGAAAACTCTTGAATCCGTCGTATATTGATTATAAGATATCAACTGCAGCCGATATACCTGGTGAGTTGCTCGTTGACTTCGTAGAGGTTCCTCAAGAAGACGGACCGTACGGAGCCAGAGGTATAGGGGAGCATGTCATGGTACCAACGCCTCCTGCTATTGCCAACGCGCTGTATCATGCAGCAGGCATAAGGCTGACGACATTACCCATGACATCGGAAAAGGTGTATTGGGCGCTTAAAGAGAGAGCTAGTGCATCCGATCGCTGATTATCCACGGAATAATAGGCGAAGGAGCACGAAGGGAGGAAAAAAGTAATGGCGAGTACCAAGCCAACAGTTAACACGAGGATTACGGGGCCGATTAGAGCCGGAGACTATCTGTCTACAGAGCAATCGCTCATACTTGGTCTTCAACACGCTTTTACAATGTTCGGCGCCACAGTTCTTGTCCCACTCCTGACAGGCCTTGATGTTAGCGTAGCCTTGTTCACTGCAGGAATCGGTACTTTATGGTTCCATCTTGTCACCAAAGGAAAAGTGCCGGTATTCTTGGGATCATCCTTCGCGTTTATTGCACCGGTAGCATTGGTTGTGGC
>FIZM01000214.1:3138-4167 GCA_900019985.1 uncultured Clostridia bacterium
GGCCATTGAAAGTGCAAGCCAGAACTGGCCTATTGCATTGATTGTCCTTGCTACAGTTGCCATTGTAAACCTATACGTAAAAGGCTTCCTTAGGTTGCTTCCGGTTATTGCAGGAATTGTCGTGGGGTACATACTCTGTCTCATCACAGGTAATGTTGATCCGACACCGGTGGCTCAAGCAGCATGGATAGGAGTTCCGAGATTTACATTGCCGGTGTTTGATGCTGCTGCCATTGGGATCATCGCCCCCGCAGCCTTTGCCAGTATGGTGGAGCACGTAGGAGACATTCTGGCTGTAGGCGCAACTGTTGAAGAAGACTTCGTAGCAGACCCAGGCCTTCCCAGGACTCTTCTTGGAGACGGTGTTGCTACATCCCTTGCAGGCTTGTTCGGTGGACCTGCTAACACAACTTATTCAGAGAACACAGGTGTGTTGGCTTTGACGAAAGTCTGGAAGCCTGAAGTGATGAGGATAGCCGCAGTAATCGCCATTTTACTTGCGTTCGTTGATAAGCTCGGTGCAGCTATCAGGACGATTCCTGACCCGGTCATCGGAGGAATATCTATTGTACTCTTTGGTATGATCGCAGCTATTGGCGTTAGAACCATGGTAGAGAACAACGTTGACTTGAAGGATTCAAGGAACTTGTTTATTGCCAGTGTAATCCTGGTTGTAGGTATCGGAGGCGCTATGATCCAGATATGGGGCAACCTCCAGTTTGGAGGAATGGGCCTTGCAGCCATAATAGGTATAATCCTCAACCAGGTCCTGCCGAGGTCAGAATCAGGATCTGAAGGCAGCGAATAATCCCGGTTCATCTTTAGCTGTTTGATACAGTAGTGAGGGGGCTTGAACAAAGCCCCCTTTGTTGTACTTATTAAAGGAATTCAGGGAACATATGGCGAATCTAAACAAAGATAGAAAAAAGAGAATATCGCGATAACATATCCGGAGATTCGTTACTAACTGCCGGTGGTTCATGGAGGGTTTCACATGATGTTTCATGAAGTCGGAATCACTGTCAGAGA
>FIZM01000215.1 GCA_900019985.1 uncultured Clostridia bacterium
CAAGATGCAGAGAAGCCATGTAATCTCTTGATCCTCCCCGGTCCTATAGTGATATCGCGTATACCGGATCCGTGGTGATTATCAAGATTGAAATCTCCATGGCTGTCTCCTTTCGCCTTCGTGGCAGTTGAGATATGTGACTGTTTTTCAGTATATTACACCTACGACATGAGATCAATGCCCTACTCAAATATGAAGATATCTTCGATCTTCGCGCCTATCGCCTTGGCAATATCCATTGCCAGTTTCAAAGATGGATTGTACTTCCCTGCTTCCAGCCGGACAATGGTTTCACGCCGCACATTCACCAGTGCAGCAAGATCCTCTTGAGTCATACCGGCAAGCTGACGGTATTTCTTCAAGTTACACTTAAGCTTAGCCATGTTCTCCTCTACTTCTCTTCCAGCAAGTAGAAGGTAACTGCGTAGATGATGAGAAGTGACGCAAAACACAATGCGATCCCTGCAACAAGCAGTTCCTTGCCGGCAAAGCCTAAGGCTGAAAGTAGGTTTAGGACGATAAGCTCGATTATGGCTACATCAAAAGCTCGGGCTTTGGCCTTTGCTGCGTTTTCAAGATACCTTTCATCAGGCAACTGGTCTGCAATCCTGGCTACCCAGAAGTAAGCGAAGAAACCGAAATACGCAAGGAATACCAGGGAACTTGCATCGCGATCTTGGAAATACGAAAACGCAAGAAAACCTAAGAACCCTAAGTATCCTAAATAGGTTCGCCTTCGTCTTCTTTTTTCAGTCGACATCACTGACCCTCCAAAATAGTGATATATATATCACCTTATGTTACAAATATATCACTACTTCTTCGGGACGTCAATCAGGTTTCGAGCTTTTTAACCAATAAGCTCTTTCAAGACTCTGGCAAGTATCCCTCTGGCCAGAATCACCGGAACACCGGCCTCTTTTCGCACCAGCTCCTGCATTGCTAGGGTATAACCTATACAATCAAGGACTGCCAGCTCTACGCCTTGCGCTTTAAGCGTTCTTGCAGCTTTCTCAAGTCCTGCCTCAACTTCCTCGGGATCACCATAGGGAGACGCAACTACAACCACCTGTTCCCTTCCTACATTGCGCCACCTTGCCTCAGCCTCGGTGATCTGACCGGCGTCCGGGCATATCACCCCTAATTTCAGTCCGGAAGATACGGCTTGGGCCACATTGTAGAGGATTACTTGCGGACGGATCAATAAGCCTTCTCCTTCGAGCTCCGGGAACTCTCCGGTACAAAGGAGCGCTACGATGTCAATTCCTTCACGGAATAAGGCATGTATAGTCTCAGAAAGACGAGGAGTGATATGTCGTTCAGCGATTCTTGCTGATGAGCCGTCAGCTAACCTGGTAACTAGCACAGAGTCTCCTAGTTGAGGAGCTAGGGCCGCGATTTCGTCCTTTGTAAGGCCGTCCAGCGCCCCTCTCTCTCTGATCTCTATATCCGGGCCCAGTATGCTAATTAGCTCCGGCACCAGGTCAACTCGGGGCGACTGACCGATGGTTACCGCGCCAATTACTCTCTTCTTCATCGCATACCACCTCCAATCCCGTCTTGGTTCAACCTTTCCTTCGGTGGATGCAACCCGTGTGGTTTAATCTTCCTCTTCTCCGTCGGGCAAGCCCATAGTCTGAAAATGCTTCAGACTGCCGTATAAGCGGAGTAGCCTGCGATACTCTTCGTCATCATAGAATTTGCATTTACCTTCAGTAAATGCTTTAGCAACCTCGATAACAAACCTCGTAGCCTGTTCCATGTCAGAGAGATGGCTCGCACCTGTGGCACAGCCCGGAACCGCAGTCTCAGTTGTAATCGCCACACCTACGCATGGTGCGGAAGTTGCAGTCGACGGCTGCAAAATGCTGTTTAAATGGTAGACATCGTTACCGTACGGAGTGATGTCTTGGAGGGTAATAGCAAACACCACAGGCAGCTTACCTGTGACGATACTCATAATATCAAGCAGGTCCTCACTTACTTTGAGTATGTATCCTTCTTTGACAGTAGGCGAAATAGCGAAGCCACGATAGTTAATAATACGATTTCCTTTGGTAGTATCTACAGAGAGAACTGCATCCATGGCAGGATCGACTTCATACTTGTTCATGGTGGCGATATCTACAGGTGAATCCATGAAAGGCACGGGATCATGAGGCATCGTAGGCGCGTTTGGACAGATATGCGTAGCTATGATTACATCCCCTGCCAGCACATCTCCTAGAGAATGCATCCGTCCAAGCTTCAATGCTGCAGCGATTGCCACTGCTGCACCATCACCGTCAGAAACAAACCCGATTCGCTCAGGACGCGCTCCGATACCGCCGAGACGTCCTATAATGCCTAAAGTCGGAGCATCCCCGCCGCTCGTTTTTCCTTTGGAGCCGGGAATGACGGCCCTGATAAAATCTGTGTGACCTTTGGGTCCATATACTCGTTGGGATTCTACATGCTTAATGCCTGCGTCAAGAAGCATCCCTTTGACCTGGTCGCCGTCAACCTTAGGACTGTCCATCAACTCATACGCTTCCAAGACTTGTTTTAAAGCCATTACTTATCAATCCTCCTTTAGGAGCCTGCCGGAGAAGGCTCCTCCAAAGGAATCAGTCGTTGCATACCAGGCAAACAACCCTGCAGCAATCACCGGATCTATTGCCATTATACCTAGCTCTTTGCCTACGAACTTAGCTGCGCCAATAGTCGCCATGCCTGTACACGCAAGTACAAGGGCTTTTGCTCCTTTCGCTTTCAGCCTTGCCGCCTCTTCCAATACAGATTTCTTTCCTTCGGGGGTCATAAGGTCCAGTGTGGTCTTGACCCCTCCGGGCTTCGAAGCCGCAAGGAGAGAAGGTCCTAAGATGTCAGAGACAATCTTTGGAGGATCCTCGGTAAGACCGAGGACAGCCAGATCTTTCGACAAGGCAAGACCGACATACGAAGCTGCCCTCCCTGCACCTATAACAGGAATGTCCAGCACTTCTCTGGCATCAGCAACCCCCGGATCAGCAGCACAGCTTACAATAATTGCGCTTACCCCGTCCTCGGCCATCTCCTCTGCCAAGGCCACCACTTTAGGAGTAGCTTCTTCTTCGCTGGAATCGTCATACACGCCTTTGGGGTGTCCCGGAATGCAGCGTGAGACCACTTCGAGATCTGGGAAAGCATCCATTATCAATCTCCCGTGAAGGCCCAGCACCTCCGGATCATCGG
>FIZM01000216.1 GCA_900019985.1 uncultured Clostridia bacterium
GCCATCGCCCGCAAAGACATTAAGAGCATTACCGCCAATATCCAGGTATGGCTCCCAATGTTGATACTGCCTATAGTTTTCTCGGTGTTGCTTCCTGCGGTTGTTGTCTTATCTGCGAGGGCAAGCCAAGGTGATACTGCCCAATTCATGCAGGTGATCTCCGATATGCTTGAGAGATTGCCTGAGTCTTCGCTGACGAGAATTATCAGTTCTTTTGAAACAGATCAACAGAAGGTCGCTTACATGATGCTGAACTATTTTCTGTCTCCGTTCTTCTTGATGATTCCTTTGATGGCAGCAAGTACGGTTAGCATCGATAGCTTCGTGGGAGAAAAAGAGAGGGGCACCTTTGAAGGCTTGCTGTTAACACCTGTTAGTATGAGAAGCATTTTCACCGCGAAGGTCCTGGCAGCCTTTCTGCCGGCTATAGTGGTATCATTAGTCTCCTTTGTTCTATTTGCGATCTGCGCAAACGTGCTCACTTGGCCGATATTCGGAAGGATCTCTTTCCCGCACATCAACTGGGCGCCTCTTGTGCTCCTAGTGATGCCTGCTATCAGTGTTTTTGCCATACTGACAAACGTATTCATCAGTGCACGTGTAACGACGTTCCAGGCAGGGTATCAGCTAGGTGCACTTCTTGCGTTGCCGCTGGTGGCGATCATGATCGGACAGTTTACAGGATTCATGCTGCTTGACACGAGGGTCTTGCTTGCTGTAGGCATAATCCTCTCGATTCTCGACTACGTGCTCCTCAGGATCATCGTCAGGAAGCTTGATCGCGCCTGGCTCTTTGAAAGCCAAGTTAGGTAATCATAGGATAGTAGATGCCTAATCTTCCCCCCTAAGGCCAGGCGTATCTCTATTTTGGGGTAACACCGTTAAGGTTAACCGATTGCGTCAACGAGCACACGGTCCAGATGGGAAAGCCCTTCTTTTGCCACACGCTCCAAAGCTGCGAGGGTATCGTCGATAGTTGGCCCGACAATGCCATTGCCGGATGGAATCGAGACGCCCTTAAGGGCCAGATACGCTGATTCCTCAGCTGTGCTCACTGCTGTCCAGACTTTCAATGCGCAGCCCACTTTCCCGCCATCACATAACATGCCTG
>FIZM01000217.1:0-140 GCA_900019985.1 uncultured Clostridia bacterium
GTGTGTCAAAGTCCGGCCGTTCGCCTAGGGCCCGGCTCTGTTCAGGGCGTCAGGGCCACAGGAGTCGTCTTCGAGTGCAGCACCTGTCCCCTACCATTACGCGCGTTCTCTTTCCGGGGTGGTCGGTGACTGCAGCTAGA
>FIZM01000217.1:161-2033 GCA_900019985.1 uncultured Clostridia bacterium
GTGTAAAGGCGCTGCTTTCCCCTTACGGATGGGTTTTTCGCAAGGCCCTCTGCTGAGAGCTCTTTCTCCAAGTACAGTAATGGCTGCGCGGGATTACGCGCTTCTTCTTTCCGGGGAAGCCAGTGATCGCAACGAGAGATGCAATAAGCAGGCCTTTCGGTTACAGGCCGGATTTCTCCCAAAGCGTTCCTGCTGTGAGTGCAGCCCCCATCGCGATAATCACCACACAGAATCATGCGCTTTCTGTTTCAAGGTTAGCCGGTGATTGCAATGAGGGGTTCAAAATCGGGCCATTCTCTTGGGGGCCGGGTTTTCCCAAAGCACTTTCGCTGGGAGTGGCGTTCCCCAGTGTGACACAGTCCAGCCTGCACTACGCATCTGCTTTTTCATTGAGCTGCGCTGGGACTGTAACCGGGGTATCAAGGCGCTGTTGGAAGCCGGTAGGCATGACAGTGTCAATATTACGCTTCTGTTGTACGGGATGGACATAGTGCAGGGCGCTGGGTTAGAGGTGGTGTCAGCGAGTACAATACGTGCCAGGTACGATGGTGCTCTTCTCCTTTCCGGGGTAGCAGCTGATCGCAGCGAGGGAGGCAAAAACGAGGCTATTCGCTTACAGGCCGGGTTTACCAGAAGCACCCCGCTGGGAGCGCCGTCCTTGAGTGCAACACCGGCTACTCCTGTACCACGCATGTACTCTTTCACTAAGCCTTGCGAAGATAATAACGAAGGGATTAAAACCCCGTCATAAGGCGGTAAGCGCGATACTGTCAAGGTGACCTACTGAGATTGATGTTCCCGATTGCAAAAGGGATCGCCGAACTCCATACGCGCACTATCTACATGCTTCACGGTGATTCGACACGAAGTGTCAGGACTCGGCTTCTCATGCACTGGCCGGACACTGTTCAGGGTGCTCCTTTTGGGGCGCTGCCTATAGTGCAACACGTCATGGCTGTTGCCCGGTATCATACGCATGCCTTTTCCATGGAGAATCAGTGTTTGCAACAGGGCGATATGGAGACGGCCATCACGTTTAGCCAAGTGGCGCTGATGAAGGCTTTTTGTCAAGTTTGATGGCTGCTACACGGCTGATGTTGCTGTGCTCAGGTGGGGAGCTTTTGCATGCGGATTACCATCGAGTATCAGTTCAGCAATGTGCGACCGTTTTGTTTTGTGCGGAGCCGCAGGTGATTGCAACGATGGATGTCAAAGTCCGGCCGTTTGTCTGCGAGCCGAACTATGGCCAAATGGCATCCGCTTGGGGTGTCGTCTTGGAGTGCAAAACCTGGCCCCTACGGATAGGTGCGTTCTCTTTCTGTGGTGACCGGTGACCGCAACGAGAAGTGTAAAGGCGCAGCTTTCTCCTTACGGATCGGTTTTTCGGAAGGCGCCTCTGATGGGAGCGCCTTCTCCTGTACAACGATCCCCACTCAGGATTACGCGCTTTCTCTTTCAGGGGTGGCCGGTGATTGCAATGGCAGGTGCAATAATCCGGCCTTTCTCTTGCGGGCCAGGTTCTCCAAAAGCGCCCCGTTGCGTGTACCGTTGCCGAGTGTGACACCGTCCACTTTGCAGTACTCATGTACGTCTTTGTTGAGCTATGCGAACACTATAACGAAGACATCAAGTCTCCTGATACAAGCCGGCAGGCAGGATAGTGTCAAAAGTGCGCTTCTGATGCACGTGCGGGACATTGTCTAAGACAACTCCGCTAGAGGAGCCGCCCACAAGCGCGATACTTGCTACGTAGGATCACGTGCTTCTTCTTTCCGGGGAGGCCGGTGATTGCAACGAGGGGTGTAAAAATCCGGCCTCCCATCCACTCTGTGTATCCTTCTTTCACCGGGTAACACGGGATTTCGGGGACAG
>FIZM01000218.1 GCA_900019985.1 uncultured Clostridia bacterium
ATCTGCGGGTTGATAGACCCCATGACTTCGCCGCTTAAGGCGTCTTTTGAACCGTGGTGAGGCACTTTCAGCACACTTGCGCTAAGATCCTCCTCCATACCAATGAGCGTCGCAAGCTGCGATTCACCTGCGTCTCCCGTCAAGAGAAGTGTAAATCCCAGAAACTCAAGCCGCATAACGAGGGACATATCATTAAGGCCTTGTTGTCCATAGCCGCCACGCTCCTGGCATCGAGAGTCAGAACAGGGATTAAGGACAAGTATCCTTACACCGTCTCCCAAATCGATGGAGCTGCCTTGGCTAAGTTCAACCGAAGGTACACCTTTCCCGTGTGCCAATCCTGTCAGGGCACGGCCGACATCAGGTTCCATGTGTTCGGGGAGTTTCGGCTTGATGAGCATACCAACGCGGCATGAGTCGATCACTGAGAAGAGGCCTCCGATGTGGTCGTAATGGGGATGGGTTATGACTACGGCATCTATGTAATCTATCCCTCTTCTCCTGAGGTAGGGCAAGATGATATCCTTCCCCGGATCCCTGCTGCTGCCCGGCAGCCCGCCGCCGTCTACAAGGACAGTCTTACCTTTTGGGCTCTGAAGGAATATTGAGTCCCCCTGGCCTACCGAAAGAAACACAACTTCAACTTCCGGGGGCCTTACAGCATGATACAGGCAAGTTGAGGCTAAGGCTGCAAGGATAAGAAGGACGATTACAGTCCGCCGCGAATAGAGAGCTCTTTTGAGGCGCCTCGGAGCTCCCACAATAATGATACACAGGTAGTACGCGAACATAAACCAAAGGGAAGGCCTCCTCACTGAAAAGGTGCCAAAAGGGATCTTTGCAACGAGTCCTATGACTGCTTCAAGGCTATGCAAGACTAAGGTATTAGCGGTGTTCAAGACCAGCGCGATAGGGGGGCATATAAGGTTTGCAAAAGTGGCGGCTAAGCCTATCAGCACTGCGAAGCCTGCCAGGATTATACACGGGACATTAGCAATAACTCCAACAGGCGTAAAGGTGTTGAAATACCAGGCAACAACAGGGGCAACTCCCATATGGGCTGAAACCGACATCCCAAAAGTCTCAGACATACGCCTTCCCAGGGGCGAAAGGAGCCTCCTGATCCTGGGATACAGGTGGATGATGGAGAAGACCGCAAGAAATGAGAGTTGTGTACTTGTACTAAACACTAAGTACGGATTATGTATAAACATCACAATGCACGCTACAGTCAGTGCACACTTGGAAGATACCCTCCGCCCCAGGATCATTGAAAAGGCTCCTACTGAAAACATAAAAGCAGCCCTTACCACAGATGGACGCAGGCCGCACGCAGCTGCGTATATCCAAACAGAAATATAAGCAATCACAAGCCTGTATACATTCGGAAACCTGAAAAGCTTGGCAAAAGCCATGATCGCGAGAGCTACGTAGCCTACATGAAGGCCTGAAGCTGCAAAAAGGTGTGATGTACCTGTAGCTTCCAGAAGGGGCTTTAGAGAAGGCGGGGCCTGCCCCAGGAGCATACCTGTGAGGATCCTTGCATGACGAGGCGAAAGCGTAGCGCTTGCAGTTTCGACAGCAGAGTTCCTAAAGGATTCAGCCAGGCATTCCACGAGATTTAGTCTGCGCCTGCCCAAAATATGGATATCCTTTACAGTTTTGACGTAAAGCGTTCCGTCAAGCCTTCGGGATGCCATGATCCTCTGCATATCAGGCTCCCCCGGGTTCAAAGGAGCGCCGGGCAGGTAAAACCGCCCTGAGACTTTGACGATGTGTCCTATGCGAACCGGAGGCTCATCCCCAAAGTCAAGAGGCCCTGTAAGGCGTATCCTTACCCCTTTCAGGCTCACCTC
>FIZM01000219.1:0-155 GCA_900019985.1 uncultured Clostridia bacterium
TAGGGTGAAAGTCCCGAACGACGAAGGTAGCAGTAGTCGTTAGCTTAAGGCAAGGGTGTCCACCGCGAGGTGGAATCTGAAGGAAGCCGGCGGCAAACCTCCGGCCCGAGGACCACGAACCCCAGGTGAGGCTAGTGGCAGTTGGATGAGCTTGC
>FIZM01000219.1:221-445 GCA_900019985.1 uncultured Clostridia bacterium
AACAAAGCGAAGTCCTTGCTACCAAAGGCTGCCAAGAGTAAATGGGGCGGGTAGATGGAGGGAAAGACAGTACTCTTACCCGGGGAGGTCTGCCAGGCACGCCAATTAAATTGGTAACCCGTACAGCAATGTGCGGCTGAACTGGCAGAAGTCAGCAGAGGCCATAGTACCTGCATGAGAGACGTCTTGAGCAGGGAAGGGCCGAACACGACTGTGAGGGAAGT
>FIZM01000219.1:497-1424 GCA_900019985.1 uncultured Clostridia bacterium
CGAGGAAGACCGTACGCCCTGGATGGAACAGGTGGTAGAGAGAGCAAATATGCTCTCCGCCCTGCGCCGTGTGGAGGCCAACAAAGGAGCGCCGGGAATCGACGGAATGACCACAAAAGACCTGCGGCCATTTCTCGTCGAACACTGGCCCCGGATTAAGGATGAACTTCTTAACGGAACCTACCAGCCCCAACCCGTACGTCGAGTCGAAATCCCGAAACCCGGCGGTGGAGTTCGGCTGTTAGGTATTCCGACGGTGCTTGACCGCCTGATTCAACAGGCCCTCCTACAAGTGCTGAGCCCCTACTACGACCCAACGTTCTCCCCGTTCAGCTACGGCTTTCGGCCTGGACGCAAAGCCCATATGGCCGTAAAGATGGCCCAGCAATACATCCAAGAAGGAAACCGGTGGGTGGTGGATATCGACTTGGAGAAGTTCTTCGACAAAGTCAACCACGACATATTAATGTCACGTTTGGCCCGAAGAATCTTCGACAAACGTATCCTACGCCTGATTAGACGCTGCCTTCAAGCCGGAATAATGATAAACGGAGTAAAGGTAAGGTCCGAAGAAGGCACCCCGCAGGGTGGGCCGTTAAGCCCCCTACTGGCAAACATAATGCTGGACGAACTGGACTGGGAGCTGCTGCGCCGCGGGCACAAGTACGTAAGATACGCTGATGACTGCAACATCTACGTAAAGAGCCGGAGAGCGGGAGAACGGGTAATGGCAAGCGTTCAGAGATTTGTGGAGGGTAGGTTAAAACTCAAGGTCAACATGCAGAAAAGCGCTGTTGACCGCCCGTGGAAGCGAAAGTTTCTTGGATTCTCCTTTACTCACAACAGGGAACCAAGAATCAGGCTAGCGCCAGAGACCATCAAGCGTTTTAAGGACAAAATCCGCCAACTGACCAGACGTAGCGACGG
>FIZM01000220.1 GCA_900019985.1 uncultured Clostridia bacterium
ATACAGGAAAGCGGTCAGCTGGAAGAATACATTGAAGACGCGCCCTATTCACCTTTTCCGACGATCCTTCGTACAGAGAGGCCTGATCGGGTAGTAGGCGGGCTTCTTGAAGGTAGGATCGCAATTCTTACAGACGGCACACCGTTCGCTCTTATTGTCCCTGTTACAATAACTATGTTTCTTACATCTCCTGACGATTATTTTGAACGCTCTTTTATAGCGTCTGCAGAAAGACTGATCAGGCACACTTCGTTCTTTGTCGGGCTTTTTCTCCCTTCATTGTACGTTGCAGTAACTACGTTTCACTATGAAATGCTACCTACCACCTTAGTTATTGCCATAGCCGCTCAACACGAAGGGATACCTTTTCCTGCGGTATTTGAGGCTTTTCTCATGGAGGTATCCTTTGAGATATTGCGAGAAGCGGCTGTGCGGCTGCCTAATGTGTTCGGGCCTGCAATAAGCGTAGTCGGAGTTTTGATATTGGGAGAGGCTGCAGTCCGCGCAGGTCTTGTTTCACCTATTATGATAATAATTCTTGCTCTTACAGCTATTGCGTCTTTTGTGACACCCATCTTCAGCCTCTCCGTTGCTGTCAGGCTGCTCCGTTTCCCCATGATATTTCTCGCGGGTTCACTGGGCTTGTTCGGAGTTGTATTCGGGTTTTCTATAATGGCAATCCATCTGGCTTCTCTTCGGTCATTCGGTATTCCTTACCTTGCTCCTATTGCACCTATTGTTTCGTCTGATCAAAAAGATGTATTTGTCAGGCTGCCATGGTGGAAGCTGGATACCCGTCCTGAGTTTACAGGTAAAAGGGATGTTAGGAGACAAGCAAGAGGCTTGAAGCCCCATCCTCCGGAACCTCGGAGAAAACAGGCTCCCAGCAGCCAGAGGAAGAAGAGGTCAAGATGAGTGTTCTCGAAGGTGGGAAGATATCAGGCCGCCAGTTTATGGCTGTGTTAACTATGGTAAGACTGGTTCCTGTTACTTTAGTGTTTTCTATGGTAACCAGTGCAAGCAACCCTCAGGATGCGTGGATCGCCAGTATCATCAGCGGTGTTGTTGCGATTCCTTTTGCTATGCTCATAGCCAGATTAAGCCTGAAGTTTCCGGAAAAGACGATTATTGAATATAGCCAGATTATCCTCGGACCCGTCCTCGGGAAGCTCGTTGGCCTGGTCTTCCTTTGGTTTTCCATACAAACCTCTGTGAATATTATCCGCGCTCTGGGTGAAGCATACGCTATTGCTATCATGCCTGAGACCCCTATTCAGACTTTTATGATCATGTTAGCTATCATGAGCTGCTACGCTGCAAGATCCGGACTTGAGGTGCTGTCTCGTCTTGGAGAGGACACATTATTCATCGTTGGGTTTATTTTTCTGGTTGCGTGTGTGCTTCCGTATAACGCTATGCGGCTTGAGAACTTGCTGCCGGTTCTCGCCAAAGGTATGTCCAGTCTCATCCCCCCTGTCGTTGCAAGCCTTGGCTACTACAGTCAATTCATCATGATCGGTATGTTAGTACCCTATCTGGCCAAGCCGGAAGAAGCCACAAAATACGCGATATATGCAGTCCTTATTTCCGGCTTTCTTACAACAGCTGGATGTGTATCAGTAGTTGCTGCCCTGGGCACTACGGCTAACTCATGGACTCTTCCGTTATTCAGTCTTGCCAGGTTGATAAGCTTAGGAGAATTCTTTGAAAGGATAGAGGCAGGAATAATGGCAGCATGGACGCTGAGCGCCGGGATCAAGTTAGCCTTGTTTCTGTGGGCGATATCTGTGGGAATAGCTCAGCTGTTCAACCTCAAAAGATACGAGCCCCTGGTATTTCCCCTTGCTGCGGTATTCATTCCCCTTGCACTAGTTGCCTTCGAAAGTATGGTAGATCTTGAAGACTATCTCTCCAAAGCAGACGCTGTGGCTGCCGTAATCATAGCGGTAGCGGTCATCGCACTTCTGTATGCAGGGTTAGGTGTCCGATCCTTTCTCTTCCCTGGGAAGGAGAAATACAGATGAAACCTTGGTGCATACTGCGTGCCGCGGCAACCGTGTTACTGGTCTTAGCAGTTATTTCCTCTGCGGGGTGTTGGAGTAGAAGAGAGATACAGGAGATCGGTTTTGCCCTCTTGATCGGGTTAGACCATGCTGCAGAGGAAGGGAAGGTTATGATTACTGTCCACATAGCAAAGCCATTTTCTTTGCTGGCAGCAGGTGCAGGTACTGCCGAGGAGAAGGCTTACTGGCAAGTAAGCAGCACAGGCCGTACTGTATTTGATGCCTGGAGGAACCTCCGCCAGCAGTCCCCAAGGCGTCCTCTTTTGCACCATAGTAGATTCATAGTCTTCGGCGAGGAATTCGCCAGAAGCGGTATTCGTGAAGCGCTAGATTTCTTTTATAGAGAAGGAGAGGTCAGGGAGACAAATTTTGTAGTTGTGGCAAAAGGAGCGAAAGCCTCGGAATTTGTCTGGGGCGAATATGAGCTTGAACCCATGCCTTCCCGAGGAGCACTGGGCGTCATAAAGCAAGTAGCCCAAGAGCTTTCTACAATTGTCATGGTAACTCTGAACGACTTTCTTCAGATGATGGAAGCTGAAGGAATAGAAGCTGTAGCTTCCAGAGCAGAACAGGTCTGGCGGCCTCCTTCCCAGGATCCCAGGGGACAGTTGAAAAATGAGGTAATCGCAGTAAGCGGGAGAGAAACAGGGGCTGCAGCATTTAAAGGAGACAAGCTTGCAGGGTGGTTGGACAAAGTTCAAGCCAGGGGCCTTCAGTGGGTAAGAGGGAAGGTAAGATCCGGCATTTTGCTCATCGAGCAGCCGGGTAAAGAGAATAAACTGGCGAGTATTGAGATCTTAAGAGCTACTTCAACTGTAACCCCAAAGATTTCGGAAGGGCGTCCGTCTATACAGATCAAGGTTGACGCCGTAGGAGTCATCGGCGAGGTACAGGAGTACCTCGATCCTATGGCAAGCGAAGAAATATGGGCGTCCATGGAAAGAAGGATGGCTGAGGCCATACGCCATGAAATCGAAGCTGCTCTGGACATTGCGAAGCATGAATTCAATTCAGATATCTTCGGTTTCGGAGCGGCGTTTGCAAGACGGTATCCGAAAGAGTGGGACGGGTTAAAGCGCAAGTGGGACGAAGAATTCCCCAAGCTGGACGTTGAGATCGAGGTGAAAACAATAATCAGGCGTTCAGGTTTGACCCGAAGAAGCATGCAACTTGTTCGTCGTAAAGAAGAGGTCTAGGTATGCAAACCGTTATCTGGCTTACATTAGCATTTGCTGTACTCGGTTTCTTTGAAGTTCTGCAGCTCTTGAGAAACAGGTTTTGGCGAGACCTCGTAGTATTCGGTTTCCTCCTTATACTCGGGTTTGTTCTGTGTCTTTTTGTAACCTTCGAGATCTCTATGCCGAATCCTGTGACGATAACAAGGCTTATTACCGCACCTATCCTAGAGCTCCTTGGAATCCCCGTTCATTACAGGTGATGACCGGAACTTGTTGACAAGCCGCGCTTGCTGTGATAGTATTCATCTCAAAATGTAATGAGAAACCTGATAAATTTAGATCATTCGCTCATCCAGAGAGGTGGAGGGACTGGCCCAATGAAACCCGGCAACCTTCCGGTATTGTGGCACAACCCATTCCGGGCTACAATACGGAGAGGTGCTAATTCCAGCGGATGAATCCTATGGATTGATCCGGCAGATGAGGGGAATAAGGCAGATTCGAGATTTCAGCCCTTTCCCACTGCGGGGAGGGTTTTTTGCATCTTAAAGAGGGATGTGTTATAGGATTGGTGAAACTGGAGTCAATATCGAAGACCTTCACTACTGAATCGTCGAAAGTAGTTGCACTGGAGGACGTAAGCCTTCGCGTGGCTCCCGGGGAGATCTTCGGGATAATCGGGCTTTCCGGGGCCGGGAAAAGCACCCTTGTCAGGTGTATTAACATGCTGGAGGTACCTGACAAGGGCAGAGTGTATGTGGACGGGCTGGAGATCACAGGCTTGGGAAGTAAGGAGCTTCGCGAAGCAAGAAAGAAAATCGGGATGATATTTCAGAATTTCAACCTGCTGTCGTCTCGAACGGTTTTGGAGAACATCGTCTTTCCTTTAGAGATCGCCGGATTAGAGAAGGAGAAGAGGCTTGAGAAAGGCAGAAACCTTCTTCAACTGGTAGGGCTTGAAGACAAAGAGAAGGCATATCCCTCTCAATTGAGCGGCGGTCAAAAGCAGCGGGTAGGTATTGCGCGGGCATTGGCAAATGACCCTAAAGTCCTCTTATGTGACGAGCCCACATCGTCATTGGATCCGCAGACGACACGGTCCATCTTAAAGCTTCTCGACACGATTAACAAGGAGTTTGGGTTGACTATCATCCTGATAACTCACGAGATGGATTCGATCAGACAGATATGTGACAAGGTAGCCGTCATTGCAGACGGAAGAGTCGCAGAGTGCGGCAAGGTTGTTGACATATTTACCTCACCGAAGCACAAAGCAACAAAAGCCTTGATTCGGGGAACCGGCCACATAGACACCCCTGATTGGGCAGTTGAGATCCTGGAAGCATCTTCACAGGCGCCTGACAGGAAACTGGTGAGGCTTTCCTTTGTAGGAGAGTCAACAGGACGTCCTGTAGTTTCATCTATCATTCGCGATTTCGGGGTGGATATAAATATCCTTACCGCTCAGATCGATCATATCAGGTCAGCCCCGTTCGGTGTAATGTTGGTGGAGCTTTCCGGTGACGATGATTCAGTGGAAAAATCCCTGGATTTCCTG
>FIZM01000221.1 GCA_900019985.1 uncultured Clostridia bacterium
CCAAATAGTCTCAAAACGCCGTCCGTCCCAAGGCTTAAGCTCCCTGACCTCAACGATTCGGCCTGACTTGTCCACAGTTGTATAATAGCCTGAAGGCTCCAACTTCAGGATTTGGTCACCAACCGGAGTCACAGTTCCTACGCAGACAACAGTCCTTAGAATCTTATCGCCCGGAACAGCAGTCTCCTTTATTCTGAAATCCTCTCTGTAGAGGTTTGTCGTTCTCTCGCCATCTCTATACACTGTCTCACTTATCAGAACTTGATACTTATGGGTTTTCTCTGATTCCAGAGTAAGCTCCAAGACTACCGCATCACCGGGAATCCCTTCATAAGCTAGGCACCTGGCTATAGGCAAACCTGCAAAAACACTACACAGGACCAAAAACAAACCCAGAACAAGCATTGACCCTGTCCACTTTCGGGCGGTACTCTGTCTCGACAGAGCATCCCTAAGACACGTGGCAAAACCCACGGATATGCCCCCTTTCACCGGGTGGCCCCATTCATTTAGGTACGGAATCCTCATTGTCGTACCCGTTACGCCTATAGATTATACAGTACTTTCAGTAAAAATCGAGGCATTCCTCCTTGTGTCAGATAATGATTAACAGAGGGACAGGAAAAAGTCAGCGCCAGGATGTTTCACCGGACGCCGACTTGTCTTCATTTACCGTATTATGCTGCTCTTGATTTAGATCCCTTTGTAAATCACTGCAAGCTCAATACTATACCCTGGATCTGGGTGTATAGTGAGTGTGAAGGAGTTCATGGGATTTCTCACCTAAAGGCTTCCCAAGGAACTCTTTGTAGAGCTGCTGCACACAGGGATTCAGGTGAGACTTGCGAAGCGGCATGTCCTTGTCTTCCTCATATATTGCACTGATCCTCTTTAATCTGGTTTCCGTATCAGTAGGTATCGGCTGCCCGCCTCCGCCTATGCAGCCGCCGGGGCATGCCATTATCTCGATGAAGTGATAATCGGCTTCACCTTTGACAATGCGCTCCAGAAGCCTCCTTGCGTTTGCCAGCCCGTTGGTCACTGCCACTTTGACAACAGTGCCATCGATATCTACCTGGGCTTCCTTGCAGCCTTCAATACCCCTTACATCCTCAAAATCGATATTCTCCAGCTCCCTGTCGGTGACCACTTCGTACACGGTCCTGAGAGCAGCTTCCATTACACCGCCTGACGCGCCGAAGATAACCCCTGCTCCGGTAGATATTCCAAGGGGGTCATCGAACTCTTCAGAAGGAAGGGACTGGAAGTCGATGCCTGCCTCCCGTATCATCCTCCCAAGCTCTCTTGTGGTCAGGACGATGTCTACATCAGGATACCCGCTTGACGTCATTTCAGGCCTCTGGGCCTCGAACTTCTTAGCTGTACACGGCATTATGGAAACGACGACTATATCCTTGGGATCTATGCCTGCCTTCTCAGCATAGTAAGTCTTGGCAAGAGCACCGAACATCTGCTGAGGAGACTTGCATGTTGACACATGTGGCAGCAACTCAGGGAAGAAGTGCTCAATGAACTTGATCCAGCCCGGGCTGCATGAGGTAATAAGAGGTAACACGCCTCCGGTGTTGAGCCTCTCCAAAAACTCATGCCCTTCCTCCATAATCGTGAGGTCTGCTGCAAAGTCTGTGTCGAAGACTTTGTCAAACCCAAGCCTTCTGAGAGCTGCAACCATTTGCCCTGTGACCCTGGAACCGGCCGGCATACCCAGCTCTTCTCCGATACTTGCCCTGACTGCAGGAGCAGTCTGAACAACTACGTGCTTAGTAGGATCAGCCAAGACAGCCCAGACATCTTCTGTTGCATCGCGTTCAACGAGAGCCCCCACAGGACATACAAGAACACACTGGCCGCAATTGGTGCAAACAGCCTGCATGAT
>FIZM01000222.1 GCA_900019985.1 uncultured Clostridia bacterium
GCTGAGTCCTTATCCATTACAACACCTTAGATACCTTTCACGACACGCTGATACTCTGCAAGTTAATCATGGGTAAGCTAGCCATTGGCAAGTCAGTTACCGGTAAGTTAGCCACTGGTAAGTCAGTCATTGGCAGGTCAGTTACAGGTAAGCTAACGGTTCAGACGAAAGATGTGCAGAATCCGTTTAAACAGGTCGTATACAGCATCTATGAAGCGCGATCCGGCTTGTTCTCCTCCTCCTCGGGCCGGGCAAAAACCTCGTTCACATTTGACTTGTGTCACCACTTGGAGAATGCACTTCTCGAGGACAATCCCTTCAATAAAAGCGAGAGCTTCAATAACCGTTCCGCCATGGGTTTCATCAAAAACCACTTCAATATCTTCAACACGGAATTTCGCATCTATACGCATAGAAGGCTTGATTTCCGGGATCCTTACAAGCGTTTTCATCTCATGGGTCAAGGACACCGCCTGGATCTCGCCTTCGTACGGCAGATACACCCATATAGACAGCTCCAGAGAGGCAATTGCGGAGCGGTCCAGGATTTCCCAGGACAGGGACGCCAAGTCCATGGTGATTCCAAAAGGCGACTGGCAATGAGTCTGTCCGGACGGAGCCTGCGGTATAATGGAAGCCCTTATAGGTGCACTGTGCGTAAAGCGCGTTATGACCTGCTCGATCTGCACTTCCCGGCTCTCTGCCGTAAGACAGCCCAAAACGTGCACCTCGCTTCTCCTATCCGGCTGCCGAAAACTCTTGGGCCTGCTGTACTGAATCCCTATTCACAGGAGTTTTTCTGTATTCTGTGGCAAAGCAAAGCCTTAGGGAGAAAAAAGGCACTAATTCAGGGAGTGCCGATAGAGCTACCGGCACTCCCCTCGTAGGGTGGCGTTGGCACTATTAGAATCTATGCTTTCCGGCAGGGAGTTCTGCCGTCGTATGTTTACTCACATCTTTCCTCGCAGCATCCCTCCTCCACAGTCCAGACTTTTTTCCCGGGACAACAGGAAGAGACTAATACCGGGATTTGAACATGGTTCGTTACCACTACCTGTATTCCGATGATAACCTTCTCTGTAAGCTCTCCTGTGGCCGGATCGAACTCCCAAACAATGTTCTCGATGAAGGAATGGTCCTGCTGGTCCATTCCTTCTTCCACAGGGAATTCGGGGTTGAGCGCCGGCACCTCTATCATTTCGCTGAAAGGCAAGTCTTCTGAGACATGGTGTACGAGGTCGTCTGTCCCGACAAAGAAGATCTGCTTATGAACGACCCCTTGCACTATGACTTTGCCGTTCTTCACAATAGAGCCTATTTCGCTGATCCTGGCATCAATATCCACAATCTTGACGGCAGGCAAGACGTTGGTCTCCTCAATAAGCTTCTGCGCGCATCCAAATCCTATGATCTGGTCTGCCGTGATAAGGGTTCCGCATTCGTCTATCCGTACAGGCACAGCACATGTCTCAGTAACCTTAACGCTCAGAGCAAGGATAATCTTTTGTATTAAGGTGCCGGTGGCAGGGTCGAATTCGAACACAAGGTTATCGACGAAGGAATGGTCTTGTGAGTGCATTCCCTCACAGGCACCCTCGACTACCACAAGATCACTAAAGGCAATGTCTTCGGACAGATGGTGAACCAGGTCGTCTGTACCTACATAGAATATCTGCTTATGGACGACACCCTGGACCAGGACCTTACCGTTCTTTACTGTATGCCTGATTTGGGATATTCTCGGGACTATCTCGATTACCTTGATAGCGTCGATAACCGTGCTCTCTTCGATAAACTTCTGCTTGGTATTCTCACCTACAACGACACGGGCCTTTATCAGCATGCCATCAGGACACGTCGCCACCTGGATTTGCTCAGTTTCAGTCACCTTCACACATAGCCTGAGAATGATCTTTTGCGTCAAGGCACCGGTATCCGGATCGAATTCAAAAACGTTGTTCTCGATTATGGAGAAATCCTGCTGGTTCATACCTTCACGCACCGGATACATAGGATTCAATGGCTCGATATCAATAAGCTCACTGAAATCCATATCCTCTGCAAGGTGATGCTCCAGTCCATCAGTGCCGATGTAGAATATCTGCTTATGGACAGTACCTTGTATAATGACTTTGCCGTCTTTTACTACTGAACGAATGTTTGTGAGCGAAGGAATGATTTCCACAATCTTGATACCTGCTATCGTCTGAGTCTCCTCAAGAAGAACCTGCTTTGAACCATGACCTACAACCTTTTCCACCTTAAGACATGCTGCTTGGACTCTACTGTACTTCTCCAGATTTAGCATTTGTGAGCCTCCCTCCCTAAGCCTGAATGGGCTTTCCGTCAAACGGTTAAGAAATATCGGTCGCGCCTCTTTTGGGCCTTCTGTCTCCTGGGACAAGTCTTGGACAGGCAAATGCTCTTCGTCTCCTGCATCCTCCTCATGGGCACAAAGCACCTCTATATGGTCATCAAGCACCTCTTCGTGATCATGGGAAACCTTTTCATTGCCATGGGATACTCCTTCGGAATCGTGTGGTACCTCTTCGCGGTCTCGGGATATTTTTTCAGCACAATGAGGTGATTCTCCACGATCACATGATGCCTCGATAAACTCGTAAGGCTCCTCTCCAGTGTCATGAACTATCTCTCCATCGTCGCACGGTACGTCCCTATCATCATGGAGCATCTCTCCACTATCGCAGGGTGCGCCCTCATCATAATGGGGTATCTCTCCACGGTCGCAGGGGACAGCCCCAGGACTATGGGGAACCTTTTCATCGTCATGGGGCTCGTTTTCATCTTCGTGGAGTACCTCTTTAATGCCGCAAGATACAGGATGCAACAGCCCTCTCTTGGCGTCTCTATCATCTTTTGATGAAATGTCGCTGACTTCCGGCAACACGCGGGATCCCGTCTCACTGCACATAACCTGGCTTA
>FIZM01000223.1:0-174 GCA_900019985.1 uncultured Clostridia bacterium
GATACGGTATCCCTTGGAGCGAGAGAGTGGAGGCTGGTTATCATGGCAGGCTTCATTCCTACCATCACTGCAGAAGTCTTGAAGCTGGTATGGAAGGGGCTGTCCACCGGCGGGCACGAAGTCTTGGATGCAGGATAAGATTAAGATGCATGGTGCCGGTGAGCGGTTAAACCT
>FIZM01000223.1:182-1158 GCA_900019985.1 uncultured Clostridia bacterium
CTTTTTGTGGTTAGATCTTTTTATGGTTAAGTCTTCTTATAGTAGATGACACTTTCCGGAAAACAGGGTCCGGCAAAGAGATGAAATAAAGAATGCCGAAGGATGTCGTACGAAAATCCATAAGAATACCGGACACATCACGGGCCTCAGCCAGTACAGGAGGCTGTACATCAGGTGTGGAGCCAAGAGGACAAGTTGGATCTGATCCCGGGTCCGACGTGGTGCTCGATTTTGTGCTGGGAGACTGCATCCCTGGCATAAAGAAGTTTGTTAAACCTGGGAGCGTCGATGTAGTTGTTACGTCGCCTCCCTATAACCTCGGGATCGAGTACGGGGCATACGATGATACGGTTGCTAGGGATAAGTACCTGGCATGGACAGTCAAGTGGGCTGAGGCTGTGAAAGATGCCATGTCTGACGAGGGATCGTTTTTCCTCAACATCGGCTCAAAACCCACTGACCCGTGGGTTCCTTTTGAGGTGGCAACAGTCCTAAGGCCCATATTCAAGTTGCAAAATGTCATCCACTGGATTAAATCCATTGCAGTTGCGAAAGAGGATGTCGGTGACTACGGCGCTATTGTATCCGATGTGGCAATAGGCCACTATAAGCCGATAAACAGCAACCGCTTTGTCAATGATTGTCACGAATATATATTTCACTTTACAAAGTCCGGGAATGTGTCATTGAACCGGCTCGCCATCGGTGTCCCATATCAGGATAAATCCAATGTAAAGCGGTGGAAGGCTGCGAAGAGAGACCTCAGATGCCGCGGCAATACCTGGTTCATTCCGTATGAGACTATCCAGAGCCGGATTAAGGAACGTCCTCACCCTGCGACTTTTCCGCCTCGCCTTCCTGAAATGTGTATACGGCTCCATGGCCTGGACAAGACAGGGCTTGTCCTCGACCCTTTTATGGGTTTAGGTAATACAGCAATTGCCTGCGCCAGGTTGGGAGTCTCGTTTGTGGGATT
>FIZM01000224.1 GCA_900019985.1 uncultured Clostridia bacterium
AGGCATATTGACCACTGAACGGTCCCGTGATGATTCACTGTGTTATCTAATTGTTTAACAATGCCTAGAATGAGAGGATAAGTCATGTATCGAAAAGTACTAACAGTAACCTGGGCTCTGGTACTTATACTTACACTATTCCCCGCAAGCCACAATCTGTGTCTTGCACAAACCGAGACCCCGGCGTATTCTCTGACCGGCTATGAGTACATTGTAAGGCCCGGAGACGTGCTGGAGATAACAGTATGGGGCCATAGCGACTTGTCAGGTACAGTTACTGTCGATGAAGAAGGAAAAATCTCGTTGGCAGGACTCCCTGGGGATATTCGTGTTGCAGGCATGAAGATCTCAGAGGTCCAAGCCGGTCTTACTGACATGCTCACCTATTACTTGAGAAATCCCGTAGTCTCTGTAACACTGAGAGAAACAAGGATGATAAGAGTCACTGTCATCGGGTCTGTGCGTTCACCCGGAGTCTATTCCTTCCGCTCAGAACCCACTGTCATCAGCGCTTTAGCTTCGGCAGGCGGATATCTGGCAGAAGCGGATCTGACTCAGGTAAGGATTGCCGGAATGCACACGACGGATTCGACAATTTCCGACGCAGGATTCCGATCCATAACCGTCGATATAGAAAAAGTCCTCTCCGGCGAGAAGGAGATGTCACAAGAACCGGGATTTATCCTTGCAGACGGAGATATCGTTTATGTTCCCGGGAGAGCCAGGACCGTATCTGTCCTCGGTGAAATCCAAAGGCCCGGTGTTTACAACATCGACACAACCGGAGAAGGAACAAGCTTATTCGATATCATCGCAGCTGCAGGGGGTCCAGGCATTAATGCTGACACAAGCTGCGTCAGAGTCACACGAATCATCGGCCAGACATCCCATACGCTGGAAATAGATCTCGATGCAGGTGACAGCGCATTCAAGCTTTTGCCGGGTGATGCCATCTATGTGCCCCGAGCAATCAGGGTTCAGGTCCTGGGGCAAGTGAAAAATCCGGGAAGCTATCAACTGAAAGCTAAATCCACCCTTATCCATGCCATAGCTCAAGCAGGCGGAACTCTTGATTCTGCAGATACCTCTTATATTTCACTGCACAGGGCCGGCGGCGAGGGAGGGATCTTTACGATTGACCTCGACCTTGCCCTGACGGGCAAACTCCCACAAGAAGACTTGATCCTGGAGGACCAGGACACCATTATCGTTCCGGAAGTTATTCGTGAAGTTTCAGTCCTCGGCGCAGTGAACCGGCCCGGAGTCTACAGAATCCATAAGAATTCCCGGATTCTTGAGGTTTTGGCCCAAGCAGGAGGGATATCCGACGACGGAGACGGTGCTTCGGCAATCCTTACCCGCAGGCTTGAATCCGGAGAGACCCAGCGCCTGGCGATCGATTTAGAAGAGCTCCAAAGTGCAGCAGGAGAAGGGGATAACCTCCCTGTCTACGATGGAGACATAATCTATGTTCCTAAAGCCATAACCGTGATGGTGCTTGGCAAAGTAAAAGGGCCCGGAGCCTATACTCTCAGGTCAACAGGCAAACTGATGGATGCCATATCCCGGGCAGGCGGAATCTTGCCGGACGGAGACCAAACAAGTGTTACGCTGACTCGTAACGATGACGGCGAACAAGAAGTCCGGGAATTCGATATTAAAGCAATTATGGCAGGTGCGAACGAGCTCAATATCAGCCTTATGGACGGGGACATCATCTTCGTGCCTGACCTTGTCCGTGAAATATCTGTTTTGGGAGAAGTGGCGCGTCCCGGGGTCTACCAAATAAGAGATGATTCAACTCTCTTAGAATGTCTTGCACAAGCAGGCGGAATTACCGAGATGGGAGATGCCACAGCTGTTCGTATCACAAGATATGCCGAAGACGGAACCCATAATACATACTCGATTAATACAGACCGTATAGACACTCAGGCCGGCGCAGGGCTTCTCCGTGTTATGCCCGGAGATATCATCTACGTCCCCAGGGCCATCTCCGTACAGGTGCTGGGCGAAGTGGCGCGGCCGGGCGTATACCGAATGAAAGCAGGCAGCCGTGTGTCAGATGCCATAGCGCTTGCAGGAGGGCTGACAGATGACGCAGATGGTGAGCAGGTAGTAGTAACAAGCAGGAATATGCATGCCGATTCGGAACAGGCAGATACCGTATACTCTGCTACCGGTACCGCCTACGTCACACCCGGCACTGACAACCTAGAACCTGATCTAGACAACGGCGTGCGCATTGTAGATGTAACCCGCATCTTCATGGGAAGCAATCTTTCGGATAACACTTCCCTTCTTGACCAGGATACAGTCTTCGTCCCGAAGCTCAGCAGAGAAGTGGTGGTCGTCGGTGAAGTAGAGCGGCCAGGCCTCTACAAGCTGCCGAGGGGCGCGAAGCTGATGGATGCCATAGCCACAGCAGGAGGGCCTACGAAGCGCGCTGCCCTTGAAGCGGTATGCATATTTAGAGAAGGCCGGGTTACCGATGGCGAGCAAGTCGTCATCGGTCATGATAATCTCTTTTTCACAGGTAAAGCTGAAGAGAATCCGTTAATTGAAGGAAAAGACATCGTGTATGTTCCTTCCACAAACAAAATTGACTGGGATCGGGTGTTTTCGTTCCTGTCCGGCCTTAAGCTGATTAAGGACTTGTTCATAAGGTAGGAGAGATAGTCTGGAAATGGATAATATGGATTATGAAATTGACCTCTTGGAAATGCTGCGAGTCTTGGCTCGGAGGGCATGGCAGATTGCTGCTTTTGCGGTACTATGCATGGTAGCAGCCTATTTCCTGAGCTCGAAGATGCCCAGGATCTATGAAGCTACTTCGACGATTATGGTACAAAGCGACTCCGCAGTCATGTCCATCCCGTTTCTCCAGGATGCAGCAGGATCTTCATCTGTGAATATACGGAATTACGCTGAGTCCCTGAAAAGCCGTACCATGATAGAAGCGACTTTAAACCGATTAAGATGGCTGGACTCGCCCAACGGAGACTCTGTGAAAGCATGGCAGGATAGCCTCTCGGTGCAACAGGTTCAGGGAACTGACATAGCCAGGCTGTCAGTGGAAAGCAGCGAT
This sequence comes from uncultured Clostridia bacterium, assembly GCA_900019985.1. Taxonomy (GTDB): domain Bacteria; phylum Bacillota; class SHA-98; order UBA4971; family UBA4971; genus UBA4971. The sequence continues at coordinate 3,089 of FIZM01000224.1, forward strand.
CCGGTGAAGGCGGCTATGTTCCTTAATGCATTGGTAGAGGTGTTCCAGGAGCGTACTCAACAGATGAACCAGGAATCTGCCAAAGCAGCAAAAGATTTCATCGCAGAACAGCTGGCAATCGCTGAAGAGCGCTTGACAGAATCGGAAAACGCTCTTCTCGATTATAAAGAAACAACCGGATTGATCGAGCCGTCATCCGAAGTCAGAGCCATAATCGAGAAGATCTCTGACATAGACCGGCTCATGTCTCAGGCTGAGGTAGAACTCCAAGCAGTTAGATCCAGACAAGAAAAGCTCTATGAAATCGCAAGAGAAATAGATCCGACTATTGTTTCGTCCACAACCATAGTCAATAACCCATTAGTCCAGCAGCAGAAACAGATCCTGACTCAACTCGAAGTGGATTTGGCTGCTGCTCTTAAAGAGTATACAGAAAACCACCCTATTGTGATCGGGCTTATGGCCCAAATAGATGAGGTTTCTGCTAAGGTCCAAGAGACTATTGAGAAGGTCATTGGATCGGAAACTATGTCGCTTAACCCAGTATACCAGGATGTCAC
>FIZM01000225.1:0-1589 GCA_900019985.1 uncultured Clostridia bacterium
CCAGGACTATGGCTATTAGGGTTATGATGTTGGCGAGCCCAAGCTTAGCACCTGGAACAGGTAAAGCTGCAGGTATCATGCTTTCGACTGCATGGAGGATTAGAGCTACAGCCACAAGAAGCGCAAGCCTTGTCATCCTTCTGGTTTTCAATGCTATGTCGCAGGCTTTCAGTGTATTCAACTCCTGTTTCAAAACACACTAGTATGTGATGGCATCCAGACTCGGTTCCAGGGTATGTTCGGCCTCAGTGCCTTCAATACGAACGACGAGCCTGTTGGGTAAGCACACTATGGACTGTCCCGGCCGGCTTATCCAGCCTGTTCGTACACACGTTTTATCCAGGCAAGTGGATGCCGTGATTCTTGCTTTACCGCTTTCCGAAACCTCTAAGGTGGCTTCATGACCTTCATCTGTTTGTACTGCAAAAGTCAAAGAGCCTGAGATTTTAGAAAAAGGAATGGTTTCCAGTCTCTTGCTGTTAACTTCCACGATCACTGCATTGGACGGAGAGGCGAATCCATCTTCTGCTTGGCCAGGCCTAAGCTGTGCAGTTGCAAGCACAATAGAAGCCAGCACAATTATACCGGCCAAGAGAATGTCAGTTGCTCTCAGAACTTTCTTCCGGTCTCGTCTACGCACGTTAAATGTCACATCCCGTACTGGGTCTCATTATGTTTCGCATATACATGTTATCGTACGTGTTCAAGTATCGCTATGGGTAACAGTGCCAGGCAGGCCCGGTGAAGTAGATGGCGGCAAAAAAGGAGTTCATGAAAACACAGAGCGCAAAACCTTTCCAAAAGGCCGGTCTTGCGCTCTTTAGCTCAAGCTTGGAAAATCTCTAGCTGCCTGTAGCATCCAAGCTGTTAGCACTTGATGTGTCCTTGCGCTCGCTGTCGGCTCTTTTCTTGTAATCATCGCTACGGTTGTCAGTAACATAGAACCCGGATCCTTTGAAGATAATGCCTACATTTCTGCTAATGAGCCGTTTTACAGGACTGCCACACTTCGGACAGTGTGAGAGAGGCTCATCCGACATGCGCTGGAATTCTTCAAACACTCCGCATTTCTGGCACATGTATTCATAGGTTGGCATATCGCGATATTCCCTCCTCAATAAATGTGGCGCATTCAGGTGACACGCGTGTACGAGTCACCCAGACTACGCCACTAAGATCCATTTGCAATTCTATCTATTAAAATAGTATATGTATAAGCAACTTGCCTGTCAATACCGCCGGTTCCAAGGCTCAGACAGAAAATGACATCCTGACTGCCAGTAGGTCGTCTACTGTGATCTCTACAACCCAAATACCGGGAAGGTCAATAGGGGCAGGCACACCCCATCCGGGCCTGACATGCAAAGGAAGGCCGGACGTAGTGGGAACCGGTAAGCCATGCATAGACATAAACGCGGGCAATTCATCTTCACGATAGAGAATCCCGTCCGGCCTGTACCATCTGATTGTCTGGTAATGATACGAGTCATCGGGCATGTTCCACTCGACCCATGCTATGACCTGTATATCATCTGGTGTGTAATCCCACTTTCTCGTAACAGGTTGGCTTTGCATGTCCAGGGCAGGTG
>FIZM01000225.1:1622-2373 GCA_900019985.1 uncultured Clostridia bacterium
CAGAGCAGCTTCAAGCACAAACGGACTGTAAACGCGACAGTACGGAACCAGTTTAATCTTTGGTATATCGCCGGATCCCAAAGGAATCGTTGTCTCAATGGAATGGTGTTCAGGCGAACCTACGATTATGTCATACTCGCCGGTCGGTACCTTCATTTTCTGCAGTTCAGCCAGGGTATAAGCTTTTCCTTCGAAAACAACTACAGCGTCATCAACAGTTTCCCCGGACCAGGAATCAACGAAGGGGTTTTCGCACCCTGAGATGACCAAGGCTAACAAGGCTATGGAAACGAAAGCAAGGAGGCGTTTTGTTATTCTATTCACAGAAAGCTCTCTCCCTTCAAGCTAACGGTAACTGCATAAAGGGGCGATAGATCATGTGGAAGCACAGGAACCGTTCAACCTGAAAAAACTGCCGCATCGTATATAATGATATTTGGCAGCATCTCCACTGGATATCTAAGGTAGTGACAGAGGTATTGAAATTAGCTCCAAGAAATGAGAGAATATCCCCTATAAGCAAATACTAACACTTAGGCCGTGACGAAGCAAGGCTTTAGATGCGCAGCAGCCGAGTGTGCATAAAAGAAGGGAGTAGGATAGCAGTGCAACAGAAGGAATTCACATAGGCTTGTAGAATGTAGAATTTGTCATTGCAGGAATTTACTCTATTCTCCGAATATAATAGAAATAACCGGTTGAAACAACATAATCAAGCTCTAGAAGAATTAGGAGGTTGAGATGATGAGAA
>FIZM01000226.1 GCA_900019985.1 uncultured Clostridia bacterium
TGGCACCCGCCGCAGTCGGGGTAGAGAGGGCAGGGAGGCGCTACGCGGTCGGGTGAGGCGATTCGGATCCCATCATCAACAAGGTGTGCGCGGGCATATGTCTTCTTAACGACATGTATTAATGCGACAACCTTTTCACCGACGAGAGCGCCTGGGACGAAGACTGTAAATCCCTCGATGCGAGCCACGCCTTCACCTTCGCTTGCATAGTTTTCGATTTCGAGGACTACTTCATCTCCTGTTTTTACCGGAGGTTGTTTCCTAGCCATAGATGATCTCCTTGTGATTTTCACACCAATCTGACGCAAACTTCGCTAGGTTGGTTGCGACATCTGTATTTTGATAAACCGGGAGGATATAGAGATTATCAAGTGGGTCACCTTTCTCGCACCGGCATGTAGTAGACCGTGGCCTTACTAAACACATCCCTATCAACCGGGTTTTTCTCTTTGCCACAAAAAAGAAGATCTCCTTGTTCTCAATGGCGTCTTTTAGAGAAGACTTATCGGTATCTGTCATAAGCTCCCCTTCGGCTGACTTTTTATAGCTTACCATCAGCTGCTTTAGTTGATCAAAGTCTTTCATCCGGAACAGTTCATAGGTTATCTCGCCAAGTTGCTCCGGTTTAAGTTGATACAGGATGTTCCCGTATTCATCAAAGCCGTTGAATTCAAAACCAAGGGATTCCCAGAAACACCTGTTGTCCTCGGTTGAGATATTGAGTTCAAAATAGTCTGCGCCCTTCTTAGTTTCCTTTTCTTTCAGAAGACGGAAACATGCTTTCCCGAACCCTCGGCGCCGGAATTCAGGTAATACGCAAAAGTCTACTATAAAGCACTTCTTGTCCTCTGAAAAATAGGTCACATAGGAGCAAAACCCAATTTTTTTGCCATCTCTTTCGAAGAATACAAACCGGACCTTGTCTTCGTCTCGATGGAAGAGTTTCATCATGAGGTCTTTGTATTCCTTGGAGAGGAACCAGTCCAGGTCTTCCTTGGTTAACGGTTTCCCCAGCGTATCATTGGGGAAAATATCTCGAGTTATATATTCGTCCCGGTATCTCCAGAATTCGGCGATATCTTCGTTCGATTCAACTTCGCGAACGGTAATCGGTTCGTCCAATCCGCTTCCTCCATTCAGTATCTTAGAAATTCATATCTAGGGTATATTCCAAAAGAACCTGAAAAGCGCAGGTGCCGACTTCCTATTCAAGTATGTTTCTTTTTTCTTTCAGTGACTTTATAGATAGGGATATCTGCACTGTTCTTACTATGGAGATGGCGGCAATAACTCCGAGCAGGATCCATAAGATAACGGTTCCCAAAGAGCTGCTGATCCAGGTCCCTAAGATGGAAATGTTATACAACGGTCTGCCGAAGAAGAAAACATATAATCCCATGAGAAGCACGAAAACTATCAGATAAAAAAGAGGCTTTCTCCTTTCCCTTAACGCTGCGATCTTGTCTTCTATGTTAGTGTAAACGCTAAGAGGTTTCCCGTCATTCTTTTTTTCCAAGATAAGAAGCTCTCTGTT
>FIZM01000227.1 GCA_900019985.1 uncultured Clostridia bacterium
AAGATCATGCTGTAGGCTCTTCTCTGGCGGATATCATTTGGTGTGTACCCTTTCTGATAAGCCTTGGCGAAGTCAAAGTCACTGTAATCACCTGGAACAGCAGGAATATACCATCCTCGTTCTATAGCATAAGTTATTAAATCAGGTGATGCTATGAAGTTTTCGGTGTCTTCCAGGTCGACTTTGCGGATAGTATAGCGGTTGGGGATAAAGGCTATCTCATCGTCTCCTACCCTCTGGGCAACGTAATGCTTCCCGTTCACTGCCTGGAACATCCATCCCTCGTTTTTGTCTACTATCTGGTAGGATCGGCCTGATGCGAGGTATCCATATGTTCCTACTAGTTCAGCTGCAATTTCTACTCCTTCTCTGGCAGTCCTGGCCCTTTCAGCAATAATCCTTCTTAACCCATATCCTATACCGCCATCAAGCAGGTCAGGGTTATCTTCATTGGATGGACCGCAGTTGTCGCTCATTACTGCGACTCCCCACTCGTTGATAAAGCCACAGCTAAAGGATGCTCCGCTGAGGGTTCGGGTCTCAGTCCATATGAAGCTCCAAGTCTCTTCAACTTGCGGAATCAAGGCTGCAAAATCCTCACAGCGAATCATTGTACCAGGCTCATGTTGCCGTCTAGGCATAATGTACTGTGGCATTACAAGGCGTCCGCCGTTGTCCTCGTTGTGGCCCAGGAGCACTTCACCGGTTTTGGATGCATTCTTACCCACTATGATGCTGCTACACGCGTAGGCCGGCAAAGCTAGACACGCTACCACCGCCACTACCAGCGTCAAAGATAGAATTACTTGCAAAATCATCGGTTTCCTAACCATACTTATTAACCTCCTTTGCCATTTCTATCGACACATAGCATATATGTTGTTCTCTCTTTTGCGTTATCACCCCTTTCATACGCGTTTTCCCAGGTTCGACAAGCCTCTTCGATGCTCTTTGACAATCAAAGACTCTGATGTCAAACCGAAAAATGCTGCCTTGAAACCTGAATCAGCATTAACTCAATGCACCCTCCCCAGTTCCAAGCTGGGGAGGGTAAGAGACTCTGTTAGATATCCTTGATAAGTATTATACGTGCCACGTATTAACCGTTTGATTCATTTGTTGCTGCCGCCGCGTCCTCCTTGGCGCTTACATGACGCGCCAGGTCCCGCCGGGATTTCAACGGTTGCGTCAGCTGAGACGGAGAGAA
>FIZM01000228.1 GCA_900019985.1 uncultured Clostridia bacterium
GGAAACATGTCTACAGGCTGGACTTCCTCTGTCCTGTAACCCAAAAGTGTGAGCATCTTCAGGTCCCGTGCCAGGGTGCTCGGATTACAGCTGACATACACGATTCTTTGCGGCCCGGTGTCTGCAAGCGCTTCCAACACTTCCGGCTGACAGCCGGTCCTCGGCGGATCTAATACTGCCACATCAAAGGTTATTCCCTCTTTGGCCAGATCCGGTACGACCTCCTCTGCGCGGCCTGATATGAAGCGGACATTTGTGATTCCGTTGAGTTTGGCGTTTTCGTTAGCATCTTCGATGGCATCTTTGTTAGCTTCTATTCCGTAGACTTCAAGCGCCTGCTCGGCGAGGAAGAGAGTCAGGGTTCCCACACCGCAATAGATGTCAACTACCTTCTCCTCGCCTGAGAGCCTTGCGTATTCCACTGCTTTCTGATAAAGGACGAGGGTTTGGACGGGGTTCACTTGATAGAAGGCGGTCGCAGATATCTTGAATCGCAGGTCTCCCAGGATATCAACGATTCCGTCTTCTCCCCAGAGGACGATGTTTTCGTCTCCAAGCACTTTGTTACCGCGAATGCGATTGACGTTTTGAACGATGCTGCGAATGCCGGGGAACTTCGATGCAAGGCTTTTGGCGAATCCCTTCCCATCCGGGAAGTGGGAGCCGTTGGTAACAAGGACCACTGAGATCTCACCTGTCCCGAATGCGCGTCTTACCAATACATATCGCAGGTGCCCCTTGTGGGTTTCTTCGTCATATACTGAAAGCCCGAATTCCTTTGCGAGCCTCTTGACTTCTTCTGTTACCCGGTTATTCATGGGGTGTTGAATCAGGCAGTCAGAGGTTTCAACTACCTCGTGTGTGCCTTTCCTGTAGCACCCTGCAATGATGTTGCCATTGCTCATCCCAAAGGGATACTGGGCCTTATTCCTGTAATGCCAGGGGTTTGACATGCCGATTATAGGGTGAACTACGACATCGGTAAGCCCGCCGATTCTCGCGAGGGCGTCTACGACCCTTTGC
>FIZM01000229.1 GCA_900019985.1 uncultured Clostridia bacterium
CCGTTACATGGCTCTTAGCCAATACCTATACCCAGGGAACAAGCCTCCTTCTACGCCTTGCAAATGCCCTCGGCCCAATGGGCAGGCTAATCGGACTTGACGGATTCATCCTCACCGCTTTCCTTCTGGGGCTCCCTGCAAATGAAATTGTCCTTCCTATTCTGATGATGGCGTACTCTTCAGGCGGGGTCATGGTAGATATCAGCAGCCTTAGCGCCCTTCACAGCCTACTTGTATCATGCGGGTGGACTGCTCGAACTGCGCTTTGCTTTATCGCATTCTCAGTTCTTCACTATCCGTGCGCCACAACTCTTTGGACTGTTTGGCATGAAACCCAAAGCTTCAAATGGACTGTTTTCTCGGCATTGATGCCTCTTGCCGTAGCTTTCTTCATATGCTTCCTCCTTGCGCAAGGCTGTGCGGTCTTGGGAATAGCCTAAAAATATATGTACCGCACGGGATCTTCCCGCACGGTACGTATGCCTTCCTTGTTCTCATGTTTCGTTTAAGGCCTGCAGCACTCACAGGCTCTTCAATACATCAAGCAACCAACGAAAACCGATAGACTTATGCTTGATGCATATACTTAATAGGAGAGCACATCGCTCTCTGACGCCTCTCTTCTTGTCATCGCATTAAGGCCCTTCAGAGCAACTGCCAAAAGCCCGAAGGTTACTACAAAGGTTACAGCTATGGAAACACCTTGGCTTACACCCGATTGCGCCATGAATCCATACACTATATATCCTATCGCGCACATGACAGCGGAGACTGTCGCATATGGCAGCTGGGTTGAGACATGGTCAATGTGATTGCACCCTGCACCTGTAGACGACAGGATAGTGGTATCTGAAATCGGAGAGCAGTGGTCACCGTAGACAGCCCCTGCAAGGACAGCGCCCATCATGCCGATAAGCAGTTCAGGCGCAAGTAAGACTGCAAAGTCAACAGCGATAGGGATCATAATCGCAAACGTGCCCCAAGATGTACCTGTTGAAAACGCGATGATGCAGGCTAGAATGAACATTATCACAGGATATAGCGCAGGGTTCAGGGCATGGCCGACTCTTGTCGCCAGGAACAGCCCGGTCCCAAGTTGATTTATGATTGAGCCTATAGTCCATGCAAAACAAAGGATAAGGATAGCAGGAACCATTGATAAGAACCCTTGCCAAGCTGCTTCAGGAAGCCTCTCAACCGGAACGACACCCCGGAAAAGGAACATTACCAAAGCAAGGGCAAGTGCGAGGAACCCTGCATACATCAAAGCGCTGGCAGCATCAGTGTTCTTGATAGCGTCAATAAACCCTATGTTTTCCACGAAGTACCCGCCGGTGTAGGCCATCATAACAATGGCAAAAATGATGAGACCGATAACAGGGACTACCAAATCCGAAACAGTCCCTTTCTTGCTGATTTCAGGAAGCTTTAGCTTCTCCTCTGAAGCTCGAGGACCGAAGACATTTCCTGTAGATCTTGCTTCTCTTTCGAAACGCTCCATAGGCCCGAAATCAAGGCCTGTTACTGCCACAAATGCCACCATGGCAAGGGTAGCCCATGCGTAAAGGTTCATAGGTAGAGTCCTGAGAAAAGCCGTAAAAGGCTCCAAGGTAATGCCTACATCCTGAAACTTCTCACCCATAGTGGACATTACCGTTACGACCCAGCTGGATACAGGAGCAATGACGCAGACAGGAGCAGCTGTTGAGTCAATAATATAAGCAAGTTTTGTCCGGGATACGCGGAATCTGTCTGTGACAGGAACCATAACCGTGCCCACTGTAAGACAGTTGAAATAGTCGTCGATGAATATGATTATCCCCAGAAGCCAGCTTGCAAGCTGGGCGCCTGCCCTTGACTTTATGCGCTTTGAAGCCCATTCACCGTAGGCAGCAGCTCCTCCGGCAATAACCATAAGATAGGTGAGAATCCCCAGCGTAACAAGGAAAATTAAGATGGCTGCATTCCACGAATCTGTAATGTTCTCCCACATTGTTGTCACTGAAAGAGTGATTGCAGTCAAAGGATTAAAGCTTTCAAGAATAAGTGCACCGGAAAGGATTCCAATAAGGAGCGAAATAATCACTTTCTTTGTAATGAGTGCAAGAGCAATAGCAACAACAGGAGGGACTACCGTAAGCCACCCGTACTCCACTTCTCATCGCCTCGCCTTCCAATGGATGTTTCATATCCGATTAGTACGGTTTTGTCTTCTCTATGCTCATGTATACTCATGACACCGGAAAAACTTGTTCGTATCTTCAGAACTCATTTTAAACCCTTTATAAACACCTGCCCTTCGACGAAAAATTATCTTGATTATACTAAACATGCAGAGTTAAGACAAGTTAGACATCTTCTAG
>FIZM01000230.1:0-3158 GCA_900019985.1 uncultured Clostridia bacterium
GAACGAGCCGCTTGGATTGATGTCTTGGGCTAATTTTTTGAACCTTACGTTTACGGGAACATGTCAATGAGTTTTTCGGACATTTTTGAAAAATCGCTGTTCACGGGAACATATCTACGCAGGAAGTATATCAGCATAGCCCATTGAAACCTAAAATATGACTCTTGAGGAATAAGTCGTCTTCCTCCACTACTTTACTTTTTTGATTTTCAAGCATGTCTTTAGCAGATCATTCCTAAAGTCAATGTCAAATTCCCTGTAATGCTGGCTTTCTCCCCATTGCCGCATTGATTCATGTTCCGGATGCTTAAGGTCATTCCATGCTTCAAGAAATTCTTTGTAACCGCCAAAACCACCTACATCTTCCGGCGGACAAGCCCCCGCGCCTGCAAGTATTATAGGGTAACCAAACTCATAATCTTCAATGGTTTTTTCCAGTTCAATTTTATGTCTCCAATAATCGCCAAAGTCATAAATGTACTCAAGGGTCTTATATTTTTCCAGATAGTTATCAATTTTGACCGTTTGAGGCTGTCTAACGGTTGTTTCAATTATCCTGGCTATAATGCCATGAGGGTCTTCCTTTCTTGTTGGCTTTTTGCTTTTGTACTTGGCAGAGTAAAATTTAAATACCTCATAGGATTCTTCGTCATTTGTAATTCTGAGTTTCTCCTGCGGAAACTCAAATTCATAAAGATGATAATCCCGCCAACCCATTGAAAATTGTATTGTGTCATGCAGGCGTCTGAAGGTAACATCCGCCGGGATAACTACCCTTCTCCATATTAGTGGTTCGGAATCAATTAATTCGATTTTTATCTGAAAGGCTTTCATCACTTTCACCTGAATTCCTTTCCCGTTATTCTTTTAATCACTTTACAGAACTGCCTCCATTCTTCTGGAAACTTATTGTCGCCATATTTTCTGACGGTTCTCCCGTCTGTAATTATTTCAACGCTCCATTGAGTCCCGTCACAGACTCCGGGTTCTACGTATTTTGCTTTCCAGTTCAGCAGATTGATCTCTTTTAAACTCTTAATGAATTCTTCTGCAGTTTTATTTCGGATGGATCTTGTACTGGTTTTTTCAGAACCACCCTCTTTGAACAGCCATGTAGTTTTAAGATTTTTCAAATCAATATCTACATGATAATACCCGCCAAAGTAACCACCCACTGATGCTTTAAGCCCTTTAATCTGACCGTATATGATGTCAAGCACCTGCTCCCGGTTCCACTCATTTTTACAATCCTTGCAGTAGTATTCCGGACCGCCTTCTATAATGCAACAACCGCCCAATTTTACTTTTCCGGCTTCAGCTTCCTGAAAAAGCTTAAAACTCGGCATGCCATATACAATTTTAACCGAATTCTTAGACCCGCATTTAGGGCATTTTTTATAATTAACAGCCACTTTTCCGCACCTCTTTGCTACATAGCAGTCATTATTAATCCACTACTTCTTTGCCTTATCTATTTCTGAGGTCATACCTGATTTTTATAGTCGAACTATAACCGCTGGGAGTAGTATGTAAAACTTCATCACCAGGCATCATTTTCTCATACATAATCCTGCATATCTGCGGCATCCTGTTTTTCATACCCATCTGCTTATGAATATCCCCTGAAACCAAATCAATATAGTCCTCGCCTCGCAATTTTGCTTCCTGTAACAATTTTTCTATATACTGCCTTACATCATCGGCTGTTTTCCCTTGTGAACCCGTAGCTTCAACAGCCACCCTGACACTATCTTTTGCTCTTTGTACACGTGCTCTATGCCCCGTATTGTTTCTGTAACTATCGTTTCCAAATCTGGCAAGCCACACAACCCGCTCTAATTCTTCATCAGATAAAGGTTGTCCCAGCAAACCCTGTCTATTCCAAAGGCCGCTGTTTGCAATCTCAGGCACAGGGCTATGCAAACCAAGCCAATTGCTGCTCGGGCCAAATGATGAATGCCTGTTTAGTGATGCAATAATACCTTCTTCTAACCTCAATCGCTCAGCTTCTTTATCAACCGGAAAACAAACAAAGGTGATGTTATCTCTTAAATATCGGCTAATTTTTGCCTCAAGTTCAGTTTCAAGCCCTTCATTTATTAAGTGTCCATAGTTTCTTTCGTTTTCAGAATTATGCATATCAATTTCCCACACTTGTAAATATGGATCCGATGCCATTTTCAAAAAAGCCCTACCGATATTTTTACGGAAAATACTACCGTCAGCATCCTCTTTCACAAAGTGATCTCTTAATCTTTGCAACAAACGGTCTTGACCTCTATGGGTACCTACTCTGACTATTCTATCCATACCATGATAATTCTCGCCTTTTTCAAACATTATATATATACCATTTTTATAAGGAATACTGTTAATTATTGACCAATCCAGACGAGGCAAACTATTAAAAAGCATATGAAGAACCTTTGTTTTATCCGATTCTTTTTCAAGCTTAATCAATCTCTCTAACTCTGGAATCCATTCCCCTTGACGTTTACCTTTCAAAGGAAGCCAAAAATGATTCATATGGGGCAACAAATTTTCATGATAAACTTCACCAGCTAAAACAATAAACTCATCATGCTCTAGATCTGAAACCTTTCTTAATTCGTTTAGCACCATTTCTGCCCATGCACGGCGTTCCTGAGTACTTTTATCTTTCAAGGTTTCATTATAAGGTTCGATAATCATGTTCTCTGGTATTAAGCCATATTTTGCAGAAAGGATAAATATTTTATCTGCAATAAGCTTTGCAAAAGAAAAGGCCAGCTGAAACCGCGAGCTTTCTGAATATAAATCTTTTGCTTGGCATTTATATGATTTTTTCCTACTTGTGCAAGAAATCAAAGCAATTTTCATTTTTGTTCGCCACCTATAATTTAAATCTTAAACAAATCGAAACATGCGCTATTTCAGCATGTCCCAATTATTCAAATGATTGTTAACATCAAGTCTTTTCTCAGACTTCAAGCTATGTTCATAACTACCAGAGCGATGTTCGAAGCTTTTGCTATAATAAAATTTAATTATTAAAGGTTTTTTGGCATCAGGTTTGAAGACCTTTATATCGCAAACTATATTTCATAAGGAATTCGAATCCGGATTCCGATTGCATGATGAATAACTCATCAGTTAATCAATCCTTTTACTCAATGCTA
>FIZM01000230.1:3200-3391 GCA_900019985.1 uncultured Clostridia bacterium
TCATTATCTCTTTCATGCTGTCAATTAAATAGTCCTTTTCAGAATCTGACACCTCGCTGTTCTCTTGCAGTCTGGCAATATAGGATTTAATAATATCTTTGGATTTTACAAAGCTGATGTTTCCAGGCAAATTGCTGAGTATCAATTGAGCGTCTATAAATGCGCCCATACTATTAATAACTTGATTCATT
>FIZM01000231.1 GCA_900019985.1 uncultured Clostridia bacterium
TCTTCAATCTCACATGCAAATATCGAGCCAAAAGATGAATGGATTGCAAATTTAGCCAATAATAGGGTATTGCTGGAAGCCAAGGAGGATGGTATAAGTCTACTGAGAGGATTTTTTGTAAGTCACTGTCCCGAATCCCGGACACTTCTAATAAAATGAAGACGGCCCTAACCATATCATACCTGGCGTGGAGACGGTATGTCATATGGTTTAGGGCCGCAAATCCGGGAACGGGCGTACTAGTTAATTCTTCTTCCCTGTTCTCGGATTTCCTCTTGTTAAGTTTTGCCTAAGCCCAACAGTGAGCTTTCATTTCTGATAGGTGAATAACAGAAATCCGGAGAAGATTCTAACCTAACGATAGGCCTCATCTTCCGTCAAAAGCTCAACTCCATGCTCCTTCAACAGAGGGATCGCCCGCTCAGGGTCTTCAACACGGAAGACTATAGCTGCAGGATCACCGCCTACCGCCTAGACGTCGACTCCAAGGAACGTCCTGACAAGGACACCTATCCCAAAGCTGATTGCAGCCACTCCCAAGCTGATCGCAGCCATTTCAATAAAGCGTCTCCAGAAATCGAGGTCCTTGGCAGTAGCGACATAGAAATTGAAGACGAGGATTATCAATATACCGATAACTAACGTAAGTATGAGGCTGACATAGTAATTAGACACAAGCAAGTATGGCAAAATCAAAGCAATAACAGTAAAGAGATAAGCTGTCCATGTATAGAGGGCTGACTTAAAGGCTCGCTGAAACTCTATGCCTTCTGCCTTTGTAGACAGGTATTCAGATGCCCCCATCGAAAACGAAGCCGCAATCCCCGTAATCAAGCCTGCCAAAGCAATCAATCTTGTATTCTGCAAGGCAAAGGTCAATCCGGCTAAGGTCCCTGTGAGCTCCACCAAGGCATCATTCAAGCCCAAGACAACCGAGCTTACATACTCAAGGCGCTCCTCCTCTATAAGCGCCAGGAGTTCGTGCTCATGCTCGTCCTCTTCCTCTGCGATACGTTTCACTTCAGGAAGCTCAACAGCTACCTCCTCATAGGCGTGCTTCGCCTGCTCTTCGCCTCGCTCCATCAGCTTGAGGCCGAAGGTCAACCCGAAGATCCTGCTGATCCAGTAGAATAGGCTTATCTGCCTGTGGTTAGGCTCGATATCTTCCTTAGTGTATTTCTTATAGAAATTGTAGTGCCTCAGCTCGTCTTTGGCGATCCTCTTGAGGACTTCTCTGTTTCCTTCGTCCTTAATTCTCTGGGAAAGGCGCGTGTAGATGTGGTACTCTGTGATTTCATTTCTTTGAAACTCTTTAAGCCTATTCAGCGTCTTTTGTGAAATCGCAGCTTCGGAAGGTTTCATAAAGTCACCCCTCACAAAGGAATTTGAGGCAAACCGGGGCGAAGCCTGCCTCAAATCAAGAGGCAGAGGGGGGCAAAGCCCCCCGAATCGCTATTGAATTATGGTCTCCCATTTCTTCACTACTTCTGCCCGGTTATTCAATGCCCAATCACGATCATAATCGACAAGGACGACATCTGCAAGTGACGGCATTCCTTCCGGCGGAGTGACATCCACACGTGCAGAATACCTGTAGGAGTTCCGGGTGTTGAGTTCTCCTGCCTCCTTGGTCAGGAGCCAATCCACCAGTTTCTTTGCGTTCTCTGTGTTCGGTCCACCCTTTACAATGGAGACCGCTCCGATCTCAAAAGCCGTGTACTCAGGTATAATCACTTCAATAGGGTATCCCTCACGCATTGTCTTCACAATATCATGGGCCCAAGACATTCCGAGTATAAACTCACCTGTAGCACACGCGCTAATCGGACCGGGGGCTCCAGGGGTGTAGTGGTGCACTATCTCATCGAGTTTCTTGAAGTATTCCCAGGCTGCATCCTCACCTAGCCGGAAGATCTGATTGCAGAGGTGGATGTACGCGCCGCCTGCAGTGGAAGGGTTGGAATGGACGTACAGGCCCTTCCATACAGGATCCAGGCAGTCATCCCATGTGGTGGGCTTCTTTACTCCCTTGGGCGCCATTTCCTTCTCAAACCGCTCGGTATTCAGCACATACCCAAGGACGCCCATGTACCAACCTTGCCAGTAGCCTTCCGGATCGTTGAAGATCTCATCGAGCTCATCTGCTCTGGGAGAGCGGTATTGAACCAACAACCCGTCCTGTGCCAGAGGAGCATGCATCTCAGCTGAACCGCCCAGGAAGATGTCAGCCTGCGGATTCTTGCTCTCTGCCAGAATCCTCGCCTGGACCTGGCCGGCTCCTCCGACGATTACATAGTCCATTTTGATACCTGTAGCTTCCTCAAAGGCCTTGGCCAGCGGAACCATGTCACTTTCTTGAAGAGCAGTGTACACCACGACTTCGTTTGCGGCGAA
>FIZM01000232.1 GCA_900019985.1 uncultured Clostridia bacterium
AACCCATGGCTCAGTTCAATATTACACTAACCGAAGAAGAATTGCACGGACTTTTTCTTAACAATAATCGTGACAAATCAATTGAAAAGCTCCTTGAAAAAATATTTAATGAAGTTCTAAAGTGCCAATCTGCTGAACAGCTTTGTGCCGAGCCCTACGAGAGGACCGATAAGCGTAAAGGCCAGCGCAATGGTTATTATGATCGGGATCTTGTTACCCGGGTAGGAACGCTGAACTTGCGCATTCCCCGCCACCGGTATGGGGAGTTTAGCACTGAACTTTTTGAGCGTTATCAGCGCAGCGAACAGGCTTTGTTACTTGCAATGATGGAGATGGTGGTTAACGGCGTTTCAACCCGCAAGGTAGAAAACATCACGGAAGAACTCTGTGGCAAGAAGTTTTCAAAGTCCACTGTTTCTGCCCTTTGTAAGAGGCTTGACCCCGTAATCAACGCTTTTAGAACAAGGCCCTTAAAAAATCATTATCCGTTTCTAATAGTAGATGCTTTGTATCTAAAGGTGCGGGAAGATGGCCGTGTTAGGTCTAGGGGGCTTCTCATAGCCATCGGAATCAATGAACAAGGTTACCGCGAAATAATCGGCTTTCAGGTATCTAATACGGAGAGTGAAAGCAGCTGGGGAGAATTCTTTTTATCCCTTAAGGAAAGGGGTTTAAAAGATGTCCATCTAGTTACCTCTGATAACCATAAAGGGCTCGTTAACGCTGTGAAAAGGCATTTCCAGGGTGCAACCTGGCAAAGGTGCCAAACACATTTTTCAAGGAACGTATTGGATAATGCCCCCAAAGCACTGCAACCAGAGCTCAAAGAAGACCTGCGTAAGCTATATGAAGCCGTTGACCTGGATAGTGCCAAGAAAGTAAAAGACCAGCTCATAGATAAATATGAAACAAAAGCACCAAAGGCTGCTACCTTGTTAGACGATGCTTTTGATGATATTACAGCGGTTCTGGCGGTCCCTCTAAAGTATCGCAAGCGATTACGCACCACCAATGGTGTAGAGCGGCTTAACCAGGAAGTAAGGCGCCGGGAGCGTGTTATACGTATATTTCCCAATGAAGCGTCAGTAATACGGTTAATTGGTGCCCTGCTGATGGAGCAGGATGAAAAATGGCAAACAGGGCGCAAATACTTTGACATGGACCTGTATTATCAAGCTATGAAAAAGGGTCCGAAAGATACAGCTGTCGCTTAATGACGCATTTATTCCACGGTCCGGGTTGACAGTGAGCCTCTGGCCGCATGGCTTCCGGCACCACGGGCAGGCCCCCTGTTACGGCCGCTTATACTAGGTTTTACTGGCGACTTATGCTACAGGGTGTCCTTATTAGGATTGCCTTATGTTTGGGTGCTGCCAGGCCATTTAGCCTACCATGCGGCCATCTCACCAATCAACCCGGCTTTCGCGGCATAAACGCTTACTGATTATGCTATTAAGAAAGTGCGAGGCCCTAAACCGTGGACTTGCAAAAGTGTTACCGAGGAAATTACACACTAATATGGACTTGACT
>FIZM01000233.1 GCA_900019985.1 uncultured Clostridia bacterium
GTAGGAATGAAGCCTGCCATGATAACCAGCCTCCACTCTCTCGCTCCAAGGGATACCGTATCAAGGAACTGGGAGAGCCAAGGCATCTCTATGCTGGCAATAAGCAGCACAGCCGAAACGGCCACTGCAGCAAGAAGCTGCGGATTCTCGTTGGGCTTCGCGTGCCATATTGGCCGCCTTTCTGACCGGGAACTCAAAGCTCTTAGCAGCTCAGACAGGCCAAGCGCCGCAAAGGCTGAAGTGCGAGCCAGCTCCCACGAAGCACCTGCTCTAAGCAGTGTCACATAAGGCCACAGCACAGCAACGACTATCGACATGCCGACTATCAGCATTCTAATGATAATCGGTTTCGATAGGATGCCTTCTTTTGTATCCCTCGGCGGCATCTCCATGATACCTTCCTCTGATGGGTCCATTCCAAGGGCCAGCGCGGGCAGCCCGTCTGTGACCAGGTTTATCATGAGGATTTGGACAGGCGCCAGCGGATTTCCGAGCTTGGCCAGGATCGCCACGAGGAATATCAGGAGTTCCCCGATGTTACAGGACAAAAGATAGATGATGGATTTTCGTATGTTCTCAAAGATGATCCTGCCTTGTTCTATTGCTGCGACTACACTTGCGAAGTTGTCGTCAGTCAGCACCATGTCAGATGCGCTTTTTGCAACCTCGGTGCCTGTCAGGCCCATAGCAACTCCGATATCAGCGGCGCCAAGGGCAGGAGCGTCATTCACCCCGTCTCCCAGCATAGCGACGATTTCGTCATGCTTCTTCAAGGCGTGGACGAGCCTAAGCTTGTGCTCAGGAGATACTCTTGCATAAACCCTGACACCCTTTGCAATTGCCTCAAGCTCAGCCTGATCCATCTTGTCAAGTTCACTTCCGGTGACAATCCTCGCACCCTCCTCGAACATGCCGAGCTCCTCAGCGATTGCCTTGGCAGTGTGGGGATAATCACCTGTCACCATAACCGGAGTGACACCGGCTTTCTTTGATATCTTTATCGCTTCTACAACCTCCGGACGGACCGGGTCGATCATGCCGACCATGCCTATGAAGATCAGATCATTCTCTATCTCCTCCGGGGATGGTTTCGAAGGGACGCGCTCCACTCTCTTTGTGGCAAATCCCAGAGTCCTCAGGCCTCGCTTTGCCATTTCATCTACAAGGTCAAGCATGGATTTGACCCTGTCATCTGAGAGCGGACGAATCTCGGTGCCGTCAAAGTATGACCTGCTCAAAGAGAGCAAAATGTCAGGTGCACCTTTAACAAAGGCTACAGTATCTCCTTTTGCGCAAGGGCCCCACTCCACATCGGGACAGTGCAAGGTGGTCATGCACTTCCTGGCTGAGTCAAACGGGATTTCTCCTACACGTGGAAAGAGTGATTCGACAGTAGCCTTATCTCTGCTTCCTTTAGCTGCAAGGGTCACAAGCGCACCTTCAGTAGGATCCCCTACAACAGACCATATAGTCGTTACTCCGCCTGCTGTCTGCCCTTCTTCTTCAATAATGGAAGCATCGTTACAACCTGCAGCAACATCCAGCAGCCTCAAGAGTTCGACATCAGCTTCCACCTTATCCTCATTTTCAATAAACTCGCCGTAAGGCGCATAGCCTGTTCCGGTTACCTGGATATGTCGCCCGGAGGCCAGATAGACCTCTCTTACAGTCATCTTGTTCTCCGTCAATGTCCCGGTCTTGTCAGAGCAAATGTAGGTGACACACCCAAGAGTCTCAACAGCAGGCAGTCTGCGGATAATCGCGTTGACTGCGATCATCCGCTGCACACCGATGGCAAGCACTATAGTGACTACAGCAGGCAATCCCTCAGGTATGGCAGCCACTGCCAGGCTAACCGCTGTCATGAACATGTTGAATACAGGCTCGCCGCTCATCCAGCCCAGTACAAATACCAGACCGCAAATGCCCAGCGCCCCAAAGCCCAAGAACTTTCCGAATTCCGCCAGCTTCTTTTGGAGCGGAGTATCTTCTTGGATCTGGGATGAGACCATCTCTGCGATTTTCCCGATTTCAGTTGCCATTCCCGTGGACGTAACAACCCCGGCACCACGTCCGTAGGTAACAATTGTTCCGAGGTACGCCAAGTTTGCCCTGTCACCCAGAGATGTCTCGCTGTCAAAGACGCGTGATGCGTCCTTCTCTACAGGGACAGACTCCCCAGTCAATGCAGATTCGTCTATCTGCGTATTCACAGTCTCAATAAGCCTTAAGTCAGCAGGGACGAAATCACCTGCCTGAAGAAGCACCACATCCCCTGGGACCAGTTCTTCTGACGAAATCTTCTGGACCCGGCCTTCCCGTATTACAGTTGCCACCGGAACTGCCATCTTCTTCAGGGCTGCAAGGGCTTTACCTGCCCGCCCTTCCTGCACAACACCCATGATCGCATTGAGAATCAGAATCGCCAGGATTACGCAGGCATCGACCCACTCTCCCATAACCGCTGCAATAACCGTTGAACCAACCAGTATGAGAACAAGGAAGTCCTTAAACTGATCAATGAACATCTGAAGCAAGGTCTTGGGCTCTTCTTCTGCAAGGGCATTGGGACCGTAGCGTTCCAGCCTGGCTGAGGCCTCAGAGCTCGTGAGGCCTTCCTTTCCGTCAGTCTCCAGGGCCTTAAGAGCCTCGTCTATATTCATCCTGTGCCATTCGTGACCGATGTCACCGTCTGAATTGTTATCCAAAGGCGTCACCGCCCCCATAACAACAACCTCCCCGATATACCTTCATTGCTTTGCATCTAATGTAACCGTCTTTCCGTCAGCGTCTGCTTCTCGATTCTACCTTTCATTCGTCGAAGGAGCGCCCAATTCCTCTAACTCCGTGTTAATACTGTAACCATTGTGCTCATGATAATGGCGGGCTGCCCAAAGAAAAAATGTCTGCTTTCCTACCACATATTCTGGTCTTCGTAGCGGAAAAGCAGACATCTATAGCAAAATAACCTGCATACTTAGAAAAGCTGATTGACGACGGAGGCTTTCCAATCTTACAGCTGATACAGAGTTCACTCAAACAGGCCTGTGGATATGTACCTCTCACCCGTGTCGGGAAGGACAGCGACGATTACCTTACCCGTGTTTTCCTCTCTGGAAGCTACCTTCACTGCCGC
>FIZM01000234.1 GCA_900019985.1 uncultured Clostridia bacterium
AGAGATCAAAGAGACGTTCGGAGATGACAGAAGGACCAGGATTACAGCGGGCAGTTCAGACTTTGATGTTGAAGACTTGATAGCTGAAGAGGATATCGCAGTGACCCTGACTCATCAGGGATACATCAAAAGGATGCCTCTAAATACCTATAAGAGCCAGAGGCGCGGGGGTAGAGGCATTACAGCTACGAACCCAAAGGAAGAGGATTTTGTGGAGCACCTGTTCATAGCTACGACCCTAAACTACATCCTCTTCTTTACAGATAAAGGAAGGGTATACTCGCTAAAGGCCTATGAGATCCCTGAAGCAAGCCGTCAGGCCAGGGGCACCGCGATTGTCAACCTGATACCCTTGATGCCGGATGAAACTATCAGGGCAGTGATACCGATCAGGACGTTTGCACCTGATAAATACCTTCTCATGGCCACAAGGCGCGGCATTGTAAAGAAGACTGCCTTGGAAGAATTCGATACCAAGAGGAAGACCGGGCTTCTGGCAATTCGCCTGGATCCCGATGACGATCTTGTCAGTGTGAAACGGACTACGGGAAACCAGGAGATAATAATTGTCACAGCCCAAGGCTTGGCTCTTAGATTCAGTGAGGAAGACGTCAGGCCAATGGGGCGTAGTGCCAGGGGAGTTATTGGGATTCGCCTGGGAGACGGAGATACAGTCATAGGGATGGATGTAGTCAGAGAAGACCGGGATCTGCTTGTTGTCACTGAAAACGGTTATGGAAAGAGGACGCCTCTTAACCAATACCGTACTTACGCTTCCAGAGGAGGAAGAGGCGTCAAGGCCATTACGCTTACAGACAAGACCGGTTTGGCAGTTGCCATTAAGGTGCTTGAGGGCGACGACGAGCTTATGTGTATCTCTGCTGAGGGCGTTGTCATCAGAATGGATGCGGCTGACATTTCCCAACAAGGCAGGGGGGCGCAGGGTGTTCGAGTTATGCGCCTCGACCCCGAAGACAAAGTCGTTTCCATAGCACAGATCGTGACGAAGAACGGTGGATAGAACCGGCATGGGGATGAGATATGAGGTTTTTGAACACACAGCAGATGTAGGCCTTCGTGGGTTCGCCAGGACCCTTGAGGAGCTCTTCTCCGTAATGGCTGCGGGGATGACCCGGCTGATTGTGTCTTCTGAAACCCGTATCTCCTGTACGGATGAGATAGATATAGAAGT
>FIZM01000235.1 GCA_900019985.1 uncultured Clostridia bacterium
GCTCATAGGAATTCTTCCGCACGGCATTTTTGAAATTCCCGGCTATATTATCGGCGGAACCCTTGGAATAAGGCTGGGGTTTAATATTCTCGGATACGAGCGCGGCCGTCAACATGGACAAGGCCTAAAGGCAGTTGTCCTTGATACTCTCTTAGTTCTGGCTATAGTGGTAATACCTCTTTTGGCAATAGCTTCTTTAGTAGAAGTCTCAATAACCCGGCAGCTTGTAGAGTGGGTTATGGGAGATGCCTTAAGATGGCACTGATATCTATGAGGTAGCAAGAGGCAGGGGACGAAGAGTTGACCTTTCAGGAAACGATACAAAAGTTAAATGCTTTCTGGGCAAAGCACGGATGTGTGCTGCAGCAACCATATGATGTGGAAGTAGGGGCAGGGACCATGGCACCTCAAACATTCCTTCGCGCTCTGGGCCCTGAGCCTTGGAAAGTTGCCTATGTCCAGCCTTCCAGAAGGCCTCAAGACGGACGATACGGAGACAACCCGAACCGTCTGTTTATGCATTACCAGTACCAGGTCATTTTAAAACCATCTCCGGATGATGTCGTAGAGCTCTACCTTCAAAGCCTCAGCGAGGCCTTGGGCATAGACCTTGTGGAACATGACGTCCGGTTAGTAGAGGATAACTGGGAATCTCCGACGTTGGGGGCCTGGGGAACAGGCTGGGAAGTGTGGCTCGACGGCATGGAGATAACCCAGTTCACCTATTTCCAGCAAGTCGGCGGGTTTGATACTAAACCTGTGTCAGCCGAACTCACATACGGGCTGGAACGCTTGTGTATGTACCTTCAAGACATCGACAACGTGTATGATCTGGCTTGGTCCGGTGATGTTTCATACGGAGAGATTCAGAAGCAATTTGAGATAGAGTATTCCACATACGGTTTTGAGGTTGCAGACTGTGAAATGCTGCAGTCGCTTTTTGACACGTATGAGCAAGAGGTGAACAGGAGTCTCGAGAAAAGCCTGGTTCTGCCGGCTTACGATTATGTCCTCAAATGCTCACACGTGTTCAACCTACTGGATTCCAGAGGAGCACTGGGAGTCAGTGAACGAACCTCGATGATAGGACGTGTTCGCGCACTGGCAAGAGGATGTGCTGAGCGATATCTCAAGATCAGAGAGGGCCTGGGGTTCCCTCTTTTAAGGGGCCAAGTAGTCGGAGCCGGTAAAGGAGAGACTGTCTGTGAGTAGTTGTCAGGGTGCGTCTTCAGGCAGGAGAGATGCTGTCCTGGAAATAGGCACGGAAGAAATGCCTGCCAGGTTGTTCCCGGAACTCTTAAGCACAATTACTGAGATCGCAGATCGCCTTCTTAAGGAAGAGCGAGTTGATTATTCTTCGGTAAAGGCATATGCCACTCCCAGAAGGCTTGTGCTGTATATTAAAGACGTTGCTCCGTTTGGAAGCCCTCTTGTGCGGGAAGTCAGAGGCCCTACTTACGGTGTGGCGTTCGACAGCAATCGTGAACCGACACGGGCTGCTATTGGTTTTGCCCGTGCCCAGGGCGTTGATGTTTCTGACCTCGTAGTCAAGGAAGAGGCCAAAGGTAAGTTTGTGTACGCGGTCTTAAGGATACCCGGTTCCGAAGCGGCCGATGCCTTGAAAAACGTTTGTACGCGCCTTGTCGGGAGTTTAAGCTTCGAGCGGGCTATGAGATGGGGAGACGGCGGCTTCAGGTTTATCAGGCCTATCCGGTGGATCCTTGCGCTTTACGGAAGTTGTGTCATTGACGTTGAAATAAACGGCATGAAAGGGAATAGATTTACATCAGGCCATAGATTTCTGACTTCGGGCATGATCGAAGTCCCGAGAGCTGAAGATTACTTTGATGTCTTAGAAAAAGCCTTCTGCATTGTCGGCCAGGATAAAAGAAAGGCAGTAGTTGAAAAGGGCATTAAGGACCTGGCAGAGGAAGCCGGGGGGCAGATAGTTGAAGACGAGCGGCTTCTTACGGAACTTACGTATCTAGCTGAGCACCCTGCTCCCTTAATCGGAAGGTTTGACCCGAAGCTCTTAAGCCTTCCTAAAGAGGTAATCATCACCTCTATGAAGGTGCACCAGCGGTTTTTCCC
>FIZM01000236.1 GCA_900019985.1 uncultured Clostridia bacterium
CAGCAGGCTCTTTGGATGGAAGCTCCATAACGTCACCTACGATCTCCCAAGATTCCCCCTGGCACCAACATCACTTGTGGACAACCGGAGGCCGGATGAGTCCCGATGATAGCCTTTATACCGTATACGTTTTCCAAGAGCTCTTTCGTTATGACTTCTTCGGGAGGCCCGTCTGCAACCTTTTTGCCTTTGCTCAACACGACTAGTCTATCTGCGTACTGAGAAGCCAGATTGACATCGTGCAGGACAGCAAGGACTCCGATGTTCCTCGATTCTGCCAGGGATTTAAAGACATCCATTATCTCTATCTGGTAACCGGGATCAAGATGGGAAGTCGGCTCATCCAAAAGCAGAATCCCAGGCTCCTGGGCAAGAGCTCTTGCAACGATTACCCTCTGTCTCTCTCCGTAAGATAGATCGAGAACTGATCTTTGTGCAAGGTGGGTAAGTCCTGCAACTTCCATGGCATTGGAGACAATCCGGAAATCTTCCGGACTCTCCCCGGAAAACCTCTTCATATGGGGCTCGCGGCCCATCATTACAACCTCGAAAACAGAGAAAGGAAAAGGTATATACCCGTTCTGCGGTACTACTGCAATCTTCTTGGCGACGGCCTTAGGCCCCATCTTATGAACATCTTCACCGTCAAGGAAGACTGTTCCTCCTTGCGGCTTCAAGGCCCCTGAAAGCACCCGCAGGAGTGTGGTCTTTCCTGAGCCGTTAGGTCCCAGAATGCCTACGAATTCACCGCTCCCCAAGGAGACTGATACATCATCTACGGCCTTTATTATACCGTAATCGTAACTTATGGAAAACGCTTCAAGCCTCATTCTCACCGGGTCTCACTCTCTTATCATGGTTCATCCCTTGTGCACCTTTCTTCGCCTGAGGACGTAGAAAAAGAAAGGTGCACCTACAAGCGCAGTGATGATTCCCACAGGGATTTCCGTAGGCGCGATCACTGTACGGGCAATAGCATCAGCCACAACAAGGAATATCCCGCCTGCAATAACAGACGCGGGCAGCAGCAGCCTATGGTCAGGACCTAAGATAATCCGCATTATATGCGGGACTATAAGCCCTACAAAACCGATTATTCCTCCTACGGAGACAGAGGCTGCAGTCGCCAGGGAAGCAGCAAACATAATAATCATCTTGGAGTGTTCAGGGTTGATACCTAGGTACCTCGCTTCATCATCGCCAAGGCAAATAAGGTTTAAATCCCGCGCCATGACTGTCAAGACGGAAATACCAAATACTACATAGGGGAATGCCATTCTGACATGGGTATAGCCCTTGTTTGAGAGGCTTCCCATAAGCCACATCATAATCTCTCTCAGAGAATCCCCGGACCTCATCATGATAAAGGACATAACCGCCCACAGAAATGAACTCACAACCACCCC
>FIZM01000237.1 GCA_900019985.1 uncultured Clostridia bacterium
ATGACTCTCGATATTAAGGAAGTCGCAGGCAGGCCAATTGCAAAGCGAGGCAGAATCCCGGGCATCACCGAAAACGACAGGCTGCGATTGGTCAAGGGCTGATGTGGCAAACAGAGAGGGTAAGTATTAAGCACGCCGACGGAATTAACCTGGGCCGGGTTAAACGGACGAGCACCGGCGAGGGGAAGAGCAACAGTCGGCAAAGGAAAAAACTCACTAGAAGCTAAGGAGGCGGAACACCCCGCCTCCTTATTGTTGTTGTTGGAATTGCTACTCCCGACTAGGGTTCTCAGCCGGATGCCAAGTGGGTATTTCCAGCCGGTATTGTCGGCTGTGATTCTAACGATGCGTTTCTAGCTATTACTCCTTTCAGCAAAGACTGCCATAGCATCACGCATGAAAACAGCCAAACCTTCACCGAACCTATCGATGTTTTCAGTAAAACGACTGTCTGCCACGTACATCTCGCCCAATGCCTTGAACATCTCAGGTGAGTACCTGCCAAAGCCGGTATTCAGCAGGTCATACCAGGCCTTGATTGCTGCCTGTGCTTCATCTGATTCAGGAGGCCCATGCCGAAGTTCTGCGAGCGTCCTATAGATAGAATGCATCTTCTCGGCTAACGCCTTCTGTTGCTCCTTTGAGATGCCTGCAAGCTTTGCATTTGAATCGTCAACCGCGTTATCTCCCCAAAGCTTACGGGCTTCTTCCTCATACGGGTTAGTGCTGAAATTGAAACATCGGAATTTTTCTTCGTTCGTCATGTTACGTCCTCCTTCCAGGTGCTCGATTGTCTTGTCAATCGTCTCCAGCATCTCATCGAGTCGATTGCGCTTATCCAGCAGCATCTTACGATGCAGAATCAACGCCTCTTTCCTGTCGAACGATGGGTTGCTCAGGATCTTCTTGATTTCTTTCAAGGTGAACCCAAGCTCTCTGAAAAACAGGATCTGCTGCAGAGTATCCAGGTTGTCATCGGAGTACAGCCGATATCCTGAATCAGTTATCTCATCCGGTGCCAACAGCCCGATTTCATGGTAATAGTGCAGCGTCCGCACGCTGATGCCTACCAGATCCGCGACTTCTTTTACTGTCATCGCCATAGCCATCACCGCCGTTTCAACTGATACTATAAACTATGACGTAACGTAATAGTCAAGTGGGTGGAGGATATTTGTACATGCAAAAGCGGCAGGAGGACTTCATCGACCGATATCTAACTGACGCGAGGGAAAACGGCAACTAAAGGCAACAAATCAAGTCTGATGCTATTCAGTCAGAACACTTAGTCCAGCCGGGACAAAACACAGGCTCGCTCTGCTGATCCAGCCATGTCTCGAGTCCGACCTCACGCATCTTTTTCATATTTTCTACGGTGAGCCGATGATGTTCGTAACCGTCGTTGGCGAAAGCCTCCAACTCGTTGCAAGGGAACTCGTTACACTCGAAGCAGTAGGTGAGCTGATTTGTGCGCGCGCAGGTTAAGAACTTGCATCCAGGGCTCCAGTGCTTGTCTGACGGGCCTCTGCATCCATTACACATCTTCTCAACCGCCAGAAGACCACACTGCGCACAGTTTAGCCCGCAGACAGAGATGTCCCAACCTTCTTTGGACATGGCGATTCCCCCTCACGCAGGTGGATTACGATAAGCCCTTCAGTCGGTTTCTCGGCGTTCTGAAACGCCTGTCTCTACAAAAGAGAATTCACATATTGATTCTCGGTTTCCTCTTATCCCAGAAATTCATTTGACAACAGCGTGCTGACGCTTTATAATTTCTGTTGGATGCAACATATGAATACGGAATTACATTAGTGCCCGGGTGGCGGAACTGGCAGACGCGCACGTTTGAGGGGCGTGTGGGTAACCCCCGTACGAGTTCAAGTCTCGTCCCGGGCACCATTTCGTACAAATGTGGGATCCCGGTGGTGCGCAAGTCAGGTGCACCACCGGTTTTTGCACATGTCACAGATTATTCCGCCAGCCAGCCTCGCTGATTCCCGCACAGTATCTAAAAGGAGCCAAAAGCCGAAGTCTTCATCCCAATAGGTGAATTCCCAGAGTTCCGATGCTGAAATCGATAGCCGTTCAGGAATCCATATTCCATCACTGGAAATGAGGGCTGCAGGCGGTTCTGGGTCGCAGTCTATCGCCAACACAAACCACATGTATGTTTCGCCGTCTTCCAGTTCCGAATGTGATGGATTGCAGAAGAGAGTGAGTAGCGGGTCTCCATAAAAGATCCAAGCCTCATCTTCTTGCGTGTATGTATACCCTATCCACATGGCATTAGCCTCTTCGTCCATTACGGTGATTAGGTACAGCTTTGCACCATCCACAGGCATCCATTCAAAGATCGGATAAAAGACCTCGTCGCCTCCATCTTCAGGACATAAAAGAGACACTGCATCTAAAGCATCCATTAATGTTGCAGCGACAGGAGCACTTTTTTCACTCTCTTTACCTGCAGAGTTGCATGAAGACACACTGTATGAAACCTCAGTGCCGGGAGTCAACCCTTCGTCAAGATATATGCCGCCCAAGCCTATTGGTAGCCGGTCAAGTATCGGATAGTCTATGCTGGGATCCCACGAGACTGCATAATCAATGTATTCGCCATTACGATATATGTTGAATCCGGCGGCAGGAATCGCGGATTCCGGAAGCTGCCATGTGAGCAGGCAAAGGCCTACTGCGTCTGATGCGCCCGGTATTTCCAATGGCTTCACTCGAGATGACGCTGCATACTGGCTTCTTCTTGCTAAAGATAGTATTTCCGATACAGGTGAAGATGACGCGGATAACGACGTGTCCATACTATCTAACTCGTCAAGAAGGTCGTAGACTGAATCGTGGATAGTTATGGGGAATACCATCAGGTTGATGGGAGGTTCCGGCACAAGGCTGTTATTGACAGTCACTTTGATGGACTTGGAACCGGTGTTGCCGCTCTTATCCACGATGACAAGGGTGATGGTATATTCGCCGTCATCCCAGCCTTCCTCAGTGTCCCATTCATATACAGTATTTATCATATAAGTGCTTTTGCCGTCTTCGGCGTGGAAGACTTCTTCACAGAAGTCGTCTATAAATAACAGAACTCTTTCTATCCCACCTGCGTCATAA
>FIZM01000238.1:0-362 GCA_900019985.1 uncultured Clostridia bacterium
GAGCCACACTCCTTCTCTCCGTTCTTCCCTTAATCTCTCTACGTTCTGGACAGGTAAATCCGCGGAACCCGCCTGCTTATTCCACAAAGGATTTCATGGGCCACTGTACCGGCTCTCTCTGCGACGTCCTCTGCTGTAATCTCTTCATCTCCTTGCATTCCGATGATAATGACTTCATCTTCTGTGTCAACTTCGAAGTCTCCTGTAGATATCATGCATTCATCCATGCATACTCTCCCGACTACAGGAAACCTCTTGCCTCTTATGAGAACCTCTCCGCGGTTGGAAAGGGAACGAGGAAAACCGTCAGCGTATCCAATGGGAATAGTTGCGATTGTACAGTCGTTCTCTGTTGTGTAAGT
>FIZM01000238.1:368-2252 GCA_900019985.1 uncultured Clostridia bacterium
ATGAAGATCCCTGTTCTCACCAGATCAAACCTGGCTTCGGTCACGGTCAATGCTGCCATACTGTTGGCTGCATGGTAGTACTGGGCCTCAATTCCGCTGCGCCTGAGTGCGGAAATAATGTCATTAAAGCAGGAAAGCTGCCTGTCCAGAAAAGACCTGTCTTCATCCTCTGCAGTTGCAAAGTGTGTAAAGATACCTTCGATTTCTATGTTAGGCAGCATGGAAATGCGCTTTACAAAGCTTACTGTCTGGGCAGGGGTTACGCCTATACGCCCCATGCCTGTATCGACTTTTACATGGCACTTTGCCTTCTTTCCTTCTTTTACGGCAGCATTGGACAACGCCTCGGCAAACTCGTACGTAGCAGTCGCACATGACAGGTTGTAACGCAAGGCTACCTGAGCCTGGGCAGGAAATAATTGAGCCAAAACTAAAATAGGAGCAATGATGCCTGATCTCCTGAGAGCTATACCTTCTTCTACCAGGGCCACCCCTAGCCAGGTCGCCCCATTATTCAGCACTGTTCGCGCTATAGGTATCGCTCCGTGCCCATAGGCGTCTGCTTTGACGACTCCCAGGATCTCGCAATCAGGCCCTACGGCCTTACGTATAGCCTGCATGTTTCGGGTTATACATGCAAGATCGATTTCAGCTATGGTTGGCCTGTCTCTCGGGACATCCCGCATTCTTCTCGCCTCTTTCCCCGGTCAATCTAAGCAATGCCTCCGGGACGCTTCCCAGGATGTCCGTGGCTGTCATACCCATCTCGCCATATCTGGAAGACGCAATGTCTCCGGCCAGTCCGTGCACATAAACACCTAATACAGACGCTTCCAGGGGCCTTATTCCTTGGGCAAGGAGACCTGCAATAATCCCTGTAAGCACATCTCCGCTTCCCGCTGTCGCCATTCCCGAGTTTCCAGTTGTGTTAATATAGGCGACTCCTGACGGGTCAGCGATTATCGTGCGAGCACCTTTCAGGACCACGATCTTTCCCCACTGAGCCGCAACCCTAAGAGCTATGTTAAGCCTGTCCAGTTTAATCTCTTGTACAGAAAGGCCTGTAAGTCTTGCCATCTCGCCGGGATGTGGAGTAAGTACAATCGGGGCTTTCGCAGCTTTCAGTGTGCCGGGATCCTGGGCAATAGCATTTATCCCGTCTGCATCTACCACTGTTGGAACAGATGTAGTCATTACCATATTCCTAACCAACTGAGCAGTCTCACTGTGAGTGGACAATCCAGGCCCAATAGCCAATGCGCCTGCACCGCGGGTAATGCCATCGAGAAGAGGCTGGGCTTGCAGGCTTATACTCCCGGATTCAGTTTCAGGGAGGCCACGGGTCATAACCTCAGTCAGTTTTGAATTCATAACACTATGTAGACTGATAGGCACACCGAGGATTACAACTCCCGCGCCTGACTTCAGCGCTGCATTGCCGGTAAGAGCTGCAGCTCCTGACATATTCGATGACCCGGCAATCACCAGGACCTTCCCGAACGTACCTTTATGAGAGTCCCGGGTCCTGACAGGAATCCAAGTCCTGATCTCATCAGCAGTGGACAGATTTAACTTAAACGCCTCATCCACCAGGAGAGATCTGGGTATTCCGATATCAGCGACGATTAATTCACCGACGTAAGCTGCACCGGGATAAAGGAGCAGCCCTACTTTGGGAAGGCCGAAAGTCACTGTATGAGTAGCTTTGACACAGCTTGAACTCACCTTGCCTGTTGTGGAATCTAATCCGGAAGGAACATCAACTGCTACAACAGGCCTGCCTGACTCGTTAATGGTGTCCAGAACACGGCAGACATATCCTTCAACCTCTCCCTTAAACCCTGTGCCGAAAACAGCGTCAACTATCAAGTCGGACATGGACAT
>FIZM01000239.1 GCA_900019985.1 uncultured Clostridia bacterium
ATATACCCCGGCGGAAAAACTGCTAAAGCGTATTGAAGGTTTTTGTCAACATCCGACGATATAATTAAGCCCTTAACTTCTTCTCTAGGCGAAGCTAGATTCTTTTTCACCCAACCCATATAACGCAGAATCTGTCCAATTACCCGATCCGTGCTCTGATCTTTCTTGAGTTCCACTACCAACCATTCTGGCCGACTCTTATGCCGTGCCAATATATCAATACGTCCTGCGTCAGTAGGATATTCAAATCCGGCTTCTTCATCTCCAGTTTCTCGATAAATCTCCCATTCTTGTCCCAACTCTGTGCGTTCCCAATTATCTATGAGAAAATCTTGCAGATGCCTTTCTAATCGGAAACCATGTTCAATAACTGGCATTTTAGTTTCCGTATCTTCTTCCTTCTTCACAATTCCCCAAAACAGAGCATCAAGGGTCCAGAGGTCTACTTCAAGTTCGT
This sequence comes from uncultured Clostridia bacterium, assembly GCA_900019985.1. GTDB lineage: Bacteria > Bacillota > SHA-98 > UBA4971 > UBA4971 > UBA4971. Next base: position 458 of record FIZM01000239.1, read on the forward strand.
CGGACAGTTTTCTCAAAAGATCATTAATGATGGCATAGCGTTGCCCCAAAGTCGTATTTCTGTCAAATTCTGGCCAGATTCCCATCTGTCTAAGGGCAGCTTCGGAAGTATTATTCCATACTCCATAGCGTTCTGGATAGGCAACGAGAAGGATAGCCGTAGCTAAACCCTTTCCAAGCCCTTTGACCATAGAGCTGCTAACTACTTCATCAAAACGTTCGGCAAGAGGGCGATTTTCGTTTAGCAAGATAGTCAAAGCATGGCGAAGTTTGTCCATATCAGCGGTAAGTTTACCTACATGGCGGTGTAAACCACTCCAGTGCTTATTGTTTTCAAAATAAAGGAATGAGCTAAATTCTTCTACGCTGAGATTAGGAAGGTTGTTAAGTGAGAATATAGATTGATAGCGTGTAAAAACTTCATCCCGCGCGTTAATTATATTTTGCAAATCCGTATCCTTTGGAACTCGGGCAAGGGTATCTCTAAGTTCACTCAAAGCTCTCATCCATCTATCGTTCATTTCAACCGCACCTTTCTGTTCAGAGCAATTCTAATGGTTAAATCCGCGCCCAAAAATTCCCAATGCCTTCAAGACTTCCTCCAGCTCCCGATCAGCAGCCGCCCGCTCCTCTTCCGCTTCCTGCA
>FIZM01000240.1 GCA_900019985.1 uncultured Clostridia bacterium
CTTCAGACGAAGACAAAGTTCGTCAGGATGACCGGTGCCGGCCTCCGCGAGAGCCATCCGCATGACGTTGTCATAACCAGGGAAGCGCCGAACTATAGTTTCACTACAGGCACAGATCTTGACGAACTGCTATAGAATACCAACAAAAAGTAAGGAAAGGAAAGGGGCGGATAAAATGATAAAGAGCCATAACAAGTGGCTGATTTTGGGAGTCGCGTTCCTCATTCTCCTTGGTGTTACTCAGATAGGAGTTGCTGCTGATGAGCCGCCCATGACTCTTTTTATCAATCCGAATCCAACTCCTGACTTCAAAGCTGATGTTTGGGTTGACAGGGGGCAGGGGGCTACGTATTACCCCGGTGATTCTATAGATGTATACTACAGGTCCAGCAAAAACAGTTATGTCTACATCTTGAATATTGATTCTGCTAACCGTAGCCAGTGGTTGTTACCGAGTCAATGGTTTCCCAACAACTATGTACTGGCGAACAGGACATACGTACTTCCTAACATGCAGGTAGAAGGGCCTGCCGGAAAAGAGCATCTGGTGATTTTCGCGTCAACTGAGCCATTGTCTCTTCCGTATCTCGAACAGTCTGTTCAATCAGGTAGTCAGTCATCGTACATTGAAGGAGATCTGGACTTAGTGTTCGGAGCTATTCACGCCAAGATAAGGATAACTCCGCAGCGGAACTGGGTGAGTTCAAGTACATACTTCTATGTCGGCGGCTATACGACGCCGATTCCGAAGCCGGTACAACCGGTACAACCGGTAAGGCCGGAGAGGTATGCTGCTGTGAACGTCACTTCGAGTCCTTCCAGGGCAAGGGTGTTCCTGGACGGAGAGGACAAAGGAACAACACCTGTTCTTATCAAGCAAGTTCCTTTAGGGTCACATGAAGTCACAGTAGTGGCACCCGGCTATTACACCTATACGAAGAAGTTCGAAGCTAACCATTATCAGACCTACTATCTCAGCGCGACGTTAAAGAAGATAAAGTAGGAAAAGGGTTTTCAATAGGTAATAACAAATGAATGAGAAGCCCAGGTTTTCGCGGTGCCGGGAATGCCGGCAAAGCAGGCCTGGGCTTTTCACGCTATGGAAGGCGCTTTATCTGAATGGTATAATATTAAAGCACAAGTGTCCCTGTAAGTTGGGGCCATGAATGGAAGTGCAAATTCTTCTAAGACTGGTGGGATCGTTCTGTGCAGACTGTTAATATCTCCCATGTAGCAGAGTATGTCGATGAAGAAGTCAAGATTGCAGGCTGGGTCTACAACAAAAGGTCAAGCGGTTCCGTGATTTTTCTTATTTTGAGGGACGGAACAGGATTCATCCAGGCAGTTGCAGTCAAAGGCGAAATATCTGATGGGGATTTCCAAACCTGCGATGAATTGACCCAGGAGTCTTCAGTTGTCATATCGGGGAAGGTCAGGGCAGATAAAAGAGCCCCCGGAGGCTTTGAGCTTGCAGTGACAGGCATTGAGGTTGTGCAGATCGCAGACGAATACCCGATATCCCTTAAGAAACACGGGGTAGATTTCCTCATGGAACGAAGACACCTATGGTTGCGTACGCCGAGGCAGACAGCTATCTTGAGGATTAGGCATGAGGTCATAAAAGCAATCAGGGATTTCTTTGATGAGCAGGGGTTTGTCTTAATCGATGCCCCGATTTTGACTCCGTCTGCATGCGAAGGCACGACTACTTTGTTTTCTACGGAGTACTTTGATTCCACTGCATACTTGAGTCAAAGCGGCCAGCTTTACATGGAAGCTGCAGCTATGGCCCTGGGCAAGGTATATTGTTTCGGGCCTACTTTCCGCGCGGAGAAATCCAAGACCAGGAGGCATCTGACAGAGTTTTGGATGGTAGAGCCGGAGATGGCTTGGGTCGATTTGGACGGGAACCTCAAAGTCCAAGAAGAGCTTGTAAGCTATGTAATTCAGAGAGTGCTGGAAGAAAAGAAGAACGAACTTGAAACGATAAAGAGAGACACAGGCAGACTGGAAAACATCAAACCCCCTTTCCCGCGGATTTCCTATGATGAGGCAGTTGAGATTCTACATAAATGCGGTGTTGAGTTTGAGTGGGGTAATGATTTCGGCGGCGGAGATGAGACTGTCTTAGCGGAGCAGTTTGAATTGCCGGTATTCGTACATAGATATCCTTCGAGTGTCAAAGCTTTCTACATGAAACCTGATCCGGAAAGGCCTGAGGTTTGTCTGTCTGCAGATCTTTTGGCACCTGAAGGCTACGGCGAGATCATCGGCGGAGGCCAGAGGATTGACGACCTTGAGCTATTGGCATCTCGCATCAAAGAGCATAACCTCCCTGAAGAAGCATACGAATGGTATATGGGCCTCCGCAGGTACGGTTCTGTGCCCCACTCCGGGTTCGGCCTTGGTATTGAGCGGTTTGTCGCTTGGATATGCGGACTTGACCATGTGAGAGAGACAATACCCTTCCCAAGGCTGTTAAACAGGATTTATCCGTAAAGGAGAGGTTTACATGGCACGTTGTATGTCAGCTCGCGCAACTCGGGCGGCTAAACAAGGCCTGGTGATTGTGGCCGTCTTTATGCTCGCTTTGTCTTTCAGCATCGAAGCTGCGGATGTCCCTTTCTCTGATGTGCCTTACGGTATTCAGGCAAGCAGCGACCTGGAGGCAGGAGTCGCTTTGTTTCAATCAGGCAGGTTTGAAGATGCGATACGGGCGTTTTCCCGTGAGATTGAAAGAGATCCGGAAGGGCCGGATGCAGCTGAAGTGTATGCCTGGCTTGGGTATGCCTACTTTTGCAAGGGATGGAGTTCTGAAGCTTTGAAGGCTTATGAGGAGAGTCTTGCCGGGACAACAGATCCGGATCTGCAAGTCCGGGCACTGCTTGCCCTGGGTCAACTGTATTTGGATAACGGTGACTATGACAAGGCTCTGTCTACGTTCCATGATGCTCTCAGGCTGTCTAGTGGGAAAGAGCAGATTATAGCTAAGAACTTGATTGCCATTGCCAACTACGAGGCAGGCAACGTTTCAGCTGCCAAAGAGATGTTTGAGGAAGTCCTTTCCGAATCTTCCCAAGACCCGGTTGCTGACTATTACATTCAAGTAATAGAGTATGCTGAGAAAAAGAAGCGTGTGTTGTTCCCTACGAAACCTCAATTTGGAAAGGGATACGAGGCTGCCGCGAAAGGCACGGTCACTGTGAATTCAGGCGCCAAGTACACCATGACCCCACATGTAAAGTTGAGCCTGGGTGTAGAGGCGGATTCTGCTATGGAAGGATTCTTCCTTTCCTCAGGTGACGACAGTTTCAGGTGGCACAGCTGGCAGTCACCGAATATTCCGTGGAGGCTTACAGGAGAGGAAGACGGAGTAAAGCAGGTCAACGTAGTTTACTATGCGAAGGGT
>FIZM01000241.1 GCA_900019985.1 uncultured Clostridia bacterium
GCAGCAATCAATCAGCCACATTCAGGGTTGCATGCGAAGTTCTGGTTAGGTTAATAAAACCCGTGCTTAGGCGCCTGGATAATGAAGTATTCGAGAGTCGAGAATTTGACACCCTAAAAGGGCAGGTGTTAAAATACGTTTGTAAGATTCAAACAAGCAGATCGGGTAGTCGCGGGCGTATCCTTTACGCATTGTCGCAAAGGATGACGCTCGAGGAAAGTCCGAACTCCATAGGGCAGGGTGCTGGATAACGTCCAGTGGGGGCGACCCTAAGGAAAGTGCCACAGAAATTAAACCGCTCTTTTGGCTGATTCAGTGCTATAAAGCTTGGTTGGCCTGAGAGTAAGGGTGAAACGGTGCGGTAAGAGCGCACCGGCAGCCAGGTGACTGGCTGGCCAGGTAAACCCCACCCGGAGCAAGACCGAATAGGAGGGGCATGGAGTGGCCCGCTTCTCCCTCGGGTACGGTCGCTAGAGGCCTTGGGTGACCAAGGTCCCAGATAGATGACTACCCTCGACAGGATTCGGCTTACAGATCTGGTTGTTTGGCATCTACATGGTGGGCGCTTCGTAGCACGGAGCGCCCACCTGCTGTGTACGTTACGTTGCCAACTATGTACATCTTCGTTACCGCGTTACCGGTCATGTACACAATGTTACCGGCAACACAGATTGCGTTGTCGGTCATGTATATACCACGTTGCCGGTCACCTGGATTGCATTACCGGTCATGTATACCGAGCTACCGGTCACCTTGATTGCATTACAGGTCATGTATACCGAGCTACCGGTCACCTGAATTACATTGCCTGCCATTTATACCGCATTATCAGCCGCCTGGATTACGCTGCCTGCCATGTATACCGCGCTACCGGTCACCTGGATAACGTTGCAGGCTATGCCATCACATTAGCAGTCATGTGCAGCATGTTAACGGCTGATTATTGTCTGACCCGGCTATTATCTTGCATTCTCGCTTCAACTCTTCTTCAAATGAAGTATCTTACAGTGTTCAAGTTTCCTTCATTAAATCCTCCTGTGCCATTATCTGTCTTGACATGAAAATCAGAGGGAACATATAATAAATAACGCGAACATATGTTCTACTAAATATCAAAAGGTGAGCCCAATGCGTGGGATTATAGGCCATATTTGGTTGCCTGGGTTTTATTCTTCAGTGGAGATGAGAACAAATGAATCTGTTTCCAATGGTGCAGTTTTCGCCATTGTAAAAGGACATAGAATCCTAGATATATCCCCTGAGGCAAGGAGGAAGGGGATAAGGCCGGGGATGACTTGGCAGCAGGCTTACATTGTCTGTCCTGAGCTCGTCAGAATAGAGTATACCCCAGAGAGGTATAGCGGTTTTGCTGACACGATATGGGAGATGTGTGCAAAATACAGCCCGGCTGTAGAGCCTTTAGACGAGATTGAGGCCTTTATTGAGCTCTCATTTTGTCCCAACATAACCAGTGCATTGGATGAGCTTTCACGGGATGTGAAAGGTTTCATAGGCGCTTTGCCTTCATATGGGATCGCCCGCTCTAAGCTGGTAGCCAGGATCCTTTCAGGAGTTCTGCCGGAGGCGAGGACAGAGAGGTTTTTACGTCTCACTGAACATATGATTTCTTCCGAAGGAAAAAGTATCGGCGCAAAGGTTGTAACAGGCGGCGAAGAGGAGTTTTTAAAGCCTTTACCTGTAAACTTGCTGTGGCCTTTGGATGAGGATGTCCTCTCCTATCTTTGTCGACTTGGGGTGGGCAGCATAGGCGAACTTCAACGCATGGGGCAGTCAGTTCTCGTTGATATGTTGGGTGAGGCAGGATACGTCATCTATCAATACAGCCTGGGTATGGATTATTCTCAGGTGTCAGCTGTCTTTCCGCAAAACGGTGTTACGTTTTCAAAGGCTTTTGATTCCCCGGTTTCAGATTGGCATGCCTTGTCTGCAATAACATCTGAAGGTGCATCCCATTTGATGGAGCATCAGGACCTTGCCTATATGGCTGTGCGAAGGGTTGAAATCGCTTTAAAGTGTGACAACGGACATACAGTAAGCTGCAAAAAGCACCTTGTAAAACCGGTAGGTATGTACGGAGGCCTACAGAGACTATGCGGCCACCTTTTGAATGAGATCTTTGTTACAGGCCATCTCCATGCACCGGTTGAGGCGGTGTCTATTTCGGTATATGGCTCCAGCCCGAAAAAAACGGGCGGACAGATAGATATGCTATTTCCGTCCCGGTTTTCCCCTTACCGGGCTCAGGCTTCAGACGAAGTTATGGATGAGGTTATTTGCAAGGTAAGGGAGAGATTCGGCCCGGGCACTGTCTTTCCTGGGAGAGAGTGGAAACTGACTAGACGGGATAAGCTCTTCTTAGCTTCGGAGGGCTACATATATGAGGAGGGTAAAAGAATCGCTTCATGTTGTAACGGAAGATGATCAGAGTCCTAAGATGTTTTACCGGGGAGGGAATTGGCTTCATGTGGTGTCTGTCATAGATGAATGGCGTGAGATAAATAACTGGTGGGACTTAGGAGGATTAGGAGGAGAGATGCATTTCTACGTGGTCTTAGCCGGCAATTACGGGGTATACCAGCTGTGTCGTGATGAGCGAGGCAATTGGTATTTAGTAGGGGTCTTTGATTGAGTATGAGCTCATTAGGTTTTGCTCACCTTCATGTACACTCAT
>FIZM01000242.1 GCA_900019985.1 uncultured Clostridia bacterium
GGAGAAATGACCGCAGAACAGCTCTGGGAGACGACGATGAACCCTGAGACGAGAACGCTTCTTAAGGTCTCCCTTGAGGATGCTTTGGCGGCTGATGAGATATTTACTACGTTGATGGGTGACAAAGTGGAACCCAGGAGAGAATTCATCCGAACCCATGCAAGAGAGATTACTGAACTTGATATTTAAGACCTTGAGGAGGTCATAGTCTTTGCTTGAATTCACAGACGGCAAAATAATCCCAATTGACCTGAAAGACGAGATGAAGCGCTCGTACATGCTGTACTCAATGAGCGTAATAGTGGGAAGGGCTCTTCCTGATGTCCGTGACGGCCTGAAGCCTATCCACAGGCGCATCCTTTACGCAATGAATGAGATAGGCCTCACATCAGACAAGCCTCACCGAAAGTCTGCGACAATCGTCGGAGAGGTTATGGGTAAATACCACCCTCACGGAGACGCAGCGATTTACGATGCCTTGGTCAGGATGGCTCAAGACTTCTCGCAAAGGTATCCTTTGATTGACGGCCACGGGAACTTCGGATCAGTTGACGGGGACCCTCCGGCTGCGATGCGTTACACTGAAGCTCGAATGGCCAGGATATCTCAGAAGCTTTTGGCTGATATAGATAAGGACACCGTAGATTTCCAACCTAACTTCGATGAATCGTTGAAGGAGCCTGTGGTGCTGCCTTGCCGTTTCCCAAACCTCCTCGTAAACGGGTCGTCAGGGATTGCTGTGGGAATGGCTACTAACATCCCTCCCCACAACTTAAGGGAAGTCATTGACGGCGTCATTATGCTTATAGATAACCCGGATGCGAAAGTTGAGGATCTAATGACCGTCATAAAAGGCCCTGACTTCCCAACAGCGGGCATAATTGTAGGAAAAGAAGGAATTCGAAGCGCATATACCACAGGCAGGGGTTCTATTAGGATAAGAGCCGCCGCTCAAATCGAGAGCCTCTCAGGGGGAAGGAACCGTATTATAGTCTCGGAGATTCCGTATCAGGTCAACAAGTCACGGCTGATTGAGCATATTGCAGAATTGGTCCGTGACAAGAAGATCGACGGTATTACTGATCTCAGGGATGAAAGCGACAGAGAAGGCATTCGGATCGTCATTGATGTCAGACGGGATGCAAACCCCAACGTAATACTGAATCAACTCTACAGGCACACGCAGATGCAGACGACCTTTGGCGTGATCATGCTGGTCATTGTAAACGGAGAGCCTAAGCTCCTTGACCTGAAGAGCGTGATTTCCCACTATATCGAATACCAGAAAGAGATAGTGGTAAGGAGAACGAGATTTGACCTGAACAAGGCAGAGGAAAGGGCTCATATCCTCGAAGGCCTCAAAATAGCCCTTGATAACTTAGATGCTGTCATCAATCTGATTCGGTCCTCCC
>FIZM01000243.1 GCA_900019985.1 uncultured Clostridia bacterium
ATTGTTGAAGCCACCAAGTTCAGACAGGGAATTGTCGTGGCACAGGTTGAGAGGGTCATAGATAAGTTGCCACGGGTTGATATTCCCGCTGAGTGGGTAGATTTTCTTGTCCCGGTGGGCAGGCCTTGCTACACTGAGCCTCTCTTCACAAGGGATCCTGCGCTTATAACAGATGTGCACGTCCTCATGGCCATGATGGTGATTAAGGGCATCTACAAAGAATATGAGGTAAAGTCCTTAAACCACGGAATAGGCTTTGGGACTTGCGCAATCGAATTGCTCCTTCCTACCTTTGGAGAAAGCCTCGGTCTTAAGGGCAAGGTCTGCTCCCATTGGGCTGTGAATCCGCATCCCAGCCTTATTCCTGCTATTGAAACCGGGTTTGTTGAGTCCATCCACTCATTCGGTTCCGAAGTAGGGATGGAAGACTACATGGCAAGCCGTCCGGATGTGTTCTTTATAGGACCTGACGGAAGCATGAGGTCAAACAGGGCTATGTGTCAGGTAGCGGGCCATTATGCCATTGATGCTTTTGTAGGGTCGACTCTGCAGGTTGACAAGTACGGCAACAGCTCTGCTGCGGTTGCAGGCAGGATTGCAGGGTTTGGCGGTGCACCGAACATGGGATGCGATCCGCCGGGGAGGCGGCACTCTTCTCCCAGTTGGCTTAAGGCAGGTAAAGAAAGCGTTGTAACGAGTTCGCTCATCGGGCCGGTTCCGCGCGGAAAGAAATTAGTCATTCAGATGGTGGAGACCTTTGGGGCAGGACTTGTTCCAAGCTTTGTCCATCGTCTGGACGCATGGACACTTATGGAGGAAGCAGGTTTTGCGATTCCACCCATTATGGTATACGGCGATGCCGTTACACACCTGGTTACTGAGGAAGGAATAGCCCACCTTCTTAAGTGTACTTCGCTAGAGGAGCGAGAATCTGCTATCAAAGCTGTAGCAGGGTACACAGAGTTGGGCAGAGAGGCTGATCCCAAGAAAACTCTGGAGCTGAGACGTAAAGGAATAGTCCAGACTCCGGAAGATCTAGGTATCGATGTTGGAGAGGCAAACACTTCACTTCTTGCAGCTCGCTCCATAAGAGACTTGGTGGAATGGTCAGGCGGGCTTTACCGTCCTCCGGACAGGTTCAGGGAATGGTAGAACAGACAGGTATGCGCACCGAGAAGGGGGATTGCCGTGGCTCTGGAACGTTTAGAATTTGAATATCTAGGACCGGCTGAAAAAGGTAAACGTGACTGGGAGTATATCCATATCGGACATGTAATGTCCGGGGACCTCGAGATTCTGGCAGAGCCAATGCCGCATGAGCCCGGTGTTACTAAGTTCCACGTTACTACCAGTGCTGTAGGGTTTGGAAGCGTCTGGCAGATGGTTATCGATGAGTTTATGGCCACCCATAAAGTGCGTGCATGCGAAATCTGGATAAATGATGACGGAGCCACCCCGGCAGTAGTCAAGCTGAGACTTGCGCAACTGGCAAAAGAAATGTCGCGAGAGAAATCCGGGTAATACATGGAGGTGGCTATTGCGTATGGACGATAGATGGAATCTGCTGCAGAACCAGCCTTTTTCAAGACTCAATGCGAGAGAAAGAGCGTATGCCATCTGTAATCCGGAAAGTTTCACTGAACTGTTAGGTCCCAGGCTGAAATTGACGAGTCCCCATCTACCTCCTATGGGCCAGACCCCCCAGTTTGATGACGGGGTAGTTGTAGGTTTAGGAACGGTGGGTAAAGCTCCCGCCGTCGTCGTGTCTCAAGAAAGCAAGTTCTTAGGCGGAGGCGTCGGTGAAGCCCACGGCACGAAAATGGTTATGGCCATCCGCCTTGCCTTGCGCGGACAAGAGATTTTGGAGTCACGAAGCAAATCCTCTGAAAGCAGAGGCCGGGTTGCAGTAGTGATTTCCTTTGACACAGGCGGAGTAAGGCTTCAAGAAGCCAACGCAGGCCTCTTGGCTCATTCTGAGGTGATGGATGCATTCCAGGCAGCAAGAGGCAAAGTGCCTATTATTGGAATTGTCGGAGGCACTGTAGGCTGCTTCGGAGGAATGGGCTTTGTAGCAGCGTCTGTCGATGTGCTCATCATGAGTGATGTAGGAAGGCTGGGCTTGACAGGGCCCGGAGTTATCGAAGAAGTGGTGGGGACTGAGGAATTTGATGCTGCCAACCGGGCTTTGGTATGGCGGACAACCGGAGGTAGGCATAGGTTCATCACACGTGATGCGGATTTCATTGTAGAAGACACAATGAAGGCATTTAGGGAAAAAGTTGCCGAAGTTGCAAGTTGGCCCATTGAAAAGATAGCGTCTAAAAGGATCATAGGCACCGGAGAGATGGTGCTGGAACAGATGCGCCTTGTAGACCTGGCTGCAAACGACAGAATCCAGGACTCCTGGGATCTCTGGAGGCAGTTTGGTAACGAAGACATTGAGTATCTCTGGGATTCCAATGTCTCAGAATTTGAGGCAAATGCCCGGCGCTGGCCCAGGGGGAGGGTTGGAGATAATGATTAACTTCGTTGGCAGGGGACGCGATGCGATTGATTACATAGTTGACGAAGGCTCTTTCGAAGAGAACCTCTGTGGAGGAGAGACCCTTGACCCTGAATGGGCGGAATCAGCGGTGGTGGGAAGTGCCACTCTGTCAGGGGAGACAGTGACTGTTATTGCAAATGACGCAGGGATTGCAAACCCTCGTTTCAGAATGGTTTATGCAGGCCTCATGGGGCTTGAAGAAGGCTTCAAGATGGCCCATGCCGTCTACTTGACTATTAAAGCAGATAAAGACAAGCCTCTAGCAGAGAAAAGGCCTATCATTCTGGTAGTCGATACCCCGGGAATGAGCCCCGGTAAAGTTGAGGAAATCATAGGCATTTACAAATCGACAGGTGCATACCAGCTGGCTTCAGCAGAAGCAAGAAGAGCAGGCCATCCCATTGTTGCAATGGTTGTTGGGAGAGCTATAAGCGGGGGGTTCCTCTGTCACGGCCTTCAGGCAGACAGGATCCTCGCACTTTCTGACGAGTTCGGGACTATGGTCCATGTAATGCCGCTGGTGGGTATTGCCAGGGTAACGAAGATCAATATTATGCTTCTGGAAGAGCTTTCAGAGGGCAATCCGGTGTTTGCGTCAGGAGTCTCACACTTCTATAACCTGGGTGGGGTTGATGAAATCATAGAGTCAGTTGCAGACATGCGGCCACGTGTAAAGGCTCAAATAGATGAGATCCGAAGGCTGAAAGCAGCGGGCGAATATGACAAAGTAGGTCCCTGGTCCAGGCTGATGTCAGGTATTAAGCGTGGTGGTAGAAAGACCTCGGAGAAAGTCATCGAGCTCATGGAAGAGGAGTTTAATCTGGCACTTTCCAGCTGGCTTGGAGGGGAGGATGATGGATTTACGCCCTGAGTTTGAGCTGGAGCAGGTCCTTGAAATACTGAGAGCCGGCGTAGCCACTGCCGGCCAGGCTCCTACCATTCAAGAAATGCCCAGGAGAACCCTGGTTGATAAAGGGGCAAACGGACCGACCGCTGCCCACGTTATCGAAGAAGTCCATACTCCGTTGAATTATGCGTATATATCGTTTACCACAGGTTCCACTGCCTTTCAAAACGTAGTCGGTGTCACCTCAAGTGAGATCCCCGACAGAATCAAGGCATCCTTGCTTGCATTTGAGCGAGCGGGAATCAAGCGCGGCGCAAAGGCATTGTTCACATATCCCCCCTTGGTCTTGGTGTTTCCGTGGGAGGCCCTTCAAAAACTGGGGATTAGCGTCGGCTTTCTCCAACGTTCAACGAGGGATGCTTTTCTTCT
>FIZM01000244.1:0-3167 GCA_900019985.1 uncultured Clostridia bacterium
TTGTCTCGAAACTCAGTGCTTGGCATGCACCACCATGCCCAATTCAATAAGCGAGGAACTCTCCTGGAAGATACAATCCAAGAATACGCTGAGAGTATTATCGCCCAGTACGATGTACGGGCCGACTCCATCCTTCAACCTATGGGCTCATTATCCGGTGGGAATCAGCAGAAGATGGTGGTAGGCCGTGAATTAGCCAGGCCTCACAGTGTTGTAGTTGCATGTCAGCCTACGCGCGGACTGGACGTAGGCGCCACCCATTACATCAGAGAGAAGATCCTTGAAAGCCGTAACAACGGTAAGGCGGTGCTATTGATATCTGCTGAGCTCGATGAAATCCTTGAGCTGTCTGACAGAATAGCTGTCATCTATGAAGGTCAGATACTTGATGTGCGCCCGGCCGGCGAGTTCACCGAAGCAGAACTGGGCTTCCTTATGACCGGCCAGAGGAACGGAGTGTGACAGATGAGCTTCAGGCAAGAAGTATCAAAGTATGCATACTCAGCTGTTGCAGTGATAATGGCTCTCGTAATCGGCGGGATCCTGATTTGGGCGTCAGGATATAGCGTCCGAGATGCGTATACCAATCTTTTTATGGGAGCTTTCGGAGGAACATACAGCCTGGCCACGACAGTGCTAATGGCAACTCCGCTGCTTTTTACCGGATTATCAGTGGCCTTTGCATTCCAATGCGGTTTGTTCAACGTAGGGGCTGAAGGACAGCTTTACGCAGGTGCGTTCACATCTGCAATAGTGGCATTAGCTCTTTCTCCCTTGCCATCGGTATTACGCGTTACCATAGCGCTTTTGGCAGGTGCAGGTGCAGGTGCGCTCGTAGGTTTTCTGCCGGGATACTTAAAAGCCAAGCTTGGAGCGCATGAGGTTATTACCACGATAATGCTCAACTATATCGCCATTCTGTTTACAACTTTCTTAACGAAGACATACTTTAAGGATCCCGGTCCTGTTGACCAGACAGTCCTCCTTCCTCTGGGTTCAAGGTTGCCTGAGCTAATCAGTGGAACCCGGGTTTCTCTCGGCGTCATACTTGGCATAGTGATCGTTGCTTTTCTCAACCATGTAATGCGCAGAACCGTGCTGGGCTATGAGATAGAAGTGGTCGGACAGAATCCGCGCGCCGCCGAGTACGGCGGAGTAAATGTAAGCCTAAGAACGGTTCAGGCTATGATGATTAGCGGAGCTGTGGCAGGCCTGGCAGGCTCGGTAGAGGTTTTAGGTACACTGTACCGATTCATCCCGCATTTTTCGCCGGGCTACGGCTTTACCGGGATTGCAGTGGCAGTTATAGCAGGCAGCAACCTATGGGCTGTTATCCCTGCTGCACTCCTTTTCGGAGCGCTGCAATCAGGAGGCCAGACTATGCAGCTTTTTGCCAGGATCCCTATGGAGCTCATGACAACGGTGCAGGGATTGGTTATCCTGTTTGTCGCTGCGCCGGCCCTCGGTAACATAATCCTAAGGCTGAAGAACCGTGCTCAGGAAGGCGGTGCCCAGAAGTGAGTGAACTCATCGATATAATCTTCAACATCAATAACCTTACAGCTACTATCAGAATGGCTGTGCCGATAGCCTTGGCTGCTATGGGCGGGGCATTTTCTGAAAGGTCAGGTGTCGTCAACATAGGGCTCGAAGGGATGATGTTAACGGGGGCATTCACAGGAGTAATCGCGTGTCAGATTTCAGGCAGTCCTTGGGTTGGGGTCTTATTCGCTGTTATCGGAGGCGGGCTTATCGCAGCGATTCATGCTGTACTCACAGTCGGCCTAAGAGCCAATCACGTGGTTGCAGGTGTTGGGATAAATATTCTAGCTTCAGGCACAACCACCTGGCTTATGCAGGTCATTTGGAAGCGCAAAGGAACCTCGGACCTCGTCACCGGCCTTGGGACATGGTCTATCCCTGTGCTCCGTGACATACCTGTCATCGGAACGGTTCTAGGGACACATTCTCCTTTGGTGTACATCAGTTTTACCCTGATTATACTCGGATGGGTATTAATGTTTAAGACGCCTCTCGGACTCCGTATAAGGATGACAGGCGAACATCCGGAGGCTGCTGATACAGTCGGCATAAACGTGCGCGCTATTCGGTATTTTTGCGTGATTCTCAGCGGATGCCTGGCAGGGCTGGGAGGAGGATATCTGTCCCTTGCATGGCTTAACTGGTTCAGCAAGGATATGTCTGCAGGACGCGGCTACATGGCGTTGGCAGCTTGCATATTCGGCGGCTGGAACCCTCTTAAAGGCTTAGCCGCAAGCTTCTTGTTCTCATTTACAGACGCTATACAGATGCGCATGCAGACTTCGGAGCTTCGCATAGCAACAGAACTGGTGCAAATGATCCCGTATATTCTTACCATCCTAATACTTGCAGGCGCTGTAGTAAGATCCAGACCTCCTGCAGCACTAGGTGAGCATTACGAATCCGGGCAAACAAGTCAATAGGATTCTTTATTACCTGTTTCTATACATCTTGAACTCAAGGAACAGTTCGTTGTAATAAGCTGTCATCTTCTTGCCTAGGTTCTCATAAAGCTCGAATCTTTCGGTAACCTCCGGGCCCGGATAGAAACGCTCGTCCTCAGTGATCTCGTCAGGCAGGTACTCTAAGGCTTTCCAGTTAGGTGTTGAGTACCCGACATACTCAGCGTTTTGCGCTGCGTTTTCCGGGTCGAGCATGAAGTTGATGAAAAGATGAGCACCTTCTATATTCTTTGCACCCATGGGTATGACCATGTTGTCGAACCAGATGTTCGTGCCTTCGCGCGGTATGGCAAAGTCTATCTTGTCGTTTTCGGATCTGATGTCCAATGCATCTCCTGACCAAGCAACAGCAATCGCAGCTTCTTCGTTTGCCATGATCATTTTAATCTCATCCCCGACGATTGCCTTGATGTTTGGGGTAAGGGCTTCAAGCTTTTCCTTGGCTTCAAGAAGGTGATCTGTGTTAGTGTCGTTCAAAGAGTATCCAAGGCTGTTAAGGGCTATGCCGATTATTTCTCGCGCACTGTCTACGAGAATGATTTCATTCTTTAGTCTTTCATCCCAAAGGTCATTCCAGCTCGTAAACTCTATATCTCCAGCCAAATCTCCAACTAAGTCAGGATTGAAAACAATACCTACAGTCCCCCAGAAGTATGGAGCGGA
>FIZM01000244.1:3201-5373 GCA_900019985.1 uncultured Clostridia bacterium
TGTTCCTCCATGTGCAATCTTTGCAAGCATCGCCTCATTGGAATCGAAAGTCTGATATATGACCTTTATCCCTGTCTCTTCTTCGAATTTTCCTATCAAGTCAGGGTCGATGTAATCACCCCAGTTATAGACAGAGAGGGTATTGTCGCCTGTATAGCCTTGCTGTGCATTAAGGACGTAGGTAAGGTACATTAGTCCCAGCGCAGCTACGATTACTACTGTAAACGCCTGCATTACTCTTTTCATCCTACGCTCCTCACTTCCTTAGGTTTAGTCCTTTGCTTGCTTATCAGGTAATACCCGATGACCAACAGCAAGGTGGCCAGGAAAACCAGAGTTGACAGTGCATTGATTGTCAGAGATATACCCCGTCTCGCCAGGGAGTAGATCTCTACTGATAAGGTGGAAAACCCACTGCCTGTTACGAAGAAGGTTACTACAAAGTCGTCCAGGGAATATGTCAAAGCCATGAAGAAGCCTGCGAAAATCCCAGGTGAGATGTAAGGGATAATGACTCTTGTCAGCACGTCCCATCTGCTTGCCCCGAGATCTCTGGCGGCATCAATCAAGCTCGGGCTCATTTCCTCGAGGTTCGGAAGAACCATAAGGACAACAATAGGGACGCTAAATGCGATATGAGAGATTAAGACAGACCCGAATCCCAGCTCCATGCCGACTATTGCGAAGAGGACAAGGAACGAAGCGCCGATTATCACGTCAGGACTGACGATCATCACGTTATTCAGGGTAAGGAGCGCGTTCTGAAAACGCTTAGTTTTTACTCCCTTAATGGCAAGTGCACCGAAGACTCCTAGCACCGTTGATATTGCCGAAGACAGAAGTGCAATGACAAGGGTGTTCAAGAGGATAATAAAGAGCCTCGTATCCTGAAGAACTTCCCTGTACCAGTCAAGGGTGAAGCCCTCGAAGCTATGCATGTTTCCTGCGCTGTTAAAGGAGTAATAAATCAGGTAGAATATGGGCGCATAGAGTATGATAAACACAACTGCAAGGTATATTGAAGGCAGTCTGCCAAGCCTTTTCGTCACCTAGCTCACCTTCTTTCCTGTCTCGGTCAATATCATAGTGAGCCCCATTGCAATAACGAGGAAGACAGCAATTGTCGATCCCATGCCCCAGTCCTGTGTGACCAGGAAGTGCTGCTCAATGGCGGTTCCCAAAGTGATCACGCGGTTTCCTGCAATAAGGCGCGTAATCATGAATAGGGACAGAGCAGGGATGAAGACTGCACGACAGCCTGCTTTCACTCCGCTGAGCGTCAATGGGAAGATAACCCGCCGGAACGTCACCCAGGGAGAAGCACCTAGATCCCTAGATGCAGCCACAAGTGACGGATTCAGCTCCTCCAATGCATTGAATATCGGGAGGATCATGTAAGGAATAAAGATGTACACAGCTACAAATATGAAGCTGAAGTCTGTGAACAGAATCTGCCTGGCCCCAATCCCGATGGCCTCCAGAAAAGAGTTAATCGGACCGTGCAACGCCAAAATACCGATAAAGGCATATACCTTGAGAAGGAGGTTGATCCATGACGGCAATATGATAAGCAAGAGCCAAAGCTGCTTATGCTTTGTATTTGTCAGCAAGTACGCTGTTGGATAAGCGATAAGCAGTGAAAACCCTGTGATCAAAAAGGCATACCAGAACGACCTAAGCGTCATGTCCAGGTAGATAGGACTTAAGAACCGCTTGTAATTCTCGAAGCTCCATGCGCCATCGATGTTCAGCAAAGAGTAGTAGAAGATCAGCACGATGGGCGCAATGACAAACAAGACGATCCACAGCATGTATGGAATTAGGTAAATGTTACGAGTCCTCGTTCTATCCTGCATGGCGCACCTCTTCATAGGATTCCAGTCGCTTGTCAAATTCATCTTCAGTCTCACCCAGGCGCATGACGTGGATATCTTCAGGGTCGAAATCAAGGCCGATCTCTTCTCCAACCATAGCTCTTCTTGTGGAATGGACAAGCCATTCGTTGCCGTCCTCGTCATAGCAGCAGATTTCATAGTGCACTCCGCGGAAGAGCTGGGAATCTACGCGAACCTGCAGTTTGCCTTGGTCTTTCTGTGTGATCCTCAAATCCTCAGGCCGTATCACGATTTCAACAGGCTCGTTAGGATCGAACCCCTTGTCCACACATTCAAA
>FIZM01000245.1:0-4469 GCA_900019985.1 uncultured Clostridia bacterium
GGTTGAAAAGGCCCGGTGCCCACTGGGCAGCGGAACTGCCTTGAAGAACATGCCCTATCAGTCCCACGCCATGAGCAAATGGCAAGACTGAAGCCAGAACCTCAACCATCCGTGGCAATTCTCCTGCCGGAGACAACGCTAAAGGCAACAGAGCAATGCTTGCAAGGTTTGGGATAAAACCCAGGCGCTTTGCAACGAGAGTAAGAGAACCTAAGAAGAACCCTATGCCAAGCATGCCCGTATTCATAAGGAGCAGAGTAGCAGCCATCATAACGAGAACCCTGCCTATCTGTTCTCCTTTTGTCACTATCACTGCAACAATCAGCACAATCGGCATCATCCTCACAGTGTCAGCAGCGCAACGAAGCACCATTAGCGACGGCAGCCCGATTGGGGCAAGGCTCAACTGCTCAAGAGTCCCAAGGCTTGATTCCTCCCTTACCACTCGGTGAACAGTCTGCAACCCGACAAGAGCGACAAAGACCGCAACAAGCGCTACAACCTTCTCGGGCTCCTCTACTATAACCCCGGAAACTCCCCAGGGCGTCTTTCCCTTGATGAGTGACGGCACAGCTATTGCAATGAGAATCACTATAATGGCTTCAGACGCAGCCTGAATCGGGTACGCCAGATGATTTTTTAATCCTCTCTTTAGCTCAGCAAGGAGGATAGCTGCAGCTGTCATGTAATACCTCCTNTTTAGCTCAGCAAGGAGGATAGCTGCAGCTGTCATGTAATACCTCCTGCCTTCCTGTGCTGACATTACCCCGACAGGACTCCGAAGGCCCATCCACGGTGCTAGTAAGTTCCAGAAAAACCCCTTCAAGCCAAGGTGATGACTGAACTTCGCGATGTTTCAGCCGCTCCATCTTCCCAAGCAACCCTTCCATGGTATCGACCGTGACTACCTTACCGTGCCTGAGAATACAGACATGGTATGCAAGATCCTGGGCTTCCTCCATCTGATGGGTAGCGAGAATAACGGCGCATCCCTTTTCTGTTGCAACTTCACGAAGAAGCCTCCTTATTTCATGCCTGGACGCAACATCCAATCCGAATGTGGGTTCATCAAGTATCAGCAAGCGAGGCTCAGGCAGCAAAGCTATGGCAAGAAGCACCCTCTGGCGCATACCGCGAGAGAGCTCACCTGCTCGTCTAGTCAGAACGTCTTCAAAATCCAATAATCCAGCCAACCTTTTTATCCGGTCCCTTGCTCTCTTGCCATAGATGCCCCTTAGGGCAGCGAAGTACTCCAGATTGTCAAGGGCAGTCAGGTTCCAGTAGACAGAGCGGGCATCGCCTAGCATCACCCCCACCTTCTCCAGGGCTTTCTTCCGCTGTCGCGCTACATCGGACCCGCCGATCGTGATCCTTCCTGCGCTGGGAACGAGAAGGCCTGCAAGGAGCTTTATCACGGTGGTCTTGCCCGATCCGTTAGGGCCCAAAAGCGCCAGCGTCTCTCCTTCCCTGATGGTAAAAGAAAGATCCTCAACTCCTGTTGCCAGAACCCTGCCACGGAAGTCCTTATACACTTTTGTCACGTGGGAAAACTCGACATATGGCGTAATTCATCCCTCCAACCACCTTATCCCGTGCTGCAAGCCTCCCACATCCCGGATACCCTATCCCATACAAATACTGCGTAGTTCAAGGAGCAGTGAACGATCCATCCAGGCCAAAGTGAACCTGATGCCCCGTTCAGGATAGAAAAAAGCACTCCGAGAGTCGTCGGCATTATGAGCGCATACAGCGGAATCCAAGTGTTTTTCCCTCTCATGCAAGAATGCATAGGGAGAAAATGCACGAGCCCGAATAAGACAGACGTAACGGCGATACTCAAGGAATCCACGAGCCCAATCGAGACCTTTAAGAAACCCAACAGTCCTCTACCCAACGACACCAGTAGTCCCCGGAATACAAACTCTTCCATGAACGCCTGCGACCAAATCATAGGCAGAGCCAGGATCATCCCTGCGTATCTTGGATAGCCCTTTAGAGAAAGGTAGACTCCGCCCGGACTTGCCTGCCCTGTAGCCACAAGCTTCCGGAAGTCCGAGTCAGGACGAAGCATCAAAGCATTGGCCACCCTACCTGCGGAAAACGCAACTATCCAAAGAAGAAAGACTGCAGGCCAAGGACAGTTCAAAAACGATGAAACTGTTAGGCCATAGACATATAGAGGGTCTCCTCTATGTATGACCCCTGCCACCGACAGCAAGAGGCAAACCACTAAAGGGATTGCGTCCGAGCAATCATCCCGAGTCTCCGCTCTTCGGGATACAAGGATCCGCGTAAGCAGCGAGAGCCCAAGAAGGACATACGTCGGAGCGGTCACAGTCCTTCATTCCTCTTTCCCGATACAAGACAGCAGTCTGTCCAAGTTATCGGAAAAGGCCCTATCATCTCGCCATTCCCACAGCACAGCACGGAAAACACGCCTGTAGAACTCGCAATAAGGATCTTCTGAAGACAGGTCTCCCGTATAGGCAAAGGCGCGTGCACGGCATCCGCCCCCGCAAAAAAGAGCTACATCGCAATCCAAGCACCCTGGGAGGCAGGTAACATCCTCGATCTTGCTAGCGCCCTGTTTTAGAATCTCCCATATCGAATCCTCAGGCAATCTCCCTAAGACTGTGCTCTTCGTGTGCAGCAGCGGACACGGATACACCCTGCCGTCCGGCGCAATGCTGATAATTGAGGTTCCTGCACCACATCCGTGTTTGACAACAAGCTCAATAGGAGGTGGAAAGTTGCCGGCAGCGATCTCCTCAGCAAAAGACACAAAGTCATATCCGTCTGTTTCTTCTCGCAAGTTTGCACTTATGTTGACAAAATGGCTTATCAACTCATCTGTAGGGATTTCCAACTCCCCTATGTGGCAAGCCCCCCTGCCCACAGGCAGAAACAGACTGAAATGATAGCCGACACCGAGCTCCCTGGCTAATCCGATGATGCCCGGTGATTCGGAAATGCTTTCCCTGGTAAGTGTCTGAACAATCTCGATATCCTCGACTCCTGCATGAACCAGCTTCTCAATGCCTTGAATCGCCGCCTTAAAGCTCCTTATGCCGCGAACACTGTCGTGCACTTCCGGATCGGCAGCTTCAATGCTTACCTGCACCCGTGCGTTAGCCTCCGCTATATGCTCTGCAACTTCCTCTGTAACCAACGTCCCATTGGTGAGGACTGTGATATGAGGAACCTTATCTTTGGCATAATCAAGCACCTTACAAAAATCCCGGTAAAAGAGGGGTTCTCCTCCGGTAATGACAAGGTTCTTCAAGTCTACTTTGGCTAAGGTGTCAATGACCAAGCACGAAGCCTCATAAGACAACTCCCATGTAAACGCAATCTCTTCATCCACGTTCTCAATGGAGAAGTAGCACATAGGACAGCGTAAGTTGCACCTTGCTGTCAGGTTAAGATAAGCGCGGGCAAGGGTTACTACATTACGTATCTCAGCTATGAACCCATACTGCTTTAGATACTGAAAGAGTGACCGGATCGTTTCAGGTTCCGCCTGGGTTTTGAGTGCTTCTTCCACAACCAGCTGACCTACGCGTTTCCCTCTTGGATTTAGGATAAGCTCGTAGGCACGATCCGTAAGTTTTATCCACTCGCGATTGGCGGGATTTATCAGCACGCGCTGGTCCTCATTCTCCAGCACTTCTATACCATTAGATATGGTAAACACCTGCCGCTCCAGACCCGCTCACCCCAATCTACCATCGAACTCAAGAGCTCTGCCTCTCCTAGCCGTCTCTTCCGGAGTAACCAGAGCCATCCTCAACAGTTTTGGCAGGCGGGCAATAGGCCCGCAACCCATTTGAGCCTATTGCCTACCCCCACCCTGCGGTGTCAACCTATCGTGATTCTGTGGCCCCACAGCCGAAACGTTATGCAGAACCCATCGATCGCGAGGTCAAGTTTGAGCTTTTTACCGCCGAGCTTACCGTACACGTGGCGCACCTCCTTCCCCGCCTTCTGAGCGGGCGAACTTCCTACCGCGGCGCATGCGCCAGCCTACGTCATCCCTGGCGATTCCAGTCTATCGTGGATTAGAAATGATTACCATTCCCCAAAAGAACGACTTTTTTCGGTTCGACGGAACGATTTGAGACAGCTGCCGGATGCTTAAGATCATTGCGACACGCCATACTTATAAACGTATCTCACAGCCTGAGCCCGATTCCTGACACGTAGTTTTCTTAAGATGCTGGAAACATGGCTTTTTACCGTATTGATGCTGATGAACATTTCCTCTGCGATTTCTTTGTTTTGGTAACCTTTAGCTAATAGTCTCAAAACTTCCACTTCAGTCCTTGTAAGGGTTACCGGGCGGTCTTCGAGTTCTTCTCCTTCCGCCTGTGGAAACACTACTCTTGACACCCCGAAGCCGGAGCCTGGTTGCCCTTCGCCTGCAATCCCCTGGCTTACCCCCGCATGTGAACCTGTTTTGCTGGAAGCCA
>FIZM01000245.1:4516-4988 GCA_900019985.1 uncultured Clostridia bacterium
TTTAGCCCATCCATAATCCCTTCCCTCCAAGTAACAGTCGCTAAAAGAACCTATCTTCACGCCTTTCAATTAGCTCCATGGACAATGTAGTTACCGACACGCTACTACCATTATTCGACATGCCTAACATAATTTGGTAGTTATTACATACCATATCACCATTTTCTGGGAATGTCAATCGGTATTTCATTCTTCTTCGCTTGTTCCCCAAAACCTAGAAGCAGTAGCAAGACTTGAATATAGTAAACACGGTCGATGCTGGAAAGCGGCATAGTTTTAGTTTTCACCGGGCGCGTGGCA
Organism: uncultured Clostridia bacterium; assembly: GCA_900019985.1. Lineage (GTDB taxonomy): Bacteria > Bacillota > SHA-98 > UBA4971 > UBA4971 > UBA4971. The sequence continues at coordinate 4,817 of FIZM01000245.1, forward strand.
ACAGAACGCTAAGCACCTGTTCGGAGCTATCAAAGGTGGTAAAGCTTCGACCACAAAAGCCTAACCGCCAGGTTAGATATAGGAGGGTAAACCGGTAGCAGTATCGAATAACAATCGCAAAGTCATATGTTTATTATCAGTTGCCGACCTCCGGTAGTGCAAAAACCCTGGG
>FIZM01000246.1:0-456 GCA_900019985.1 uncultured Clostridia bacterium
TATTGAGGAAAGAATCGTTTGAGACAGGAGGTTATTGCTTGTGAGAAACCTCATGGAATCAGCTTTGAAGGGCCACGATGCTGATTATGTTGAAATCCGCATTGAAGACCACGAACGGACAAGGATTTCTCTACGCGGCCGGCAAGTAGATGAACTTTCCACTTCGCACTCTGTAGGAGGATGTGTCCGTGCGTTGGTAAACGGCGGGTGGGGATTTGTATCTTTCAATAATATTGAGAATCTCCGAGATCATGTGAGACTCGCCGTAAGCCAGGCAAGACTCGTAGGAAACAGCGGAGGTGTCCTTGCTCCCGTAGAACCGGTGGTAGACCTCGTTATGCCGGAGCTTATCAAGGACCCAAGGGAAATCAGTCTAGCGGACAAAAAAGCCCTCCTCGAGGAATACAACAACATCATGCTTGGCTACAGCCCAAAGGTGCAGACGACCGGCGTAGC
>FIZM01000246.1:466-2060 GCA_900019985.1 uncultured Clostridia bacterium
TCTTTTACTACATACGCAAAAGACGGTGACAATGTACAGCAGATGTTCACGACTGCCGGCGGAATAACAGGATTTCAGTCAGTAGAAGGGCTGCATGAAGATGTAGAGAGTGTAGCAAGGCGGGCAGTGGAATGCCTTGACGCAAAGCCTGTAAAAGGCGGCCAGTATACTGTAATTCTCGACCCGGGGCTTGCTGGAGTCTTTGTCCATGAAGCCTTCGGCCACTTGAGCGAATCTGACTTCATCTACGAAGACGAAAGGATGCGCGAAATTATGGTGCTGGGTAGGGAGTTCGGCGCGCCTATCCTTAACATCGTAGATTCAGCTGCCCTCCCAGGGGAGAGAGGATCATACAAATACGATGATGAGGGAGTCCCTTCAACCAAAACCTATCTGATAAAAGACGGAATCCTCGTGGGAAGGCTCCATTCTCGGGAGACTGCAGGAAAGCTGAACGAAGCACCGACAGGCAACGCCCGGGCAATGGATTACCGGCACCGTCCCATCGTGCGAATGACCAACACTTACATCGAGAACGGCACGTCGCGGTTTGAAGACATGATTTCCGACATAGATGAAGGCATTTATGCAATCGACGCATACGGCGGGCAAACTACTATGGAAATGTTCACTTTCAGCTCAAGAGAAGCGTTTATGATCCGTAAGGGAAAAATCGCAGAACGTGTCCGCGACGTGGTGTTGACCGGAAACGTCTTTGACACGCTGAAGAACATCGAAGCCATAGGAAATGATCTCAAGATCTCAGGGGGCGGAACCGGAGGCTGTGGGAAAGGCGGACAATGGCCGCTACCTGTCTCTGACGGTAGCCCACACATAAGGATTAGAAATGTCGTTGTAGGAGGTAGGTAGCGATGGAAAGCTTGCTTAAGAAGGCTACGAAATCAGCTGACGCAGCTGAGGTATACTCTATTACAAGTGAAGAGGTTCCCGTAGCGTTCGAGGCAAACAAATTGAAGCTCTTGGAGACCAAGAGGACCACCGGACGCGCCCTGCGAATAATCAGGCGAGGCCGCATTGGCCTGGCTGCATCTACAGTGACAACTGATTCCGGCGAAGACGACCTCGTCAGGATGGCTGTAGAATCATCAGAGATCGGCGATGCAGCGAAGTTTGACTTTCCAGGCAAAAGCGGCTCACCTGACGATGCTGCACTGCCGGCCCCTCAAATATATGACCCGTCCGTTGTGGAGATAAAAGCCGATGAACTTGTAGATATCGGCAAGAACATGATAAGCATCATAACTGCGTACGATCCTGAGATCCGCTGCGATATTAATCTCAGCCGCTATATCGAGGAAGTCTCAATCGTTAACTCCAACGGCGGTGGAGGCTCCTACCGAAAAACAGGGCTCTTCTGCGGACTTGCGGCAACAGCTATTGACGGTAATGATATACTCATGGTCTATCGAGGCATAGGCTCATGTCGCAGTGGCCTAGACTTCCGTGCCCTTGCAGAAGACATCTTAGAGACATTGAAACTTGCGAAAAAGATTGTGCCTACTGACACAGGTCAAATGCCTGTTCTCTTTACTCCCAGGGGTTTCATGACTCTTCTCCTGTCTATCAGAGCCGG
>FIZM01000247.1:0-445 GCA_900019985.1 uncultured Clostridia bacterium
TGGGATCTCCGAGCCAGTTGGGGGCTTGTATCCCGAAGATCTCCAGGGCGTGTTTGAGAATGCCATACCTCGAGTTTAGGACCCATCTCCACACTACTGCGATCGCTACGGTTTCGGTAATGCTTGGAAGGTAGTATCCCACTCTGAACAGGCTTTTCGCGCGGTTGAGTGGCGAGTTTAGCAGCAGAGCCAGAGTTAGTGCCAAGATCACTGCAAGTGGCATCCCGACTGCGACGAAGTACAGGGTGTTCTTGAGTGCCTTCCAGAAGAGCTCATCCTGAAAGAGACGGACGAAGTTCTCAAACCCGATGAACTCAGCGTTGCTCCAATCAGCCAGTGCAAATATGTCAAAATCAGTCAGGCTTATAACAAAGGAGGCCACGACTGGGATGACTATAAAGATGGCCATGAGTATCAATGCAGGAGCCAGGAACATGTATGCTAC
>FIZM01000247.1:490-1839 GCA_900019985.1 uncultured Clostridia bacterium
CACATCCATAAGTCTCCTAGTTCCTAATCCTCATGATCTGCCTTATGTCCGCCTCCAGCGCTTGAGCGGCTTCCACAGCGGTCTTTGTCCCGTAGCAGGCCTCCTGGACACGTCGCTGGATAGCTGCCTCGATCTGCGCCCACTGAGGCACGTTGTCAGGCGCCTTGGTGTCATCCAGCTGCTCTCTCAGGACAGCCATCATCGGGTTGCCAATCAGCTCCTCGTCCTCCCACGACTTCTTGACTGCAGGCAGGGAGCCCGAGACCTTGAACCACTCGAGCTGGGTCCGGTGATCACTCATGAACTCTATGAACCGCCAGGCAGCCTCCTTATTCTTGGAGTCGCGGAAGATCACGAAGTTGCACCCGCCTACAAACGTCGTCCGAGTCTTCTTTGCAGGGCAGAGAGCTACCGTCCACTTTCCGGTTATCTCGGGCACCTGCTCATAGGTTAGATTGATCATCCAAGGCCCGCTGAAATACATCGGCGTGGTGCCTCTTGCGAATTCTTGAAAGAGATCTGTGCCGCCGCTGTCAACCGGAGTGATGCCATCGTGGAATAGCTTTGCGTAGAACTCCAAGGCTTCTACGAACTCGGGTTCAGTGACTGCCGGGTATCCGTTTTCATCTAGGATGCGGCCACCGTTCTGCCACACGAACGGCATAAACTCCTGGTAGTTGTTGGTGGAGAGGGCCATGCCGTATCCGCCTGTCTTCTTGGCCAGTGCCTCAGCAGCCGCTCGGAGTTCGTCCCAGGTCTGAGGAGGCTCGCTAAAGCCTACCTCTGCGAGGAGGTCAGTCCGGTAGAAGAGCACTCGGACATCGACATACCACGGGATCCCATAGACCTTACCGTTGACGATGCATGTTTCGTAAGAACCCTCGAAGAAGCTGTCTTGGTGCACTACATCCGATCGGGATATGTAGCTGGACAGCTCTTCAAATACTCCTATAGAGCCAAACTCTGCCATCCACGTAGTGCCCATCTGTGCTACGTCGGGTCCCGTGCCACCGGCAACTGCAGTTATGATCTTGTCATGAGCGGCACTCCAGGGTATAGCCTGAACCTTGACACGAATATCCGGATTGAGCTGTTCAAACTTAGCAGTCATCGCACCGATCTTTTGAGCCTCTTCACCCATCGCCCAGACTGTGAGTTCTATAGTCTGGGCAGAAGCAGACAACACCGTGGCCAAAAGGAGCAATGCACAACACAGAATCACCGATACCGCTTTCCGCATTGGGGATACCTCCCTTTTGTTTGGTTACGGTGCAGTGTGTGACCATCGACCGAGATCCAAATGCGACATCGCTGGCTTATTCAAGCACCAGATCACCCCAGAGATCAGG
>FIZM01000248.1 GCA_900019985.1 uncultured Clostridia bacterium
GAGAACCGTACATCATCACCGACAGATTCTACAGAAACTTCTGCCAAACTTATTCCGTCCTCTCTTTCAACTCTTCAAGGATTCTTCCTAGCTTGGCCAGGGCTTCTCCGAACTTTGCAAAATCTCCCTGGCTAAGATACTGATTAGCTTCTTCATATGTCATTATCGCATCTTGCACCAAGAGTTGCATAGTTTCATCTTCAACCTGCGTCGCGGCATCTTTCCCATCATCAAGGCTGTCATCGGGCTCACCTTTGGGCCTCTCATCTATATCGGCGACCTCATCCCGACTCTCGGCCTCTACGCGTTCTTCAACTCCTATCTCCGGGGACTCCTCTTCCCTTCGGACAGTCTCTGAAGCGGCGCTAAAGACTGCCCTAAGGGCTTCATCGAGCGTATCCCCCATTGCGACTGAGTCTCCGAATGCCACAATCACCCTTCTTAACTCAGGCAGTTCACTCTGCTCAGCCAAAAGGTAAAGGGGCTCCACGTAAAGGATTGATGTGTCAATCGGGATAACCAAGAGATTCCCTCGGATAACCTTGGATCCACGCTGGCTCCAAAGGGTCAAGTCCTGTGAGATTTCAGGGTTCTGGTCGATCCTCGATTCAATCTGCATAGGCCCGTACACTAGTCTATCCTTAGGGAAAGTATACAACACCAGCTCTCCCAGGCGAGGCACGTCACATCTCGCCATGAGCCACCCTGCCATATTATCTTTGCCTGACGGGACCAGCGGCAGAATCAAGAGGTACTCTGCCCGCTCCTCGCCGGGTGTTTTCATATACACATAATAAGGCGATACTCTGACGCGCTGCTCGCCGTAGACTTCCACAGGAAATTCCCAGTTGTCGCCCCTACTATAGAACGTGTCAGGTTCGGTTACGTGGTAGACACACAGCACCTGAGCTTGAATCTCAAAGAGGTCCACAGGATATCGGAGATGAGCCTTAAGATCATCAGGCATATCGTCAAAAGGCTTAAACAAGCTCTTGAAGATCTTAGACAAAGTCGCAGCAACGGGATCGGACGGATCAGACAAGTAGAACGTGACATCGCCGTTGTATGCATCTATCACGACTTTGACAGAATTTCTGATATAGTTGAAACCTGCCTGGACAGGCTGGGAAAATGGATAATAAGAGCTTACTGTATACGCATCCCATATCCAGAACAACCTGCCGTCTGCAAGTACAAGGTAAGGGTCCTCATCATACGTGAGGAACGGCGCAATCCTCTGAACACGCGTCTTTATGTTCCGGTCAAACATGACGCGGCTCTCTGAACTGATGTCAGATGAAAACAATACCTTTGAACTGCCGAATCTAAGCGCAAAAGCTACTCTCCGGAGCAATGATGAGAGCCTGATTCCCCCGGTCCCTTCATACACTGTGTAAGCAGCAGAGTCGCCTTCAGGGTAATCAAATTCCTTTGCAGCGGTATTGACTATAACGTAGTCATCGGTCTTTTCGCCGAAGTAAATCTCCGGCCGCTCTACGAGAAACCCCGGTTCAGACGATCTCGGAGGGATATCTCCGATTATGAATCTGGGAAGGCCTTCTCTTGAAGCCTCGCTTGTGGGGCTTAAGGCAAGTCCGTATCCGTGGGTATACACAAGGTGCTCGCTGATCCAGGTCTTGGCCTCTTCAGGAAGGCGCGTAACAGACAATTCCCTGGCTGATATCGCCATTTGCCTGGTCTTATCTCCTACCTGATACCTGTCGAGGTCTATGTCATGGAAATCGTAATAAGCCCGGATCTCCTGGAGCTGTTGGTAAGTCTGGCCGAGAGAGCGCCAGTCCCAAAGCCGTATGTTTTCTATTGTATCATCATGATCCTCAATCAGCCTCTCATATGTCAGATCGTGATCTACGTCAAGACGCCCAGTCTCTATCTGGTCAAGGCCGAAAGCTCTTCGCGTTGACTCGATGTTATAGGCGATATACCGCGATTCCCTTGACAACTCGCTTGGCTCAACTGCGAACCTCTGCACAAGGTCAGGTAAG
>FIZM01000249.1 GCA_900019985.1 uncultured Clostridia bacterium
CTTTAGCGCTTATCTTGTTGCCGGTTGAGTAATATAAGTAGTACAAAAAGGTTGCTTTACCTGTCAACGGACAGTGATTTTGTCACCCCCAAGAATACTAATTTGGACAGTGAAAATGTCACCCTCTCTGTTTAAGATGTGGCGGCGGACGCCGCCACTTCTCAGTTTTGGTATTGCTGAAGAATCAAGCTAAGTCTTTTGTTTCTCTTCTGGAAGTACTGTTCTACCGGGTCATCGTGTTTCGGTGGAATCTTGAACTTCAGCCACGGGTTGTTGGGATTAGGTTTGCGGCCTGTGGGTTTTTTCCCAGCAGGGGCAGATACAGGCTTGGGTGCCGGTACGGGTTCCAATTCGCAAAGGGAATACAGTTTTTCCTGGTACATGGCTTCTATGGAGTCATCCAAGTGGATTAGTACTTGAACCTTGGCTCTGGGCGGCAAAGATGCAAGCTTGCCTTTTTGGTCAACCAGCTTGTACTTGCGGCCAGAGTAGGAGATTACAGAGCACTTTGCTTGGCGGTCTTCCTTGATACAGATTATGGTTTCAAGATCCCGTCCCGTCATGCGGGGGAGAAAAGCCGGTTCAGGGTCTTGCGGGTCCACTGCAAAACGGGCGTTAAACCTCTCTATGAAGCCGGGAAGAAACGCATTCGCCTCTTCAATCGTTGTAATCCCTGCAAGCCTCATTTCCACCCTTAAACGGCTCTGTAGGGTTTCCCACAGGCGTTCAATCCGGCCTTTGGCCTGGGGCGACCGTGCGTGAACATGGGTGATTCCTAACTCGTCGATCACCCTGCCGAATTGAGTAAGGGCTACTTGTTTGCCTTCCAGTTCCTCTTCAATGGTGAGTTTGTCTTTTTTGGGTGAGAAGAAGATGGTGTGCCCGTCAGTGTAAAGGGCTCTGGGGATGCCGTAATGGGTAATCATGTACTTGAGGAGTTCAAGATATCCTTTTAAGTCTTCCTGAGGCCTGAAATGAAGCCCAAGTATCTTACCGGTTGCATCATCGATTGCCCCATGAAGATTACACTTAGGTCCCCTGTCTTCAATCCATTCAAAGGGGCTGGCATCCATTTGTACCAGCATGCCCGGCTTCGGTGCCCTGTCCCGGCTTTTCCGGCGGCGCCTTGACTGTTTGCGGGAATGAGGATTGGGGACCCCTCTCTCTTTCAGTATCCTCCTTACCGACCTGGCGGATATATGTATGTCTTGATATTCAGCCAAAAGCTCTGAGATGTGTTGGGCACTTGCGTCCCTGTACAAATCTTGAGCTAGCGCAGCGACCATATCTCTGATATCCTCAGATATGGTGTGTTTGGGTGTGCGGCCTCTGTTGCCATGCATGAGGGCCGCAACACCTTTTTCTTTCATCCCTTTCTTCAACCGTTTCACCTGTCGCTCGCTAAGCCCCAAGAGTTCAGCTGCCAGTTTGATTGTCAGTTTCCCGTCCAGTACTTGTTCCATGACGTAAACTCTTCGTGCTTCTTTTGCGCTCAAGGAAAAGTGTTCTCCTCTCATGGTGACATTTTCTCTGTCCGCTTACAGGGTGACAATATCACTGGCCG
>FIZM01000250.1 GCA_900019985.1 uncultured Clostridia bacterium
AATGGAGATATCGGCGTAGGCTGCGTAGTGGAGGAGAAACCTTTTCATCTCAGACAACGTAGACAAAAGATCGGTAAGATCCGAACTTCCGCCACGCCGCGTGATGTCTCTGGCATAGGTCGCCTTTGCATGTTTCCGCAGCTTGTCTATATAAGCCTCCCCCGAAGCTACACTGTCTTCCATCTCATACCCGATAGGGAACCTGACTTCAATCACACTGTAGGCTTCCACCAAGTCTGTAAGGGCATCGGAGACCTGCCTTATGTCGGCGTCAGGCTGAAGTACAACTGCGATCCTGCCTCCGTCACGAAAGCAAAACCTGACACCTTCAATCTTTTCAGCCTGGTTCAGGAGAAAATAGAAAGCGCCTGACTCGATCCCTGTTAAGGTGAGCCTGGGTTCAATGATGAATGTCACCCCGCTTGCTCCCGGGACTTCACCCAGGAGTTTTGCAAGGTTCTCAAGGTTGGGCCTACTCCGAAGCTTGTCCGGAAGGGCAACAAAGAAATTGCTCCTCCCTAACACGACCGGGCCTTCTTTCACGTATGCCCCTTTGAAGCTCGAGGAGATGACTTTCTGAATCTCAGCCTTTGCGGCGTCCTTTGATTCTTCACGCACATGAAGGATAAGGTCGTACTCGCCCAAGTCACCTAAGAGCCCTGTAACCTGCTGGGCAAGATAGGTATTGACTGCATAGGCTATACCTGTTGTCACAGCAGCGCCCAGAACTACAGTAAGGGCTATGACAACAAGGAGGTCTCTCAAGAACCCCTCCTTTATCAACTCCCGCACAAAGCCTCCTCCTGCATCCCGTTGGGAATAACTGAGATACGCCATTACAGGCATGATTTCCCAAGGGAGATCACGACAAGACCGTTGATCCTCCTTACCAGGACAAGTCAACGGCCTTCCGAAATCCTCTTAAACACTATACAAATTATAGCATAATCGCTGCTAGAGGGGCTTATGTAAATCCTGCCTCCACTGCTTACCCCTGTATCTTAGGCTGTCTCTTCCTCATCGTCTATCTCGAATTCAAAGACGACTTCCTCCTCTGCTTCCATGTAATCCCTGTCTGTCCTAAAGAGCAGTTTACCGCATTTTATGGTCTCGCCGTTCTTCCCTTCGGCTTCCACGTTCCCGCTTAAGACCACAACCTTCTCGCTTTCCTCATACGCAGCCTGGTCCGCTCTGGCCCAGGATTCACCCCGTATGACGCGGACATCTCCTTCTGCCTTAAATCCCCTGGCCTTCGTTGAAAGCTCCATCTTATGGCACATGATGGTGACAGTCTCTTTTTCCCCTTCCGAAGGGCTACCCAGCTCATCTTCTGCTGTAAGTTCCTCTTTAGTAAGGATGACATCGCCTTCTGCCACAACAGTCCTCTCATTTATGTAAGCGGTAAAAGCTTCAGCAGTAAGGACTATGTCAGGTTGGGT
>FIZM01000251.1 GCA_900019985.1 uncultured Clostridia bacterium
AGGGATAGCTCCAGTTCTACAGGTGACTTAGTGATAGATGCGGAAAGTCCCAGGACTTTACGTGTCTCAACAACTCCCCACAGAAACTCGCGTTCTGTTCCGTGAGATCGGTGCCACGGCTGTCCCAGCTCCCCTTCGCCATGTCGTTCGTAGCCCATCAAAAGAGCCACATGGTTCCCGCTTTCAAAGCCGGTCTCAGGATACGAATCTGTTGCCAGTATAATGTAAGCACCGTCAGCGTCCGGGCCCAGTGGATGCCCTATCAGTTGTCCGGTACGTGTTACATACGTGTTGTCAGGGTTTTTGTGGCTGTAGACATAGTTATTAATCCTCACATACTCGGCGGTAACAGAGCAAGAACGGGTTTGCCTCGTATCACCGAGGTTCAGAGGTTTGGTGAAACTGACGCCGACAAGGCTGCCTACCATATAGGGAACGCGTCCTTTAACACTTCGTGCCCACGGGAAATCGTCAGCCATCAACTCGGCATATGCCAGGAGGTTATCTGTTAGATTTATTGAAGCGTCCACTGAGAAAAACGCATTGGTGGATATGTCTTGTGCTCTGTCGCTTCTCATGGTTAAGTGTTGTATCAGGTAGCGGGGGACCAGAGGCGCCAGGTGGGCAAATCGCATTTTAAACCCTTCTGAGACAGCTATTGCTTCAGAAATACCCAACCTAATAGTGGGAAGGATTTGCCCCTCCAATCTATGTGCCAGCAGCCATTTTCCTGATAGGAGCTCTCTTGCTGCGTAAAGCTGCGTGTAGCTGACCTTGTTTAGACCGAAGTGTAACGTAAGGCCGTCAAGAGATGCCTGGTCTGAAAGGATCAATCCTCCTGTTGAGCCCGGCCCCCATTGGATTCGTTGCCTTCCTGCTGTCATACCGGTTGCTATGATGTGCCCCCAAGGTGATGACAGTGAGGGTAGGGTAAAGCTTACCTCCATTTTGTCCAAGGATAGTCCGGAGCCATGTCCGGCTTGCACAAAAACCGGAGCGTGTAAGCTTCCCTCCATGTCTATACATGCGGTTTTCAGTGCCGGTACAATCGTTTTCGGCAACACTGTGTCTTCTTCATTTTCTAAGTACGACAGTGCTGCTTCGCACTGAACCGTCAGAAGGCACGCTGCCGAGGGTATTAGGAGGCATGTGCATAGCACCAAGACATATAAGGGTCTCCTTGAGTTTTTCACATAACCCATCATGAGCCGTCTTTCCTCCGGAACTGCCACCATTTGCGGGGGGCCCGGTACACCTCCGTCTCTTTAACTTTCACATCTCTGCCTAGCGTTATTGCAAGAGGAATGTCTCTTACCATCTTCAGAGCTTCGCCTTCACCCACAATGCGTGACGCAGCCTCAAAAGCCTGATTCAGTCGAGGCCTCCGGGATCTAGGTGAGTGTCCGTCACTGGCTATAATGTGAGCGAAGCCGTGTGTAATAAGGATCTCCGCAGCCTCTTGAGAAGCCCGTCCTCCTCTTCCTAAGAGGCTCCCTGCGTTAACCTGTGTTAATGCGCCTGCCTTAAGAAACGGCATTAAGACATTGGGGTTACGGATGACTTCTACATTTCTTTCCGGATGGGCGATAATGGGTATGTATCCGTGTGCAGCCATGTTGAAGATCTCGTCTTCCGCATATGAAGGGATCGACTGAAATGGGAGTTCAACAAGGACGTATCTTGTACTGTTTGAAATCGGTATTATTGCGCCGCGAATAAGATGTTCAACGAGGCCGGGAGCTATCGCTATTTCCATCCCGGGCACGACTTCCACGGGAATACCATGAGAATCAATAGATTCCTGAATGCAGAGGGTTGTTTCCCTGACTGATTGGGCTTTGGAACAGTTTGGCGCAAGACCGGAGGGATCAATGTGAGGTGTTGCCACAACCTTCATTGTCCCACTCTTTGAAGCGATATCAGCCATGATTACTGCTTGGTCTTCAGTTCTTGCGCCGTCATCAAACCCGGGAAGAATATGAACATGGATATCTACATAGCCTTTCATGGGGAAACCACTGTCACTC
>FIZM01000252.1:0-213 GCA_900019985.1 uncultured Clostridia bacterium
ACCTATCCCCAGCCTTGAACACAGACATAGACGGGAACGTCAGCATAGACTTGGAGATTCCGATCCCCTTGTCCAAAAAAGCTACTCTGCAAGGCGCATATGCCGTGAATATGGGTAGAAGGGATGGAAGCCGCTATACCCCAAAGAAGGCAGTATCGATTGCTGTGAGGAAACTTGAATGTGAAAACATTACATTTGCCGGGGATCTGATTG
>FIZM01000252.1:249-1310 GCA_900019985.1 uncultured Clostridia bacterium
GTGGCGCCGAAGAAGGATTCGAGCAGTGCTTTAGACTATGAAGGCAAGCGATACTTGCGGGGAGAGGGGAAAGCCACGCTTCAGCTATTCGGACGCAATGTGAAGCTGGCTCTTGCGAATGAGCGCACTACCGATTACGACGGAAGTTTCGATTCAGAAAAGGGCTCTTCTAAGAACAAGGTGTCCGGTGAAATCGAATATGAACTGCCCCACGGATTAACAGTTACTGCTGACGCATATCTTGACAAGGTTCTTGCGACTGAAGGCCAATATCTCGGCGACTACACGATGCGGGCCAGGACGAAAGTGGCGTACGCGCCGCTGAAAGGTAACGAAATCTGGGCAAGGCTCTGGCAGGTTCTGAAGGAACACAAGGAGGATTGCGGGAAGGCATATAAACTTGAATGCGGCGTTGAACTGGAACCGGTAGAACACATAAAACTTAAGGCTACAGGTGGTTATGAGCAAGGGACACTCACGTTTCCCGGTTACACAAGTGTTGGAAAGCATACTTCGAAAGTCTACGGTGAGATGTACGGCGAGCTGGAGCATACACTCAAGCCTATCGATGCAGACCGAGCAGACATCTTCTTAGCCGGGTTGGCTAAGTTCGCACATAGGGACGGAGAAGCCCCTGAGATCACGCTTGTATCTTACGGAGAGATGACGATTATCTTCAATGAGCGGTTAACCGGCAGTACTGCATTTCTGCTTGCCGAGGAGCCGAAGAAAACGTCTCACTATGCACCTACCTTATACAACAAGCTGGACTATAGGATTTCAGACAACAGCTCTTTGGCCGTAGGCTGCACCTTCAAAGACGCAAATGGCACTCTGGACGCCCAATACCGTGTCGGGATAGGCGATGCTACACTTGAGATTGCGTACGGGAAAACCGGACTCCGCGACGAATGTGAAGATAGCGGCCACACAGGAAAACCATGGGCATGGTTGTGTTCAGCGGAAATAGACCCTAAGCCCAAGCGTTTTGCCTTAACGATTACGATACCGTTCTAACAAGGCATAGATTAGAGATCCCATGGTCTACGCGACTGAAGTTG
>FIZM01000252.1:1380-1505 GCA_900019985.1 uncultured Clostridia bacterium
AATCTCGAAGTCCTAAACCCGTAACTCATCCTAGGATACCTCATGCTATCAGACGTATCATTCAGTACTTAGGAACGGTAGTGAGGCATAACGTGATTATCGGTATAACAGGACCAATGGGAAGC
>FIZM01000253.1:0-3674 GCA_900019985.1 uncultured Clostridia bacterium
ATTTGAGTCTTTTCAACATCTGCAATAAGTTGCTGTGCTGACAGGAGGGACAGATGTAAATTGGATGAGGTACGAATCATGAAGGCAGTCAGAGATATCCTTGAAGCAATCGGAGAAGACCCCGAACGAGAGGGGCTGAGAGACACTCCTCTTAGGATCGCCAGAATGTTTCAGGAGATATTCAGCGGATTGGAGCAGGATCCGAGGAAAGAGTTGACCTCTGTCTTTAACGAAGACTATGAAGAGATGGTCATAATTAAGGATATTCCCTTTTACTCCATGTGTGAGCACCACTTGCTTCCCTTCCATGGCAAAGCTCATGTTGCGTATCTTCCGAAAGGCGGTCGCGTTGTGGGCCTCAGCAAACTTGCAAGGGTCGTGGAAATCCTTGCCAGAAGGCCTCAACTGCAAGAGAGGCTGACCAGTGAAGTGGCAGACATGGTTTTTCAAGAGTTGAAACCCCACGGTGTAGTTGTAGTGGTAGAAGCAGAGCATCTATGTATGTCAATGCGGGGAATAAACAAGCCCGGAAGTTACGCGGTAACTTCGGCTGTGAGAGGCCTTTTCCGAAAGGATGCAGCTGCAAGGGCTGAGGCAATGACTCTGATAAAAGGAGAGTGACAAGACGAATATTTGTCTCTCCCACTCATATACATTATTCTGAAAGCCGTATGTGTATGGGATCCAGGGGGAGGGACCGGATATGGAAAGATTTGATATCTTCCAAGACATGGCAACAAGGACCGACGGTGACGTTTATATCGGAGTCGTCGGCCCGGTGAGGACTGGGAAGTCCACGTTTATAAAGCGGTTCATGGACCTCCTGGTCATTCCCAACATCGATGATGTGTTCGATAAAGAGAGATCAGTGGATGAGTTGCCTCAAAGCGGTGCAGGCAGGACCATCATGACGACTGAGCCGAAGTTTGTTCCCAGCGAAGCTGTGTCCGTAACGATTCAAGACAATATCAACGTCAGAGTCAGGTTAGTGGATTGTGTAGGGTACTCTGTAGAAGGGGCCCTAGGGTACGAAGAGGACGACGGACCTCGTATGGTTATGACCCCATGGTTCGACTATGAGGTACCTTTTGAAGAAGCAGCTGAGTTCGGAACAAGAAAAGTCATCTCCGACCACTCCACAATAGGCCTTGTTATCCTCACAGACGGAAGCATAACAGATATCCCAAGAAGGAGTTACGTTCCTGCGGAGGAGCGAGTTATCGAAGAACTGCGTGACCTCGGGAAACCTTTTGCTGCCGTCCTTAACTCAACGCATCCCTGGGCACAAGAAACAGTGGACCTTGCGAAGGAACTCACAGAGAGGTACGGAGTGCCTGTAATTCCCATGGACTGTCTTAGGATGGATATGGAAGATGTTCTCCGTATTCTGCGCGAAGTGCTGTATGAGTTCCCTGTGCGCGAAGTGAGTGTGCGGTTGCCTGTCTGGCTCAGTGAGATTTCAGAAGAGCACTGGCTCAGACAGCAGTTTCAGAGTGTTGTGGTTTCAGCTGTAAAGGAAGTCAAGAGAATCCGGGATATTTCAGATACTGTAAGAAGCTTTACAGCCGAGGATTTCATATCCCGAGCGGATCTGACCACTATGGATTTAGGTACAGGGCAGGTAGTCATCGATCTTGACACTCCAAGAGAGGTTTTCTTCCAGGTTATCCGTGAAATAAGCGGACTTGAGGTTGAAGGTGACCATCACCTCCTCAGACTGATGAGAGAGCTTTCAGTGGCAAAGAGAGAGTACGACAAGGTGGCGGACGGCCTCAGGGATGCAGAGGAGCTGGGTTACGGAATCGTCATGCCTCTCCTGGACGAATTGGAACTTGAGGAGCCTGAGCTTATCAGGCAAGGAAGCAGGTTCGGAGTTAGGCTGAGGGCAGCTGCCCCGTCCATTCACATGATTCGCGCAAATATCGAGACAGAGGTGACAACATACGTAGGTACGGAGAGACAAGGGGAGGAACTCGTCAGGAGGCTGTCTGATGAGTTCGAGAAAGATCCTGAACGGATTTGGGCAACTGATTTCCTCGGGAAGTCCCTACATGAGCTTGTTAAAGAGGGCATAGAGAGCAAGCTCTACCGTATGCCTGAGAATGCCCAGCAGAAGCTCCAGGAGACGCTTCAGAAAATCGTCAATGAGGGAAGCGGAGGGCTTATCTGCATCATTCTGTAGGATTCTGATGGGCTAAACGTCATAAATCCTCTTCGTTGTGGGCATTATACCTCCGAAAGGGGGTTAAGTACATGACGAAGACGGAGTTGGTGGAGAGAGTCGCAGCTAGAACAGGTTTTACAAAGAAGGATTCAGCCAAAGCTGTTGATGCGGTCCTTGACACGGTAACTGAGGCCCTTGCGGCAGGTGAAAAGGTGACGTTGGTCGGCTTTGGCAGCTTCGAAGTACGGCAGAGAGCAGCCAGAACCGGGCGCGATCCGAGGACCGGAGCAGCAATCCATATCGGAGCCAGAAAGGCTCCTGTGTTCAAAGCAGGCAAATCCTTGAAAGAGGCAGTTAGATAGGAGGATAATTGCTGATTCTCATCGAATCCTCACTATATTGCAGAAATTAGTCGTAGTAATGAAAGGTGAGGATTACGATGGGCTTATTGGGCCTGCATGAGACTGTAGAATCTATCTCTGCGTCAGGCAAAACCAAATCTCGGCTCCCGGTGGATGTTATTTTGGTGTCCAGCTTCCTGGCGGGGGCCTACATCGCTTTTGGGGCTTTTATTGCGTTAATGACAAGTACAGGAGCCCCGTGGCCTCAGGGAGTGCCGGGGCTTCAAAAATTCACATATGCGGTGGTGTTCCCTGTCGGCATGGTCTATTCAGTTATCGCAGGCGGCGAGCTTTTTACAGGGAACGCTATGTTCATGACAGTGTCTTATCTCAGGCGCGAAATCCGGCTTCAGGATTTGGCGAGGAATTGGTTGTTGGTGTGGATCGGTAATTTCTTGGGAGGTATTGCAGTAGCATACCTTTTTGGGCGTGTAGGCGGTATACTCGCGAGCGAGCCGTGGATGACTTATTTGGAGGCACTGGCCGGTGGGAAATGCAGCTACACTTTCACGTGTGCGTTCTGGAGAGGTGTCGGTGCTAATTGGATGGGCTGCCTTGCAGTGTGGATGGCTACGAAAAGCCATACCATAGTCGACAAAGCCATAGCTTGCCATCTCCCCATCATGACCTTTGTTATTCTCGGGATGGAAAACAGCGTAGCGAACATGTTTACGATACCTGCAAGCCTTTTTGTAGTGGGGCCTACTTCGGTCGTAACTTGGAAGTCTTTCCTGCTTGAGAACCTTGTTCCGGTCAGCCTGGGCAACCTGGTGGGAGGAGCAGCTTTTGTAGGGGCACTTTACTTATATCTCAGCAGAAGGCATGAGCAGTTGGAAAGGGCCGCTCACACCGGCTAGGGTAGGGTGATCGGAGGCCGAATCGCAGCAGTGGGTCGCAGTAGAGGATCGTAGCAGTGGATCGTAGCAGTGAATCGCAGTAGTGATTTGAAAACCCGAATGGGTTGCACACGCTGTTTCCGTTTGATATAATACATTTGCTCAAGAAAATGTTTCATCAAGTTTGGTCGGGGCGTGGCGCAGTTTGGCTAGCGCGCCTGAATGGGGTTCAGGAGGTCGCGAGTTCAAGTCTCGCCGCTCCGACCATTTTTT
>FIZM01000253.1:3688-3895 GCA_900019985.1 uncultured Clostridia bacterium
TTTTTTGTGATTTTTGTTTTTCATGTGTGGGTTTTGTTTCTCAAAAGTAGCGAGCTGCCACGCATATGCCCGGCAGCTCGCTATCTGTTCGTGTCATCGAATTGTGCTGCGCTTCTTCACCTCTGTACTTCGTCATGGATACATTGGTACGTCACAAAATCAACACATTCCGAATTTGGTACACTGACATAACTGACACAACTGATA
>FIZM01000254.1:0-839 GCA_900019985.1 uncultured Clostridia bacterium
TTTGATACCAGCGGATTTTGTGCTGCCTTTGATTATACCAGGCTGCTTATTTCTCAGAATTTTGAGGTTATCCGGTATGAGGATATTGAAGCATTCCGGCTAAGGTATGAGCAAGAAATAAGGAATTCTGATAATAAATGGGCGGTTATTGTTTATTCTGAGATATATGTGCCATACGATATAAGGAAACAGTTTTTTGAGGTTGAAATTTCTCTCAGAAGCATCTTTCCGAAACTTCATGAAGATACGGTGCGCCGGTATATTAAAGACATTGACTTGATCAGCTTTGCCTATGGGGAGCTTTATTCGCCCTGTGACACCAGGGAAAAGACTGAAAAATTTATTTCAGATACGGTCTTTTCAAAGGGAAATATTAAAAACTATTGTGATTTAATGATAAAAAACCTATTGCCTTCCGGCGACAAATCCGGTATTACTGCAAATGGCTGGATTGAGATTGCCCGTAAAAAGGCCTTGATTGATTATTA
Organism: uncultured Clostridia bacterium; assembly: GCA_900019985.1. Classification (GTDB taxonomy): domain Bacteria; phylum Bacillota; class SHA-98; order UBA4971; family UBA4971; genus UBA4971. The sequence goes on from FIZM01000254.1 coordinate 489, forward strand.
CGCTGCAAAAGCAAATATCTCGATCGATACGAGTTTTGTTGACGCGGAATTTGAAAAGTTTATATTTGATGGCTATCAAAAGCTTTCCGGTGAGACCAAAAAAGAGGCTCCTGCTATCTTGCCTAAAGTAATTGATTTTATAGCGCATGGCAAAACTGCTCTTATTGTCGTGGATGGGATGTCATTATTTGACTTTGAGATAATCTCACGATATTTGGAAGGCATTGACTATGAATACCATTGTACTTATGCCCTAATACCAACGACGACGGCTATTTCAAGGCAAGGCCTGCTCAGCGGGAAGTATCCGCGTGAGTTGGAAAATCCTTTTACTTTAAGCCAAGAAGAAAA
>FIZM01000254.1:876-1271 GCA_900019985.1 uncultured Clostridia bacterium
AAGTATCCGCGTGAGTTGGAAAATCCTTTTACTTTAAGCCAAGAAGAAAAGGGCTTTATGGAGGCTGCCAAGAACAGGGGATATACCAAACAGCAAAGCTTATATGCAAAGGGCTACAATCCGCCCATTAGTCATTTTACAAGGTTTGCGGCTATTATCATTAATGATATAGACGATTTAGTTCACGGTCAAAAGCAAGGCCGTGTAGGGATGTATAATGACGTTTCGTTATTGGCAAAAAGCGGCAAGTTACAAACATTAATACAAGATTTATATTCACAAGGATTTAATATTTATATAACATCCGATCATGGCAACACTCCCTGCATCGGAGCAGGAGCTATCCGCAATGCTGGAGTCGAGGTGGAAACCAGATCCAAGAGGATGTTTGTACT
>FIZM01000255.1 GCA_900019985.1 uncultured Clostridia bacterium
CGCGAGCCTGCTTCCATCAACTGTCTACTATTCCTACACGTTTCAAGTCCGGCCGGACACCAATCACAGTCGACATCTGGGATGAGAGCTGCGTGCCTACAAGATTATATATAAGGGAGAGCACCAGTATGCTTGGCAGGCGACCGCAAGCGCCTCAGAATAAAAAGATCGATGGCAAAAAAATTGACACCAAGAAGATCGACACGATTATTGGAAGGGACACAGTTGCTAACGGACGACTGGAGATACGCGGCTCGATCCGTGTGGATGGTTCCTTTGATGGGCACATCCATGCAGATGGAGATGTTGCTGTAGGCGAAAGTGGAAAGCTGAAAGCGACAATTCACGCAGAGAACATAACAATAGCAGGTAAAGTTGAAGGAGATCTCTATGCCAGCGGTCGGTTGGAGGTTGCCTCAACAGGTAGGCTGTACGGAGAAGTAAAGGCAGGATCCCTGTGTGTCGAAGACGGGGCAGTATTTATCGGGTCATGCGAGATGCTGGAGGATGATGAGTTCCCAAAACTATTGCCGGATGGACTGTCTGAGGTTGCGGCATCAGGTGATGAACTCAGAAGGAAAGAGTGACTCGGAAATGGTCTTTAGAGATCGTGCTGAAGCAGGAAGGCTCCTAGCAGATAGGCTCCGTGAGTATCAAGATCGAAATGCATTGATCCTGGCATTGCCTCGTGGAGGAGTCCCTGTAGCAGCAGAAGTAGCTGCTGCGCTGAATGGGGAATTAGACATTGTCATTGCAAGAAAAATCGGTGCACCCGGGAATCCCGAATTAGCAATTGGAGCTGTAACGAGTGATGGAACTGTCCTGCTTAATGATTCTCTTATTGCCGGTCTCCGTGTGGGAAAAGACTATATAGATCGAGCGGTAAACCAGGTTCAAAGTGACATTAGGGATTATATCAGGCGATATCGAGGAGATAGGCCTGCCCCTGAGGTCTCCGGCAGGATTGTGCTTATTGTTGATGATGGTATTGCTACCGGATACACAGTAATGTCGGCCGCCCAGGCTATCCTCGGAAAAGACCCTGAAGAGCTGATTATAGCTGTTCCGGTTGCCCCTCGCGAATCTGTCTCTGAACTCCAACAATCAACAGGATCCAAGGTAGTCGCTGTATCTACACCTTCATTCTTTGTTGCAGTAGGTCAATTCTACAAAGACTTCAAGCAAGTGTCTGATGAAGAGGTTATAGAGGCTCTTGAGGGCCACAGAAAGTCCTGAAGATCAGATTAGGGATTAATGACATCACTCCTTTATCAGTCGCAAGTCGTGCTCAGAGTGCCGGTGTTGTCCGGGGTTTCTTGACTCATCTGTGCGAATTCCCGAGCTACCTGCGAAAGGGCTTTTGATATTACTTCCGCCATCTTTGCCACTACTGAGAGTCTGGTGTTTTGAAGGACCAGATACTCCATGTATCCTCCTACGTTGACGATCCCGGTAACGTGGATATCTCCAACAGGAGGCAGGGTTTTGCTGACGCCGGTGCCCGGCCTAAGCGGTCCTTTGGAAACAGTTATCATGCCTACATTCTCAAGCCGTCCGAGACATGCATCAACTGCAATGACATAAGGATTTCTGAAAGCTGTGTATGCTTCATCTATTGAAGCATGGAGATTTGCTGCATGAACCGGGGAATCCAGCGTTCCCCAGATAGACGAAGGATCAAGTCCCATAGCTAATAAGCGGCTCCCTGTAAGGGGCCCAAGGGCATCACCTGTAGAGCGATCTGTTCCTATGCAGAAGAAGAGTATAGGTCGGCATATCGGAAGAGGCAAATCCTTCATCATTAACGAACGCAGCCTTGAGACCATTCTTCCGGGAGTTCTCGGATCGTCAATATGACTGCGCCATACTGCTTCGCGGGAAGTATCCCTCGACAGCTCCACTCAAATGCCCTCCTAGCTA
>FIZM01000256.1 GCA_900019985.1 uncultured Clostridia bacterium
CGCCGCCATCTCTGTGGGCATCGTTTACATTATAAGAAAATCGTGATAAAATTAAAAAAAATAGACTGTTACATACGTGAATACCTTTAGACTCCGAACCTGTAAAGTCTAAGGCAAGTAGCTATGAGTTACAGGCGTTAGGGTTATGCTGGAAACGGCATGGCCTCCCATTGTGGAAAGGAGGGTCGCCATAGGCAGTCAGTTAAGTGTTAGGTACCGGGCCCTGCTCCCACAGTAGGGCTCTATTTTTTCGGTAGTAGGCAATGGTATGAGGAGTATGGGTATAGGATTTGGTTCCTGAATACGATTGATATCTGAAAGGTGGGAGGAATACCACATGAGAGCCTTTAAGATTAACAAAAGACAACTCGGTACGGTGTTGGCGTGTATAACAATGTTATTCGTGCTTGCAACCTGTGGTGTAGCAGGTGAAACCAGTAATCCTGAGGGAAAAATCACGCTGGTCGACCATATAGGCAGGACTGTAGAACTTCCCGGGCCGGCACAGCGGGTAATCGGTACTCACAATCCAACCATGAACATGGTTGTGGTCCTCGATGGAAACGGACATCGAATTGTAGGCTTCGGCAATAAGGATATGGCTTTCGGATTATATGACGTGGTTGCTCCTGAGATCAACGAAGTTACACAGATCGGCAGAGGCCGGAACATAAATATGGAGACTGTTATGACAGTTAAGCCTGATCTTATGATGATGCCGGCTCGCTTCGCATCACAGGTCCCTCAGTTTGAGGAAATAGGTGTTCCGTGCCTAGTCCTGGATGTGGAGAAGTTCGAGTCTATTAAGAGCGCGCTTACTCTGGTAGGCAAAGCTACCGGCCAGGACGAACGTGCAAGAAGGCTAAATGACTTCTTTGATGAAAAGATCAAGAAGATCAGTGCTATCGCAGAGAAGGCAGAGACAAAGCCGACTGTGTTGATGCTGTCAGGGAGCTCCATGACAGCGGTAAGTACAGATGCAATGCTCCAGAACCTTATGATTGAGACTGCAGGTGGCATAAACGTAACTGCAGGCTTCCAACCTGATGAACTGTGGACTGATGTAGACATTGAACAGATTATTGCATGGAATCCGGAGGTTATTTATATTCCTGTTTACGCTGACTATACGGTAGAAGACATCTTGAATGATCCGAAGTGGTCAAGTATTTCGGCGGTTCAGAACCGAAGGGTTTACAGGTTCCCGTCTAAACTCGAGCCTTGGGATTATCCTGTTGCTTCATCTGCACTTGGGTTGTGCTGGACATGCTACAACCTGCATCCCGAA
>FIZM01000257.1 GCA_900019985.1 uncultured Clostridia bacterium
AGGACTGCCTCTAAAAGGAGTTCCGCTCCTCTGGCGATATCTTCGACGGCAGTGTATTCAGCAACATTGTGGCTGATACCCTCTCGGCTAGGCACGAAAATCATGCCCGTTTCGGCCACCTCTGCCATATACATAGCATCATGCCCTGCTCCGCTCGGCATAAGCCGGTATGGATAACCCAAAGCTTGCGCAGCTTCTTCAAGGGCGCCGATGATCTTACCGGATAAAGTGACCGGGGTTTCATCAGCCAGAATCCGGTAGTCTACCTTGACCCCTCGGTTGTTCCCGACATATTCCAGCAAAGAGATGATCTTTCTTACTGCCAGGTCCTTGCTGTCCTTGTCGATATCCCGGATGTCAATACCCAACTCTACCTTGCCGGGAATAACATTGAGCACGCCCGGCTGAGCGTTGGCGTATCCTACAGTCCCCACTGTATGAGGCCCAGCTTCAACAGACGCGATTCTCTCCACACCAAGGATAATCTCGCTGGCAGCCGTCAAGGCATCTGCCCTCAAATCCATGGGAGTAGCACCTGAATGGTCAGCCCTGCCGATAACAAAGACTCTGATCCTGGTAGGCGCGGCGATAGATGTCACAATCCCCAGGGGAATACCGAAAGACTCCAGAACCCGTCCTTGCTCAATGTGCATTTCGATAAAGGCGTAAACATCTCCTGGTTGAATCCTTACGCTCTCCAAGCCATCCGGATTCAGGCCAAACAGCTTCATTGCTTCATACAAGGAGACTCCGTCCTTATCTTTGTACATATGTAGGTGTTCTTGGGACAGGTGCCCTGTCATGGCTTTGCTCCCCAAAGTGCTTGCTCCGAAACGGCTGGACTCCTCTGCTGAGAAATTGATGACTTCTATCGGCCTGCGCGTCTCAATGCCCAGGTCATCCAGCACCCGAATTACTTCCAAAGCTGCCACTATTCCTACTGCACCATCATAACAACCGCCGGAAGGTACGCTATCTAAATGAGAACCAATCATGACCGGAGCCAAATCTCGCGTACCATGCCTTCTTGCTCTCATATTGCCCATAGCATCTTGTACTGTGCCAAGTCCCTGCAAGGCCAGGGAATCCCGCAGGTAGTCCCTGGCCTCCCGGTCTGCACTTGTGAAAGCCAGGCGGCTGATGCCGCCTCCTTCGAGTCCTCCGAAGCGGGACAGATTCTCTAGGTCGTTTTGGATTCTCTCTGCCTTTACGCGCATTGGCCTATCCCCTTAGACGCCATTACAACAGGATAAAGATGGCAACTATCGCGGCAATAATCATCCCGGGCGCATTGCGCTTAGCGACTTCCAGCGGGTTTACACCGGCGAGAGAAGCCACGATAATGGCCGCCCCTGCCAACGGCGACATTGTGCGTCCCAAGGCTCCGCCTAGCGCTGCTACGGATCCCATGTTGACGATCTCCAGGCCGAACTGAACAGCCTGAGGGGTTACTGCTTCATTAAAAGCGATAGCAGCTGCGTCGCCTGATCCTGAAACAACACCCAGGAGGAAAGGCCCGAAGGTGGCTGCGATCTTTACGATTCCCGGAGACCCAATCATGGCATCGATGAAAGACTCGATAAGACCAATCGTCTCCAGCCCTTTTACAAACACGGCTGCTGCTATAATGATGCCCATGATATTGGCAAAAGCATTACCCATCCCGTCAAAGAAGGCTTTAGATACTTTCTCCACATACTGCTTATCCAGCTTCGTATCGGTCAAAGATGCAAACAATCCACAGATAACGCCGATCAGCATAGCCGCCGGAATCGAGACCTTGGAGAATGCAGCAACTGTCTTTGTAGCGCCTAAAATTAGGATAAGTATGGGTATTACAGGAACGACGGCCTTCAGGTAATTGACCTTGAACGTAGTGACCCCCAGACCCGCCGCTGATGC
>FIZM01000258.1:0-424 GCA_900019985.1 uncultured Clostridia bacterium
GATAGTGTAACTCGTTTACCCTAAGAGTCTCTAGGATTCCGGAGACTCTTTTTTATTGAGCAGAACAAATATGCAAAGGGAGTGACAATATAGCAACGCTGCTATGTTTGTGAGGTGATAGCATGACCGGACTAGAGATAAAACGCGCTGCTGAAAACTACGTAGACGAAGCAATCGACGACCTGGAAGCGGTAGATGCTATTAATGCGGCCCTGTCCAAGATAGGCGACATAGCAATCATCTACGATACAGTCTCTATCACTGACGATGTGGGCAAACAGTGGATGGACTTGCCTGCTACAACCACCTATGTCGTGGAAGTGCTGGACTCGCAAGGAGAGCCGTATGACGCATGGCGTGTACGTGACAGCATGATTCAGCTCAAAGACCCAGGCACGTATACTATCCACTACAGACGGTTGCC
>FIZM01000258.1:461-986 GCA_900019985.1 uncultured Clostridia bacterium
GTTTGACGCTGAAGTCATGCGTGTGTTCAACACACTCAGGCGCAGACAAGGGCCTAGTGAAATCGTGGTGATTAGGTAATGGCAAAGCTGCTGAAACCGTACTATGACTTCCGGGGCGGTTGGAACTGTGATGCTGCCCCGGACAATCTTGCCGACAACGAACTCGCATTGGCAGACAACATCGACCTCTCCGAGCGCGGAGGCTTGTCGAAACGGCGCGGGACTGTTGCGCTTAATGAAGAATCTTATGGCGCACAAGTAGAACAGTTGTTCGAGTGGTCGCGCGATTCCGGCGAGAATATCCTCATGGCTGTCATTGGGAAAACGCTATGCACTATTGCAGATGACGGCACTAAGACTGATGTGCAGGAGCTTGCTTCATCTCGTATAGGCTGGTTCTTCTTCAAGGATGCGTTGTATTTCGTGGATGGCGCTGAGTATCGTGTCTATGACGGAGAGACGGTTCAAGCCGTGCAAGCAGCTTCTCCACCATCTGCGCCTACTCTAACCGGCAAAGCTGCTGAC
>FIZM01000258.1:1048-2292 GCA_900019985.1 uncultured Clostridia bacterium
AGGTCCGGAAGGGACTATGTATCGGCGCCTATACCGCACTATGGTAGACGGCACAGTCCTACGCAGGCTTGCGACTATCGAGAACAATACTGCTACTACCTATGACGACACAACCGCAGACTACGACCTTGGTTCTGCCATACGTAGCGAAAATAATCTTGCTCCTATTAAGAGATGCAAGTTCATAGTACGTCACCCGAAGTCATTTAGAATCTTTGCAGCAGGGGATTCTGAAAACCCCACTGCTCTTTATTTTAGTGAACCTAACGAGCCTGCATACTTCCCGAAAACATCAATGCTAGTCCCGACTACCGGCGACGGCCCAATCACTGGGCTTGCCCTATTCGGCGATGCGGTAATGGTGTTCTACCGGCACAGTATATGGATATGGCGCGGGTTAGACCCTGACGAGGACGCGATATGGGAGAAGTTGCCCACAGGGCAAGGGACAGTAGCAGAACGCAGCATAGCACTGACGCAGAACTCGCTGACCTTCTTAGGCATAGGTGGAATATATGCTATCTCCCCTGCAATCCTTGCATATACAGTCACGTTGGCACCTGGTGAAGAGTTGATAGCAAACCTGGCGGCTAATCGTGTGACTAACGCTATTAGAGGCATTGTTCATCCTGAGAAGTGTTGTGCTGTCTACGACCCGTATAATGAACGGTATCTCCTTGCATACTGTGATGACCCTGCAATAGATCGGAATAACCGTGTGCTTGTCTATGACTGGGGGCTACACGCCTTCACCAGATATACCGACTTGTATATCAACGACTTCTGCTACCGTCAGAACGGAGACCTGCTTGCAGCCACTGATGGGTATATCATCAAGATGGGTGAAGGGTATCGTGATTACGGCGATAGACCAATTCGTATGTTAGCTGCTACAAAGCCTTATGTGCTGGAACTGACAGATGCGACCGTGTATGACTCTTTTATATGGGGCGATGAATGGGGCAAGATGTGGGGCTGGAGAAACCTGGTGACATCCCGTATGAAAATATCACAAAGCGGTCACAGGGTGCAGGTAGAGATCACAAATAGCCAGATTGACATACCGACCACTATATACGGTATTGCCTTTGAGTATCGACCTATAAGGGCGAAGGGCACACGGCTTGAGAATTAAGGTGGTGAGAATCTATGGCTAAACCAAAGCGCACGTTCAGTGCTGATGTAGGTCAGTATTCGCAAGGAACCGCCGGGCCTGACCAGATAGAATATGATCTCGATAACCT
>FIZM01000259.1 GCA_900019985.1 uncultured Clostridia bacterium
GGGTCCTCCATAACACGGATCTTCTTGCCCTTAAGATCATCAAGGGTCTCAATGGGCATTCTCGAATAAACGCTACGCGAGCCACCGCTGACGAATCCCAGTTTTATTAGGCCTTTCTTTTCCATCTCAGCTGCCAATTCATCTCCCAACTCGCTGTCCATTACCGTGAACATGTGATCGAAATCCCTGAACAAGAAAGGCAGGCTGAATACCTTAAAACCGGGTACAAAGTTTGCTGTGATTGCTGATGTAATCGTTGAAATATCTACCGTACCGATTTGAAGCCCTTCGACTAAATCTCGTTCATTACCTAACTGACTGGCTGGGAATATCTGCACTTCAACATTGGGTGCACGTTTTTCAACTTCCTCTTTAAACTTAACTGCCATTAGGTGATACGCGTGCGTAGTCGGTTGCACATGACCGAACTTAAGTACGATTTTGTCATTGGCTGCAAAACCTACACTGGACACCAAAAGCATAGCTACTGTTAAGACCAAAGCAATCATGGAACTGAGTTTGATTCTCATATTAGTTCCTCCTTTTGCTCATAGTTCCCGTATAACAACGAGACTTCGCAGTAAATCAAACGCCTACTGTTAACCTTTCTCCTAATTGCTTACCAGCCCCCCTTCAAGGTTCATGTCGAACTGTTCCGTGCATCTATAATGAATCTGAATACTCCCTGAAGTTCCGTAGGCTCATCTGACAAGCCTTTAGCTTCCAGTACAATATCACCGGCGAAACCATTCTCCCGAAGTGCGCGAAAAGCATCGACCCAATCCAGCTCTCCTTCTCCCGGAATCAAATGCTGATCCGCTAAGTCTGCATAGATTCCGTCTGAAGCATGTACGCCGATGATGCGTAAGAAATTATGCTTCCGCAAGCCGGCGACAATATCATCCCCCAGTGCGAAGCAGTGTGAGAAATCCACACATACCCCGACATTTTCCAGATCTATCCCTTGAACGATTTCCGCAACCGTCTCTAATGAACATCCGGAAGGCCATAGAGCCCCTCGGGGAAGGTTTTCAAAGGCAGCTTCAAGCCCAAACTCCAGAGCAATCTCTGCTAAACCGCGCCAAACCTCCAGTGATCTGGGCATCGAAGTATGCACACTGACTCTGTCAAGCTTTCGTTCAGACGAAAATGCTATAGGATGAATCACTATGTACCTGGCATTAAACACACACGCCTTTTCACACGATTGCTTGAACCTGTCGAAATATGTGTCCAGGGCCAGCTCTGACCAATTGCTGAAAGGAGTATGGACAGAAGATATGCTCAATCCTGCATCTCTGAATATACGGGCAAGTTCTTCAGAAGACAGTGTAGTCTCCACAAAATAGCCATCATCATCCCATATCTCCAGTGACGGTATCCCGGCTCCTTGACAAATCCTTGCTAAATCCTGTGCTGAACATCCTCTAAAGCAGTTTGTTGACATCCCAAAGTTCAATGCATATACCTCATTTCATTCCACAGCAATTTTGTATTCGGAAAAGAACTCAACTGCACCAGGATGGTATGGGACTCCCACTTTTCTTATCTCATAGTGCAAGCTGAAAGGACGGGGAGGCCATACCAAACGCTCGATCTCCTCTGTATGAGTGAAAACTGAAGAGGCTATCGAGTAAACATCTGATTCAGGCAAGTCTTTATGTGTCACCAAAATGGTGGGAATACCTATTGTTTCTACAGGCCTATTCTGGTGTGGGTAAGTATTGGCTTCAATAGTCGTCTTGTACCAGTAGGAGTTGCTGGATTCCAATGAAGCTATGAGGGAACTATCTAAGCCTATAAGCCTAATCTGTTGTTCCAACGCTAAATCAAGCAACGCAGGGCTTTGACCGATGGAGAGATAAAAGACTGCATCCACAAGCCCATTACGCAGCATGTCAACTGCAGTTGAAAAAGCGACAATCTTCGGATCATAATCCCTTTCCCACTTAAGCCCGGAATACTCGAGGACAGATCGGGCAACATCCACAGTGGCACCTCCATAGGCCCCCACTGCAATCCTCCTGCCGCGGAGCTCTGACAGACCCCTTATTCCCGATGATGCTAATGTAGAAATCTGAAGTTCCAATCCCGGCAAGCACCCTATAACACGCAGATTCCTGTGGGGAAAATCGAACTTTCCCACGCCGTGATAAGCGTCATGGGCTACGTCAGCCTGGGTTATTCCGATGGCGATAAGCCGATCCTGAGCCAGCTTTACGTTTTCAATACCGCCGCCTGTCACGTTTATGTCCAGGCTGATCTCGGTATGATCGCCGACAAGCTTAGCGATACCTTGCCCAAGGGTGTAAAAGGTTCCTCCCAAAGAGCCCGTTCCTAAAACATCGTAATAGATCACAACGTCTCTCTGGGGTTCAAGTTGCTCCAATTCGTTGTTGTACTCAATAACCAGCCTTCTCGCAGCGCCGGTATCGCGGGAAACAAAGGCATTGTGGATTCCTTCATAATACCTTAAGGTGTGAGCACATAACTCTCTTATCCCTTTGGTTTCTACTTCAAATGTAGGAGATTTCCGTAGACCCGTGACCAGTTCGGCAAGGATTCGATTTCCCGAAGCCTTGCCTATGCACTGGCAGAATTGCTCCGCTAAAACAAGAAACCTTTCGTAGTCAGCCCTGTTAAAGCTTGCTTCCATCCCCTTCAGCAAATCGCGCAAGCCTCTTATCTCGGCCAATGAGATCCGGCCGGCAGCTAACTCTATTAGCGTTCCTTCCACTATGATGCGGGCCTCTTTGATCTCTCCCGGAGTCATATTGCTGCAAAATGTAAGCCAGGATTG
>FIZM01000260.1 GCA_900019985.1 uncultured Clostridia bacterium
GAAGTACAACAACATGGAACTCTTTCGCGTCCCGATTCATTAAGTGCCGTACGCAGGCAGGTCCTTCAGCTTGCAGGGCCATCCCTGGTGGAAATGGCTTTGGTCTCTTTTGTAAATATGGCAGACATGATGATGGTTGGAAGATTGGGGCCTGCAGCTATTGCAGCAGTCGGATTGACAAACCAGCCGGTGTTCTTTGCCATGGCTGTTTTCATTGCTCTTAATGTGGGCACAACTGCAGTTATTGCGCGCGCTATAGGGGCAGGCGAGGACCAAGTTGCCAATGATGCCATGCGTCAAAGCCTGATGCTGGTCATAGCAATGGGACTTGTAGTAAGCGCCTTGGGTTTTGCTTTTGCAGCAAATGTTCTGAAGTTTATGGGTGCTGAGGCAGATGTGGTTCCCTTGGGAACCGGCTATATGAGGATTATCGCAGCAGGCGGCCCGTTCATGGTAGTAGCCATGAGCCTTACCGCTGCACTCCGAGGAGCAGGGGACACAGTTTCACCCATGAAAGCCAATATGGTCGCAAATGTCACTAACGTCATAGGGAACTACCTGTTGATTTACGGGAAATTCGGGTTTCCGCGATTGGGAGTGGCCGGTGCTGCTTTGGCTACAAGCTTTGCTAGGGTCATAGCTTTTTTGCTTCTCCTCAGGGTAGTCATGTCAGGTAATACCCATTTACATTTAACCGGCCCTTTCGCGCTTAACAAGGAGCTCTTTGAAAGGATCATTCGAGTCGGAGCGCCGTCTGCAGGAGAACAAATAGTCTTGCGCGGAGGGCAATTGGTCTATCTAAAGATAGTTGCAGGCTTCGGAACTACTGTCGTAGCCGCCCATCAAGTCGGAATGAACATCCTGAACCTTTCATTTATGCCTGGAATGGCATTTGCCGTAGCCGCTACAACCCTGGTCGGCCAAGGCCTCGGTGCAGGCATGCCTGACGCAGCCGAGGAGTGGGCAAGGGAAACAAGGAAAATGGGGATGTTTGTGTCAGGTTGTATGGCCTTGATGTTTATTCTGTTCGGCAAGTACATCGCCATGTTGTATACCAACGACCCTGAAGTAATAGTACGTACTGCTACTGTCCTCAGGATCCTTGGGCTTGTCCAGCCTGCTCAATCCACACAGTTTATACTTGCAGGCGGGCTTAGGGGCGCAGGGGATACCAAGTGGCCGTTATACTCAACTGCTGTAGGTGTATGGGGATTTCGAGTAGCGGTAGGGTACTTTCTTGCTGTTGTAATGGGCCTTGAGCTTGTCGGCGCCTGGATGGGTATGGCAATCGACCAGGTGGCGCGATCAGCTATTATCGGTTTACGCTTCAAAAGCGGCAAATGGAAGTCGGCAAGAGTGTAGCCTCTTTCTTGACAAACGCCTAGCCAAGGCATATTGTAAAATGTGGAGGGAAATCGCAGGTGTTGCCTTATAGGCCTCTCTACAACTTAAACACTCCGCGAAGGGGGATGATGATATTGGATGCCGACCCTGGAGGTAGTGGGAGGGTCCGGTTTCTGGTCAATGTGTTCTTATGCGTCATAAAGAGCCCGTCATGTGCATCTCCCGGAGAGGGGTTACCTTGATTTTGTTTGCTATTGTTACCCCTGCCCGGGCGTTGAACGGGCAGGGGTATTCTTTTGCTAAGTAGGCGTACCCTTTGTTCCAGGGGAGGCACATGATGGGACCTATGTCTAACTTGGAAGAAGGGAGGAACGTCCATGCACAGCGAACTCACAACAACCGTCCGAAAACTTCTGCTTCAAAGAGACTACCTGGGAATCAAGAGAGCCCTCGAGAGAAATCACCCTTCAGACATTGCCAAAGTGCTTGAGGATTTACTGCCTGACGCTGCAGGGTTTGTCTTCCGTCTCCTTCCGAAGGACCTGGCGATTAAGGTTTTCGACTTCATGGATGTAGACAGTAAGCAGATGCTCCTTCGTTCGCTCAGCAGTGATATGGTAGCAACGATCTTAAATGAGATGAGTGAGGACGACAGAACAGAGCTTTTTGAAGAGCTTCCCGCAAAAGTCGTAAAGCGATACTTGTCCCTGCTGTCAGCTGATCAACGTTGTGTTGCAGACATGCTGTTGGGGTACCCGGAAGATTCCGCCGGGAGGCTGATGACGACAGCATTCGTGGATCTCAAGGAGCAGATGACTGTCGATGAAGCCTTGGAGCATGTTCGAGCTACTGCCCCTGATAAGGAGACGATTTATCATCTTTATGTGATATCAAAGGACAGAAAGCTCATAGGGGGGCTTTCTCTAAGAGAGCTGATCCTTGCTCCGGGATCCGCTCTAATAAAAGACATAATGAATCCTGAGATAAAGAGCGTTTTTACTGAAACAGACCAGGAAGATGTAGCCAGGATATTTGAAGATTATGACCTTATTGCTCTTCCTGTTGTCGATAAAGAAAGGCGTCTGGTTGGGATTGTTACCCACGACGACATTTTAGACATTGTTAGGGAAGAGGACACGGAGGATATCCACTTGATGGGTGGTCTAGGTGCTCCTGAGGAAACCTATTTTAACTTGACTGTGTTTGAGGATGTCAAAAGACGGGGAGGATGGCTTGCGTTACTTGTTTTGCTGTCAAGCTTATCTAGTAATATTCTGAAGGCATACTCTGCATCGTTGGAAGCAGCGATAGCATTGGCGTTTTTTATGCCTATGCTAATCGACACAGGGGGTAATGCAGGGACCCAATCATCAACTCTGATAACGCGCGGCCTTGCCACAGGTGAAATAGACAAAAGGCATGCGAGGACGATTTTGCTAAGAGAAATCACAACAGGCTTTATTCTAGGGGCAATCCTTGGGGGTTTTGCGTATTTAAGGGCTTATCTGATGCAAGGAGATACAATGATCGGATTTGCAGTCGGTATCGCTTTGTTCGTTGTGCTCTTTATCGCAAATTTAGTCGGCGCATTGTTGCCAATGCTAGCCGTGAGGTTAAAGCTTGACCCTGCAGTAATGGCCGGGCCATTCCTCACAACTACGGTCGACGTGGTAGGTCTCATAGTCTATTTTGAAGTGGCCAAGGTGATAATGGGTTTGGGGTGACTTAGTGAACACGCCTGTTTATGTATATGGAGGGAATACGTCAGCTTACGTGCACATAACATGTGGTAAGGAGCGGCATCTGTCAGAAATCGATGGGATGCATTTGTCATAAGAATTCGAGATGAGGTGGCGGAAGGTTGATAATAACCAGGCGTAAGCTTTTCATAGCATTGCTACTATTCACGTGTATTGCAGTGGGAATGGGATTCGTCTTCGGACGTAGGATAGAACAACTAAGGAGATTTCCTCCGGCTTATGAAACTGAAGAGGCCTCTACGGGTGAAGTCGCTCCTGAAATTGCTGATATACCTATTGCAGAGGAGAAGGAACCTCAAGATGTAGGGGTGGGACTTGCAGAAAAGCCTTCCGTCGATACTGAGGTTCGTGGCGAAGAGCTTGAAGAAGCCCGTGTTCCAGATGGAGCTCTTATTGAGGAGCCGGTCACTGAAAGGATTGCTGTGGTCCCGAAAGTCAAGATGCCCATCTTCTATGTTGACACTAAAGAGCCTGTTGTTGCACTGACTTTCGATATAAGCTGGGGTCAGCAGCAAGTCATGGGGGTTTTGGAGATCCTTCGCGAGAAGAACGTGAAGTCTACGTTCTTCTTATCAGGCCCCTGGGCCAAGCGGTACCCCAATTTCGTGCAGGAGATAGCCAAAGCAGGGCATGACATAGCAAGCCACGGCGATGCTCACGTAGATTTGAGCAACTACTCCAGGGAGGAGATAGAGAAAAACATCAGTACAGCCCATAAAGATCTTGTTGATACTGCAGGCAAGGTGTCTCCGTATTTTCGCCCTCCAAACGGGGATTATGATGATGTAGTGATAGATACGGCCAGGTCTTTGGGGTATGAGACAGTGATTTGGGCCGTAGATTCGCTGGACTGGAAGAATCCGGGGGTCGACTTTATGGTTGAACGGGTTCTCGGGCGGACTTTTCCCGGAGCTATCGTCCTTATGCATGCCAGCGATTCCAGCCAGCAGATACAAGATGCGCTTCCTCTGATAATAGACGGATTGCGTGAAAAGGGCTACAGGCTAGTGCCTTTATCTGAGCTTATGACCATTGGAACGCCGGTAAGGTGGGACCCTAGGTAGCAGCTGAGCACGCGCAGTATGGTCTTGTCTATGTTGCCTGCTCATGTTTCAGTGCTGGATGTAACGGCATAGAAGCCCTATATGGCTTTTTGCAGCTGTTTCTTCAGGAGACGTTATGATCTTGTCCAGCCTGAAGTCGAATCTCCTGAAGCCTTTCGAAATGACAATGTTTTCAATGGTGGCTTCTGCGATTCTCTCCGGACGTTGCCCACCTACATATACTATTTCAGCTTTAGTTCCGGGCTTGATTTCACCGTTGTTTACGTCAACGAGGACTTCATAGGAGATCTCATTGGGCCTGTAGGCGAGATGGTACATGCTTCCTGCGCCAAGGGCTCGTATGTTGTCTACGGTCCATTGGATTTTGACAGCCATCTGAAGTACCTTTTCCTCTCGCTCTTTATGCTCCACTTCCTATCCCTCGTATTCCAAGAGGCATCTCCCCATTGTGCAGCCTAGCAATGGGTCTCCCAAAGAGAGTATGTCTGCAATTGCCGGTGACAAGACTTGGTACATAGCGTTTCCCATATCACGATATGGGATTTCCTTTGTGTTTGTGAGAGATCACAACTCTTTCCTAGGAAAAGTACCATTGACATTTACAGATCAAGGTGATCTAAAGGATACAGACATCTAATCACTTTTGGAGTCATCAGATGTCTTGTTAACGGGGGTTGTTATGTTGAGTAACCAACCCAGGAAGACCGCAGCAACAGTGATTGCTGGGAAGATTCAATCGTATATTCGAGAAAACGACCTAGG
>FIZM01000261.1 GCA_900019985.1 uncultured Clostridia bacterium
TGTTACACGGGAAATCCTCCCCTGGTAGGCTCGCGCGGGACGACACTCAAGAAAGCAGCGGAGGACGGGTTGTGTTGGAATATCGGTAAGGTTTCCCTACCACCTTATCTCCAGAATACTACTGTTTCTCATGACATGATTCGCAGACCAGACGCCGACAGCTGCGCCGGCTAAGACATCGCTGGGCCAGTGGGCATTGACATACACGCGGGACAGTGCAATGACAGAAGCGCAAGCGTAAAAGAGATGCTTGTACTTTGGGTACCGGTTTGCCAGGACTGTTGCAAGGGCAAAAGCAGTGGCCGTGTGCCCCGAAGGCATTGAACTATAAGCATCATTTATCCGGGGTCCGGCAAAGGAGTGCGGCCCTTCGCCTTGCCACGGCCGGGCCCGTCCAAATGCTGCTTTTAGTGTCAGGCAAGCTATCCCTGAATAAGCCACTGCGTTCGCCGCAAGGTAAGCAGTCTCCCGGTCCCGAGTAGAGATAAGCCCGCAGATTGCCAAAGCTGAGAGGCTGTTCCCCAATTCGGTCACAATTCCACTAATCTGCCTATCCTCAGGAGATTTGGGGCCGGAGTTTATCATGTCGTATATATCCTCATCCATAAGGAGCATGGTTCCCGCGCCTATCATGAGAAGGCATAAGTCACTGCCTTTAACCTCGATAGGGCCGGTGTAGATCCTGCGTAGGTCATTTGCGATATCAACGCGCTTATCAAAGGGGTGCCCGACCTCATCGCCGGAGTCAAGCACAAGAGGCAGGTGATCTGTTGTGAGCTCATGATCTTGATGAGAGGGTATCGCAAGAACAGTGGCAACCCTTAAGTCATGTTGGGCCTTGACAACTCCTGCAAAAGCCTGAGGAGAGGCAAAAAGCGAAAATGCCAGACAACAACTGAGAATCAGAACCGTAACCACACAAAAAGGAACTCTCTGCATGACTTCCCTCTCTTACCCTGCGCTTGGCCTTCTCTACCATCGTCTTTTCTACTTCGCTGCCGACTCTCCTGCTACAAGCTCAACTACCATAGCCATTTGGGTGACCTCTGTGCCACTCCCA
>FIZM01000262.1 GCA_900019985.1 uncultured Clostridia bacterium
AGTCAAGTCCAAATTAGTGTGTAATTTTCCTCGGTCGTCGGTTAACCCCTTAACTCACCCCCATGTAAATATTAGAGTTACAATTACGGTTAAGATTCCAAACGTCTAGAGCAGTTTTTAGGGTCACAAAAGAAGCAGATGCTAAAGTCATCTGTAAGCGTTTATGCCGCGAAAGGTTGTTTACAGTGAGTGGCCCGGCATGGTAGGCTAATGTGCCATGCATCATACTTTTTTTAAAGGGTGATGCCGTTGATGCTCTAACCCATGCCGGGCAGAGGCTCGCTGTAAACAACACCGTGGAATAAATGCGACGGTTACAACCTTGAAAATGCAATTTACGCTGCTGTATCACCCCTTGAAGCCTTGTTATTGGCAGTTTGGTAGTATAGGTCCATATCAAAGTATTTACGACCTGCTTGCCACTTCTCGTCTTGCTCCATAAGCAAGGCACCCATTAAGCGGATTACTGATGCTTCATTGGGAAATATGCGTATTACTCGCTCCCTACGCCTAATTTCCTGATTTAGCCGTTCTACACCATTGGTGGTGCGTAATCGTTTCCGATATTTTAGGGGAACTGCCAGAACTGCTGTAATATCATCAAAGGCCTCGTCTAGAAGGCTAGCGGCTTTTGGAGCTTTTGTTTCATATTTATCCATGATTTCGTCTCTCACTTTACGGGCGCTATCTATGTCAATAGCTTCATACAACTGACGAAGGTCTTCTTTGATTTCGGGCTGCAATGCTTTGGGGGTATGATCTAACATATTTCTTGAAAAATGTGTTTGACACCGCTGCCAGGTAGCACCTTGGAAATGTCTCCTGGCCGCTTTGACAAGACCCTTATGGTTGTCAGAAGTAATCAGGTGAACGTCTTTTAATCCCCTTTCTTTAAGGGAAGAAAAGAGTTCTCCCCAACTGCTTTCACTCTCCGTGTTTGACACCTGAAAGCCGATAATTTCTCGATAACCTTCTTCATTGACCCCAATGGCAATGAGCAACCCCCTAGACTGGACTCTATGATCCTCTCGCACCTTAATATAGAGGGCATCCACAATTAAAAAGGGATAATGGCTCTTAAGTGGCCTTGTCCTGAAAGCATGGACTATGGGGTCTAGTTTCTTACAAAGTGCTGAAACGGTGGATTTAGAGAACTTCTTGCCACAAAGTTCTTCCGTGATGTTTTCTACTTTCCGAGTTGAAACACCATTTACCACCATTTCCATCATGGCTAGTAGCAATGCCTGTTCACTACGTTGGTAGCGCTCAAATAATTCTGTGTTGAATTCTTTACCATTACGATGGCGGGGAATACTTAGATTTAGCGCTCCCATTCGGGTGATTAGTTCTCGATCGTAATAGCCGTTACGATGAGCCTTACGTTTATCAGTTCGCTCGTAAGGTTTAGCACCAAGTTGCTCGGTAGACTGACATATCAGGACTTGGTTAAAGATCTTTTCTAATAGTTTTGCAACGGCTTTATCTCGACTGTTGCTTAAAAAAAGTTCGTGCAATTCTTCTTCGGTTAGGGTAATATTAAACTGAGCCATGGATTCTTCCTCCTCGGTTTGATATTTGCTCACACTTATATTATAACCGAGGGGAATGAGTTTGTGGCTCAATTCCTTTTTACACAATTATATAGACTTAATC
>FIZM01000263.1 GCA_900019985.1 uncultured Clostridia bacterium
ATTTCAGCGAGATCTTCGTCAACCACATCCCCTATGTAGTTGATGCCTTGGTTTACCATGTCCACTTTGTGAGGTTGAACGTCAAAGCCGATGACCCTATATCCCGCCTTGGCCTTTTCCACTGCCAGGGGCAAACCCACATATCCTAATCCAATGACTCCTAGCAAAGCTGATTTGTTCCTCAAACGCTGCTCAAGTGCCGTCATTTGCACACTCCTTTCAAGTTGTCCTTGACCGTGACCTCATCCACGTCCTGTCGAAAAAACGCAGGACTCCATCGTTTGGTTCTTCCTAAAAGGCCCTTTCCTGATAACAAAACCGAGCAAGTAACCCACAACCGTTCCATCGCTTCGGATCTCGTAGATGATCTTGCGTAAACCTTGACAACGCTCGGTAGACTACAGCCATTCGTAAATATGATAGACTGTCTCGTTTCGATAACGCTCAATTTCCTGATTCCACCACTTCACGTTAATATGTGTCTAATGGATATATCCCCATCTTAACACCCCAATGCGTCCCCCCATTCACAAAGCCCCACGTTTGCAACAGCTTTACGCCATTTGAGAACAGCTACTGTAGTCAAGCGACGCCTACACAATTAGTTGGATCGTCTCACAAACCCCATCCAGGAAGCCGTGAGGCAATCAACTTCCAACTCGCTTGCTCGAATTCCAAACAAGTGAAACGGGCTAGACTGTTATTGCCTGCGCATCCATGTATAGAAAAGCCATTCCAGGTTCCTGACGGCTGTGGACTCGGCCACAGCGGGGCAATCATTCGAGGAGTAGTTGTTCCAGTTTCTCAGCCAACACTTTAAAGTCAAAATCCTGGGCTGCGATAGAAGCGTGTTGGCAGAAACGCGCATAGTCCTCAGGCGGCATGTCATAGAACTTGATGATGCCATCGGCCAACGCTTCTGGACAACCGCCTTTTACTGTAATCCCGCACTGGTACTTGTCCAACAAATCGTAACCACATTCGACATTGGAGATCGTGGGTTTGCCTGAGGCAAAATACTCAAACATCTTATTCAGACTCAGGCCGTATTTGTACAGGGGAATGTCTTGTCCCGTGAAGATGTTTAGATCAGAGCGACTCAAAATGCTGGGGACAAACCTCTTCTCTACCCGGCCTTTGAAGCGAATATTTGTCAGGCCTCTACGTCTTGCTAATTCTTCTAGTTCCTGTTTCTGATAACCATCACCATACAGAAGAAAGAGAATCTGTGAGATGCCCCTGCTCAGCACGATCTCTGCAGCTTCCACCACATAATGAAGCGCGTTCGCCTGCCCCATGGATCCCGTATAGACCACCTTAAAAACATCAGTCCTGTCTAAGTCAGCATCGGGGTAAACATGTGTTACCTTGTTCTGATGGAACTCTTCTAGCTCAACCCCGTTGTTGATGTAGGCCACTTTGGACGTATCCAACCCCAAAGACGCAACATAGTCTTTGCCCCCAGGCATGGTGAAGACCAGTCTATCGGCTTTGGTATAGATGAACCTCTCAAGCCCATAGAGTACCTTCGCCGCGATGCTATTTTCGCGCAGTCGCCCCATGTCGATCAGCGTTTGAGGCCAAAGATCTCTAGTCTCAGCGACAAACTTCGCATGATAACGTCTGGCTATAATATAGCCTGAAAGCCATGTTAAGGGATGAACCGACGATGCAATCACAACATCCGGCTTCACCATGCTGAGCTTCTTGGAAACAGAGACTACTCGCCAAGCGTAATCGGCCATATTGCCCATTCTATCCCAGCCATTTCCCGAATAATCCCTAGCCCTAATGAAAATAAAAGGAACCGGGCCATCCTCCTCAAGAATATATGGCGCTCTGCCTGTTATTAGGTTCCTTTCCGTACCGTGCACTGTACTAGCCGCAAAAACAGTGACTGAGTGACCCTTTCTTGCTAGCTGATAAGCCAACTTGTAGTGTCGTCCCTGGCCGAGAGTCGCATAATGGTTTAGAATCCAAACGGTTTTCCTTCTGTCCGTTACTACAGCCCCTGCTCTTCCTGAGGAGGCATCTCTACACATAGTATTCTGACCCATCCACTATACCAGCTCCCGTTTTCAAAACTGTCCGTCGAGTTTAGAACTCTACTACGAAAGAACCAAAACCTACCCCCAAGAAGCCTCTGCGAAGTCCAAGATCTTTGTTATCAATCGCACAAGACTTACAGACTTCGTTCCTTCATTTTGCGCCAACTCCATAGCATAGGCGATGGCCAACGGATTCTTCTGTAACCCTCCAGGATGGCCGTATTTGTCACATGCCGCCTGTATGTATTGATGCCACTTGGCCCCCATTTCCTCTTCAATCATCGCTGTCATGTTCTTCGCCCACATAACATAGTTGTGTCCCCAACGGTCTGCTGTCGGCCAATTGTCCACGTCTGTTTCACCGAGTAGCGTTTGGATACTCGCGTTCTCCTTACGGTGTTGCTGGATGCGGTCTTGTTTTGTCTC
>FIZM01000264.1 GCA_900019985.1 uncultured Clostridia bacterium
GCGAAAAAACCCGCTTGATACCTTACCGGGTCAACAACCAATGCTACTTGCCATTCCTGGTTGAAGAAACTTTCGTGGATGAAAAGGTCATGCTTTGACAGGAATACTCCGAAGCCCGGATGGGTGTGGAACCATCCTATGATTCGTTGAGTGGGGTAATTCTCGTCCTTGATGCGATAAATGTAATCCCATGTCTCGTGCGTAAATGTGAGGCTGGTATGGCTTGAGGCGGCGTTTTTCGCTTCTATCATCGCATCTATCGTGATATACATGCCTAAGTCATCCTGGAAGACTTCGCCGATAAGCACGCCTCCGCACTCGGAAGAACGGTTGTCCGAGGCAAACGCCATGATCTTCCTTAAGAGCTTGGAATCGATGAAAATGGCAATGTCTTCGCTGCCTGGGCTTGCCCCAACAGTACGAGTCTGTGTCGGCCTGGGTGCCTTCGGGATTTCAAGTGAGCGTCTTGAAACAGATTCGCCTAACTCAATCTTGATTTCGTCGTCCACTATGCCACCCCCATGTTATGCGTGCGCACGGAGGATGCCTTCTACCTGCATGTTTCAGAGTTTTGAAAAACCAGGGGAAGGCCGCCTTTGAGAACGTAATGTGTCATTGACCACCCATTCCGTGCTGTAAAGACGTCATACAGCGGCAGGCCGGCATCTCTGACTGTCATGTCAAGGATGTGCTCCTCGCCTGGGGAGCCGTCCAACGAATACACAAGCTCCGGCATTCTCTCCTGTCCACAAGCAGGGCAAAGGATCTCTGTCCGGCTCATCCGTCCAAGAGGCTTGCATATGTTCTCTTTCGTCTCGCATTCCGGACATTCCAAAGCTGCTATCAACTGGTGTTCGAGATCGATCTGGGAGCCTGGGCCGAGATCTTTTACCGCTCTGTTAAGTAAATCTCTCAGGGTAGTTGAACAACTGTCCCCGTCGATGGCTGTCAGCTCCTGATATGTGGTGTGGCTGGGGCATTCGTCTTTTCGCTGATACTCGATGAGGTAACAATCGAAATTAAGGCCGTTGAACACGAACCCGCGCCCGCTAATGGGGGGAAGGTTGTCACGCTGATGAAGGAGCTTTAAAACCTCCTGGACTTGGACTCCGGCAATGATCGATGCAATGGTAGGAGTTGTCGGTACTTTTCCGGAAATCATCTCTTCTTTGCTGAGAAGGGTGCAGGATCTGCGGGCATTTAAAATGCGGTAATCTACTTCTCCCATAGTGCACTCATAGCATGCACCGTCAGGTGGTACGAAGACTCGTGCAACGCCATGGAGGACCTCAATCGCGCCGTCTACCCATGGGACGTTTACCTTCCAACAGCTCTGGTTTATCGCCAGGCGCGCCTCGCGGTTGTCGAGGCCGCCGATGACTACGTCCATGCATGCGAAAACTCCGAGTCCGACATCATTGACGATATCAGCATTCATCCATGTTACGTTAATGTCAGGGTTTATTTCCATGGCTCGTTCAGCGGCTACTTCAGCTTTGAGCCGTCCGCAGTCTTCTGCACGAAAGAGGACTGACCGTGACAAGTTGGAGTTCTCGATTATATCCATGTCGATGATGAGGATGTTGCCTACCCCGACCAGGGCAAGGTTCTTGATGACCTCATTTCCCAGCGCGCCTGCGCCAACAACCATGACCTTGGCATTTTTCAGCTTAGACTGATCCCACCATGGGATAAGGCGCAAACGGCTGTACCTGTCTTCTTCAAGGTCTGCTACGGTAATCTCCAGCGGATCTAACATAACATGCTCCTCAGCCAAGGTTTGTGCCGGCTGTAATCTCAGGTTGCAGCCTGAGGACGTCACCGTCTCTTACCCCTGCATCTTTGAGGGTCTGATCATCCAATAGCTGCTTTCCTGAGGCTTTGTGGTGGAACTTGTAGCTAAGAGGTTGACCGTCCGGCCCGGTTGTGGGGAGCTTCATCATCTGAACTAATTTGGCTATAATCCGACCAACCGGAGCGTCGTCAGGCAGTGCCGCTTCTTGCTGGCGATTGCCTGTGGCATCCATTATAGTAACGTTGACCTTTCCCATTGGAAACCCTCCTTGATATCCTTTAGTAACGCGCGTACTACCATAGGAATTGCTCTCGCTGAGACCTATAGCGCTGATAGTCGTTGTGGAACATGAAGCCTGCCCAGATCGCCATGCCAATTGAGCCTAGGCCATTAAATACGCTGACTGCTATCGCGTGGACAACGACTAGTGAGATCGCCTTAAGCCACATTCCGTGAAGAAGATACCATATAGGACCCAGAAGAACGGCGCCCCAGCTGAACGGGCGAG
>FIZM01000265.1 GCA_900019985.1 uncultured Clostridia bacterium
ACAAACAGCTGCTCACCTGTTTCGGTGATTTTTAGTATGTCTTTCGGACTGATATGTGCTACATCAGCCAGGACTATCTGAGTATCATTTGCAGCGAGTGCCGCCGATGCTGTGCTGAACGTAGTCCACCACGGCGCTGGTTCCTCGTCATACCAGTAAAACTTCTCCGAGTCTACGACCTTCTTCCGCGCCCTCATCATAAACACGGCAAACGGAGAAGCATCCGGTATCAGTTGTGCTATTTGTTTGTTAACATCAAAACGCTTTCTCGTTGCTGAAATATCATATATACTTGCTGGTCCTACCGCCATTTGATACACCTCCTAATAAATTAGCGGTAGGCTCTTTTGCCTAACCGCTATAAGTCATCGAATATTCCTGTTGGTTCACCGCTACCGAAAATGTCCTCTAGGAACGCCTTCTCAGCATCCTGTGGCTTGGCAGTCCTTGCACCGCTACTACCTGGCAGCCTCGCTGCTGCTTTGCCGGCCTCTGTTTGTGCTGTCTGAGAGGCTGCTACTACATGCCTCGCTTTCGCCATCTGGTACGCCGTTTCCATGCCATCCGGCATAGCTGCAAGCATCGGCTGAGTTTGGTAAATTTGCATCATGTCTTGTGCGTAGTCCTTGAAGTCGGGGTATTTCGCTGCAAGCTCCAGGGCTTGCCTATTGAAATGCTCCTGCATCATGAACTGTTGCAATGGTGCTACCGCCTGACCAACCTTCTGCTCAATCTGTTGTAGCCGTTCTGACATCACCTTTTCCTGTTGCCTGATCAGCGCCTTGGTCAGTCCGGGATATAGCTGCTCAAACTCTGCAAGTAACTCGTCATATTCGTCCTTTGCTTGCTGCTGCTCAGGCGTCGGCTGCTGTTGTCCCATTTGGGGCAGCGCCTGCAAGTACCCCTGCAACATGTAGAGTTGCTGTCTCAGCTGCTCTTTCTCTTCATCCCGTGAACCAAGTTTCCGCTCAAGCTCCTGATAGGATTTGACCAGGTCGTCTACACTCTTGAACTTTCCAAGTAACGGTTCGCCTTGTAACGGTTCGCCTTCTGTCTGTTCCGGTTCCTCGCTTGTGTCCTCGGTACTTCCTTCAGGTTGTCCTTCCGGGCCTGTCGCCTGCTCCTCAAAGTCTTGTCCGGTTTCCGGGGACTCGTCGAGTTCGAGCAGGTCGTCATCGAAGATACCATTTGCCATTATGTCTTAACCCCTTTCTTTGTCCAGCCGGTTGTTCACATAGCTGAGCACTCGTTCCATGCCCGTTATCTCACCCTGGAGGCGGGCAATATCGGAGAGGTCGTCGAAGCGCTCAACCTGGAGCCGTCTGGTTATGGATGCGAGGGCCTCTCTTGTAAGCCCCTCTATAAGCAGCCAGCCATCGCTATGTGCAAGGGCTGACAACTTCGCCTTATCTTCTTTTGTGAGCTTCACTCAATCACGCTCCTACGCAAACCTTCTGGTGGAGGTTCTATGCCGGGCATCATACCGGGTGGCGCTCCCATGCCCGGCATCGGCTGCCCAACCTGTGGCTGCCCCATCTGCGCCAAAGCTGCTTGCGCTTCCGCTGCCTGCTGCATTTGCATAACTTCCTCTTGCGAATACATGAATTTATCTACATTGCGGAAATCAAAGGAATTCAACCATTCCCTCGTTAGCTCATATTTCTTGATGAACGGGTTATTCGTCTGTATCGCAAATGCGAGCGCCTGTGTGAGTTGCTGACGCCGAAGCTCCTTGTTGCTGGCCGGGTCTGTCGAGGCCCCTGCCGGTCGATAATCGTATTCACCTATGATTTCATGAGGCCCTACCATCTGCCATTCTTGGGCTGCTCTGTCACCGAATAGCTGTACCATCCTGGGAGAATCTATAAACTGCTGGTTGTTGCAATCCATTAGCATTGCCATACGGCGAATGCCGAGAGAATCGAACAACAAAATCTTCACATCAAACCTAAGCGCTGCATTGCTTGCCTGGGTCATTGTGGCCGTCGCAGTCTCCCTTCTCTCAGGAGACATGCCACGTATCACGTTGGGTGTTGCAAGGGTGCTCTCCATATCTTGTTTGATGACCTGCTCTTCGTTGTATGCGCTTGCGGTTACGTCTGGGGTGACTATTGGTTGAATATCGCCTTGCGGATTATCTACTTCGATGATGCCATGAGGACGTGAGATTAGTTGCTCTTCGTCGATGCCTCGCCTGACTATCCACATGCGGTTCAGTACCAGGCTCACGTTGTCTATGCGCTGGTTTCTGTGGGTATTTAGTTCGGCCTGCAAGTGCTCAATGAGCTGCACTGCACTCATGCCGAATATCTGATTCGGGAGCTTCTCAAAGCTCACCACGACAAACGGCTTCTTTCCGTGGCGCCAGTATGGATTCTCACCGTCATACGCTAGCTGCTTGCGGTTGACCAGGATTGCGTGACGCTCATCCTCCCAATAGTGGAGCACTTCAAACAGGTGTCCTTTGGCACCTTCCTTCGGCCAGTAGCCGTCAGACGCTTCAGGAGTCAGCCCCACGCTAGACATCAGCTCCCATGCGCCGTCCTGTAGCTCGCCCTGTGCGCCTCGCAAGGCTTCCCAGTCGATGGGATACACCTCACCGCTTCCGGCAGCCTCTAACACCTGCAACTTCTCCTCCAGTTGCTCCTGAGTGCACCACTCCCTCTGGAACACGAACCGGCAGGAATCTACGTCTCGGCCCCTCGGATCGGGCCAGAAGTCGAAGAAGTTTATATTGACAAGCTCATTATCATCCCACACCACCGCTTCACGCTCCACCGTTTGCCACCCTATCACCATAGGCGTAGGCTCCGGTATTCCGGCCATCGGGTTATACACTATCTCAATCAGCGGCTCCCGTGTCCGGATCATGCGCTTCTCATATCGCCACCCTACGCCAAGTATGGCAGCGGGGAAGATAAGCATCGACGTGATAAAGTCGTAGAACACCGACACCACATTATTCCGCTCCAGCTGCTGATCCACCAAGGCCGCGGCCAGGCGCGCCTTGACCTCATTCGCTTCCATCGTCTCAGGAGTTGCGCCCTGCGGGGATGGGAGGAAATCGATGTATGGACGGCTCACGCCGAAGAAGCTCTTAATAAGCCTAGCCCGCCAGGTGTCGACGGCCTCATACGTTCGGGGAATGTGCAGGTTCGACCGCCCCTTTTGCTCTTCAGAGAGTGCCTTGCGCCAGCCTACGTATAGCTGATAGCATCGAGTTGCCACATCGTAGTACTGACTGCGCCATGAGTCGGCATACTCGAACCGCTGAAGGAGTTCGGCAGTCTTCTCTTGTCTGGCGTCATGGTCGTACCCAGCTTCCGGCGCCATCCCTGGTTCTATTATCATGTCGGTTAGCTGTATATCCATGTTACAGCCTCCTAATAGCCTGTTATCTCACTTATTACGGGCTTTGTCCGCTCTTTCTTCCACTTCCTGCGCCTGTCGCGCTCCTCCTCCTCCACAGCTAGGGGAGGCCGGGACATGATGCCATACCTCACAGACTCCGGCCCGTGATCCTCGCACGCATCCGACACATCCTCCGGGTTGTGCGTGTCGTGTATCAGCGCCGGGAGGGTGCGTATCAGATTGTGGCATGTGTTGAACACCGCCAGCCTCGCTACCTCTACGCCCTGCTCATC
>FIZM01000266.1:0-1990 GCA_900019985.1 uncultured Clostridia bacterium
AGGCAGCGAGAAACACGGGATAATCTCTGTCAACAAGGTCCTGGGCTCGAGCAGATCTGTATCGGACAGAGCAAATAACAAGGTCCCTACATCACCGGTTCCGATGATACCCCCTGCTATATGCCGGCCTTCACCTGTTCCGCCGAATACGGGGATGCCTTTCTCCATTACCTGCCTCGGGGTGAAGTTGCGGATTATCTCCTCTACACGCTTCTTCAGCCTCGTTTCACCTTCAACTAACACACCTGACAGAACAGGCAGCACTCCTCGGGATGAGGCAGAATTATTCCAGCGTGCTGCCAGGAACACACTTATGCCGAGACTCCCCAGAATGCAAGCAATGTAGAGCAAAGGAAGCCATCTGGAGCGCCGGGCCTTGCGCCTCCTTGCACCTGCCACAGTACAACCCTCGCCTTCGAATAGGCGTTTATACAACTATCTATATGAATCAGGCGCAAGACTTAGACTAGGAAAGGTAAGTCAAGATCTTGTCCCAGTCTATCGAAGGATGCAAAGCTGCGTTCAGACCCGCTGCCAGGACCTCAGCTGCATCTTCCACCAGGTCGTCGACTTCCTTCGGGGTTACGACAAGGGATCCGAAATATGGAGAAAGCATTTGAGCAAGGTAATTACGCCTTGCCATCGCCTGCTGTGTCTCGTTGAACTGTTGGCCACCCCTTCCTTGTTGCCTTTCTATAAAATCCATGGCATCCATAGCGATGGTTTCCGCTGCAACAACAGTTGGAACACCTATGGCTATTACCGGTACACCCAGGCTTTCCCGGTTTATCCCCATCCGCTTGTTGCCTACGCCTGAACCGGGGCTGATGCCTGTATCGCCCATCTGAATCGTCGAACCCAGGCGCTGCGTGGACATGGATGCAAGTGCGTCAACTACAACTACGAGGTCAGGCCTGACATTGCTTACCACACCTCGTATTATCTCCCCGGTCTCAATTCCTGTAAGCCCCAGGACCCCCGGGGATATTGCGCATACCGCTCTCATACCGCCTCGAAGCTCTTGTGGAACAAAACTGTGAAGATGCCTTGTAACTGTTAAGTATTCCACTGTACGAGGCCCCAGCGCATCAGGTGTAGCCTGCCAATTCCCCAGCCCTGCCACAAGGACTGTGGCATTTTCAGGAATCGGCGCCAGCCTTAAGAATTCCCTTGCAAAGATCCGGGCCAGCTCTTCGTCGATCTCTTTACTCCTCGAGCGAAGGTACTTAGAATCAATGGTCGTGTAATTGCCTCTTGGTTTTCCCAGGATACGCTCGCCTTCAGCAGTCATAACCTGAACCCTTGTAACAGTGGCATAACGGGTTTCTTCCTTCTCAGAGATAACCCCAGGAACCTCTTGCCCTGTCCTTTGGGAAACAAGAGTCTGGGCTTCCAAAGCCAGATCCGTTCTTACGCTGTAATTCTGCCATATGACATCTTTGCTGGACGCATCATCCCCGGAACTTCCGGGATGACTTAACCTGCTGCTTTCTGCCCTTCTCAGCCTCAGAATACGTCTTCTTTCCTGCATCATTGCAACCACCTCTTGTCTTAGAGTGTAGTTTCCCCAGGTGTCATAATGCCTATCCCGAGAAGTCCGTAGGCTGTCCACGTGTAAAATGCCTGGCAAATCCAGCATGGATACTGCGAGGAAGTGACATAATTCCTGATTCTGAGTCCTAAGACTGTTGCGATTCAGGCGATGTCATGGTAGAATTACTTTCGCGATTTGCCATAGATTGAGGAGGTAGAGTTTTTTGCCAATCAACAGATCCGCAATAAAAAGGGCTAAGACCTCAAAGAAGCGTCAGATGCGAAATGTAGCAGTAAAATCACAAGTTAGGACTGCGATAAAGAAATATGAACTAAGTCTTGCAGAAGGAGATTCCACCCGAGCGGCCGGGCTGCTTGAGGAAGCAATCAGCACCATTGACAAGGCTGCGCAAAAAGGGGTAATCCATAGGAATGAAGCAGACAGGCGCAAATCCCG
>FIZM01000266.1:2008-2580 GCA_900019985.1 uncultured Clostridia bacterium
CTTGCCCGCAAGCTTAATGCACTTACTGCGCCGGCGGAATCCGGTGAAGAAGGGACTGCCTAAACGCAAGACCTGTCGCAAAGATGTAAAGCCAGCCTTTCAAGGATGACATGATTAGGTGCTCCTGAGGTTTTGAGGCTTACGTCAGCCTCAGCCAGTAAAGAGAAAGCATTCTCCAGCTCTTCCAGGCGGAATCTGTCTGCCTGGACAAGGCACTTACTGGCCACGAACTCCTGGACGCCTAAGGCCCTGGCTATCTCGCCTTGAGACATCTTTCCGGCTTTTAACGCCTTAGCTTTGAGAATAAGCCTCATTTGCCTGGCTATGAGATATAGTATCCTAAGTGGCGCCTCTTGGAAAACAATAAGTTGACGCAGGGAGCTCATAGCCTTCTCGGCATCCCTCTCTCCTATTGCATCTACAAAATCGAAAACACTGTATTCCGGAGATCCCATGACTACAGACTTTACATGTTCCAGTGTGATTCTCTTCTCTAGACCCAGTGCGATCCCGGCATAGTCATATGCCCTCTCCACACCGGCAACCAGTTGCGCAAGGTCAGTGCCAAGGAC
>FIZM01000267.1 GCA_900019985.1 uncultured Clostridia bacterium
CTGAGAGCTGCCTCAACCGTATTCATCTTCATCATAAGAATAGCAGCTGCTATTTCAGCTCCGGCACCGATCACACGAATGTATGCCATTAGGGTTACAGGATTTTCATGAGGATCCATAGCATCACTGCCTTCTGATAGAACGGTCCTCTTAAGAGAGTCCTGAGGGTCCTCAAAACAATGGTATGAGACATTACTTGAGTTATTCCAAAGACCGCAATAGGAAGATGTACGACTTGTTGCAACACGAATATGCATGTGTTATACTTTGGCGTAGAACCTTCCAGTAATCGTCGCTGCAGGAGTTGTAGGTAGAGAGTGGGGAGACCCACTCTTTCATGTTGTGCAACGGATTTTGGTCACAGATTTTGGTCACATATGGATAGCGGCTTGTTCCGCAAGTTCATGCCCGGCATGCAGGGAGGAATATGCATTGAAGCCGAAAGAAGTAGAAGCTATGGTCAGCGCGATGCTTGATGAGATAGCGGAAGGCACAGACATTGAAATCGTAGATGTCATGTATGAAAAAGAAGGCGGACACTGGTATCTCAGGGTTTACATCGATTGCCCGGACGGGGTTTCTATAGATGATTGTACGTACATCAATGAGACGTTAGGGAGGAAGCTGGATGATCTCGATCCCATTCCCCACAGGTATGTCTTAGAGGTGTCATCGTCAGGGGAGAAACCTCTTCGCGGAGAATCAGACTATTTCAGGTTTCGCGGCAGACGAATACGTGTCAACACCTACATGCCGATAAACGGCAAGAAATCACTGGAAGGTAAATTGCTGGGGCTTGTAGATGATGTAGTTCAGTTAGAAATCGATGGGGAAATCATCGATATTCCTATGAATAAAGTAAGTCACGCCAGATTGGTCGTGGAAATCTAAGTGTTAGGCGAAAACCCGGCTAGGGATCAGTAATAATTTGCCTGGGGCGAGGAGGGTTAGGATGAATTTCGAGGTTATCCAGGCGCTAAAACAACTTGAAAAAGAACGAGGAATTCCCAAGGAAGCTGTTATTGAGGCATTGGAGGCTGCGTTAATCTC
>FIZM01000268.1:0-351 GCA_900019985.1 uncultured Clostridia bacterium
ACCTGTTCCAGGTGCTAAGCTTGGGCTCGCCAACATCATAACCCTAATAGCCATAGTCCTGGGAGGCCCTTACGACGCTCTGGTCGTAGTTGCCCTAAGGACACTCATCGCTTCTCTGCTGTCAGGCAGGCTCACCGGCTTCGCTTTTAGCATTGTAGGAGGAATCTTCGCTACACTGGTAATGTCTCTGGCGTACACACAACTCAGCCATCTCCTGGGGTTTACAGGCATAAGCATACTGGGAGCAGTGGCTCATAACATCGGCCAGCTTCTTGTCGCATGGTTCGTCCTGAAAACCAGTGGAATATTCTATTATCTCCCTGCCCTGCTGATTGCAGGAGTTGCTACAGG
>FIZM01000268.1:357-1090 GCA_900019985.1 uncultured Clostridia bacterium
CTGAACGTACACCCTAATAGAGCTGCAGCTTGTTGACACATTTCCATCCTTGTCAGATAGATCGTGAAATAATCCATTATCTGGCATTCCCCGGTATCGAATGCCAGCTCAAGCGTAATGCTGCAATCATCACGGTTTACTACGAGAGAAGTATCGGTGATTGCGTGGTTGACTCTGTCATGTATATCAACACAGGGCACCCTGCCTACTCTCGTTCTGTGGGCATCACTCTTATCAGCGATTACCAGTGCCGCTGTAATCGGAGTTACGGGGACACCGATCTCCTCTTCATGATTGGCAATGGCGATGGTTATATCACAGATTTCCTCCAGAGGCATTCCAATCCTGCGAAGTTCATAATAGACGATGTTTGCGCCTGTGGGCCCGTGGTGCTTACGATTATGCATATTGCCAATGTCATGCAAATACCCTGCTATTGCACCTAATTCAACCGTACGCTTGTCATGCCCCAACGTTTCCAAGATATATGCGGTCATGGTAGAAACATATGTTACATGCCGCAAACCGTGTTCTGTATAACCCAGCATAGATAAGTATTCATTAGTCCTACGAATCAACGTCTGAAACGTAGGATTTGCCTTGATATCCTTTAGCGTTATCACGTCTCTCCTGCCTCCCACAATCTCCGGTTTCCTTCAGCTCTTCCCGGACAGCCAAAGCTCACACAGACTATATAAGTATCATAACATATCTTTGCAGTACGTTGCCACGT
>FIZM01000269.1 GCA_900019985.1 uncultured Clostridia bacterium
TCTTGGCCCCTTACCTGTCGCATAGGTAGGGGCTATTTTGATCTCGCCGAGCTTTCTACCTAACTTCTGCCAGTGGGTAATCTTCATCAATTAAAGTTACATGCCGGCCCTCGTCAATGATGACGCAGATGCCGAGTTCTTCATAGAGCCTCAAGGCTTGTTCGATTGTGATGTGGCCTATTGCGTTTGGATAGGTCATGGTTTCACCTCCCTCTTGTTTTGTGGGTAACTGCGCACACTTGCCTCGTTGCGTTGTGAAACATATAGGTTATATGATCTAGCTAGGCGGAATCTTTTGTCGCAGACGTTTCGTTGTCAGCAGACAACGGTTCATCGAAAAAAATATAATCGGTTATTTCAAGCCCTTCTTGCAAACAAAGATTGACTATACCGCTGATCACCTTGCCGCCACCGTCTTTTTCGCCCCTCATGATGCGCCAAAAATATGATGGATCGATGTTCAGCTTTTGGGCTAACTTTCGCTGGGTAATGTTTTTGTTTTTCATGTAGCCTTCTAGTGCTTCGATGTTGATACTGGCCATTTGTGTCACCCCTTTCGTTGTCTGTTGACAATAGCATACCATGTCCACAGACAATAGTCAACACCTTTTATTGTGTGCAAACAATACTTTTTTGTCCAGGGTTTCACTTAAACAAAAACCCCCGCCGAAAGGCAGGGGTTGAATTTACTCCCATCGTTCAAAGTTTTTCCGTAATTTTGTTAGCCGCCCTTGGATATACCCTCTCGATTGCCTCTCTACTTACTATCCAACCACGCCCGACTTTTTGGTACTCCGTATCCTTAAATCTCTTTCGGTGGATATCCCTGCGCACCGTGCCCTCCGGTAAGCCATACTCTTGCTCGGCCTCCCAGGTCGTTAGCCCACCAGTCTCTTTGGTTGGCAGTAGCGGTCCGCACTCTAGGCCGTAGTGCTTTAGGACGTATCCTGGCACCACTGACGATGTGCACTTGCTCGGATGAGGTCCCATATAGGGCTTGAATTCCGCTTCCTCGACCTTGCGAAACGGAGTGAGCCTAAACATAACCAACCTTGCGTCCAGTAACTCAGCCACGACGTGTTGCGGCAGTTGCTTAACGTACCACGCTTGCTTGATTTTAATCATTGGTATACCTCCCTTACCTTACC
>FIZM01000270.1 GCA_900019985.1 uncultured Clostridia bacterium
CGCTCAAGAACCCTGGTAACAACCGTAGGAGAAATTGAGATAAAGCGAAGATATTATCGTGAATTGGAGACCGGGAGGAACTGTTTTCTTTTAGACGAAACCCTGGGCCTGGCACCGAAGAAAAGAGTCAGTCCCAGACTTGAAAAAATGATGCTTGACATGGGAACAGAAACGACCTTCCGGAAGGCATCCACCTTGCTGGAATATCTGGTTCCGGGGGTTAGCCACATGACGGTATGGTCTGAGGTACAGCGGGCCGGAGCCAGGGCTAAAAAAGAAGCGGAAGAAATTCGCGCTGAAGTATTCGAAGACGGAGTAATTCCAAAGGGCAAACGGATTGTAGAAAGGCTAAATATCGAAGCTGACGGTGTAATGATTAAACAACAACGGTCGTCCAGGCGGCAAGAGGAAATAAAACTGGTAGTAGCCTACGAAAGCAAAGAAGAAGGTAGACCACTGGTTAACCGTAAGACCGTAGCAGGATTAGCAGACGGCAGCACCATATGGGAACAGGCTAGTGCCAAATTCGGTCAGGAATGGTGGCTGATAGGCAAAGAAGATATTCGAATTGGCGGGGACGGTGCGGCTTGGATCAAAGAAGGCCTGGAGGTATTTCCCGGGGCAACATATCACTTGGATTTATTCCACTTGCGAAGGAGACTTACCGAAGCTCTTGGATTTAACGGTGATTATTATCAGGCAGTAGCGGAGAAAATCTCGGAGTTAGATCAGCAGGGTTTAGAAGAAGTCTTTAGCCATATTCTTAAGAACACCCGTGAAAGAACGAGACGAAAGCGAATAAGGGATTTAAAGAACTACATATTGAGTAATTGGGCAGGAATATCAGATTTGCCAAAGGAAGACCGCCTGGGAGTAATCGAGGGGCAAGTAAGGCATACCATAGCCAGGCGCATGAAAAATATAGGCGGGGGCTGGAGTTCAAGAGGAACCGATCATATGGCCCGGTTGTTAGCGGCCAAGGCAAACAACGAATTATCCAGGTATTCGGGTAGCTCAGGCGGTTTTAACCGGGAGCGGATTACGAGAGTACTGCCTACGAAAATAGTTGATCCCAAATCCAAGCCAAGCAAAGAGGATTTAAGCAGGTGGTTGGCAGCGACAATGCCATTACTG
Organism: uncultured Clostridia bacterium; assembly: GCA_900019985.1. Classification (GTDB taxonomy): domain Bacteria; phylum Bacillota; class SHA-98; order UBA4971; family UBA4971; genus UBA4971. The sequence goes on from FIZM01000270.1 coordinate 1,135, forward strand.
GAAGGACCGTCATCGGGCAAAATGTGGGTCAAATATGTTCTGCGGCCATTAACCTCAGCTAGTTATCGAACTGCATGAGGTTGGGAAATAAACTATGCGGGAGTTTACCCACTTAATCTTGACAGGGAC
>FIZM01000271.1 GCA_900019985.1 uncultured Clostridia bacterium
CCACAGCCATTTCTCCTTCTCGACTTTACAAAAAGCACTGCAAATACTATAATAAGTAAGCAATTGTTTATATGATAAAATGTTTTTCTAACGCTGCACTTTCCTCCTCAAGAACGTGACAGGACAATGGTAATAGGAGGGCAAAACGTCGTGAATACAAATACCGGCGAACTCAAACAACTGAGAGAGATGTTATCTGAGGTAGATGGGTTGTCTCAGGTCTTTCGTGTTCTGGGAGACGAAACCCGGACTAAGCTAATCTACCTCTTGTCCCTTAAGGAGTTGTGTGTCTGTGATATTGCAGAGATCCTCGGAATTTCTGTCCCTGCCGTATCCCACCACCTGAGACTCCTAAGGGCAATGCGCCTCGTCAGACGCAGCAGAGACGGAAAGCATGTGTATTATACGCTGGATGACGACCATATCGTGACTTTAATCCGCCAGGCAAAGGAGCACTATTCAGAAGAAACAACCGGAACCGGAGGATAACAGCGGACAGAACAGAGTTCGGCAGAACAAAAAAGGAGCGACAGCATGCTGGTACATCACGATGAATCGAACACATCCCGTGGGGCGCATATAGGTCACCATGGGCACGAAAGCAACGGTAATACATTGATGCGGCCTACAGCGATAATCGCATCTGCAATCCTTCTGCTAATCGGTATTGTCTTCGAGCCTAAGCTCCACGGGACACCTTATGTGTTCATGGAATATGTCATTTTCATCACAGCTTATTTGCTGGTTGGCGGAAAAGTGTTGCGGCAAGCCGTCACTCATCTCTTCTACGGCAAGGTGTTCGATGAGTTCTTCCTTATGAGCGTGGCAACACTTGGCGCTTTTGTCATACACGAGCTGCCTGAAGCAGTCAGTGTCATGCTCTTTTTTGATGTTGGCGAATACCTCCAAGACCTTGCACTGGATAAGTCAAGGAAGGCTATTGCGAGCCTTATAGAGATTCGTCCGGACAGCGCGAATTTGAAGGTGCTGAAGGACCATGGCGGCTATGAAATCGAGGTTGTCCATCCTGACAGCGTCAATATCGGCGACATAATCGTCGTAAAGCCCGGGGAAAGGATCCCGTTGGACGGACGAGTTGTAGAAGGCTCATCTTTCGTGGATACATCTGCACTTACAGGAGAGTCTGTTCCTCGAAGAGTATCACCTGGAAGCACTGCCCTTGCAGGAATGGTTAATAGTCAAGGGATCATTGAAATCTGTGTTGAAAAGAAGGCCTACGAGTCGTCCATAGCCAGGATCATGCATCTTGTAGAAGATGCGTCGACTCGCAAAGCCCCTACTGAGCGGTTTATTACGACTTTTTCCCGGTATTATACTCCTTTTGTTACGCTGGCAGCTGCCGCTATAGCTTTTGTCCCTCCCCTTGTAATCCCGGG
>FIZM01000272.1 GCA_900019985.1 uncultured Clostridia bacterium
CCCAAATGCATCAAGGTCATATGGGTCAGATTCGATTTCCTTTTCGAATCTACCGCCGGCAACAGCTGCAACAAGAGTATTCACAGCCTCCTGGCTTATTTCATAGTTCAGAGGCGTATCGACAACCCATGTCATGTCACTTGCCTTCTCCACAGTCAACCTGTGGTCACTGTGGTGGATCTGAATCCTCCTTATTTCGTCAAGAGTTGCACCGAAAATCGCTAGGCCATCCGCTTCTTTCGTGGGCTCTTCGCGTCCTGTGTATACCATGTACAATGCAAGGACTAAGACGACTGCCAGTGCGATGAAGGTCGTTCTGAATTTCTTCACAGGTTACGCCTCCTCACCCATACACCGACACCGATGAGCGCAAAGCACACAGGTATCACCAGGACTGTCCCGTAGAATATGGACCTCGCCTCTCTGTCTGAAAGGTATATCTGTTCAAAGCTGGGTGTTTTCGGCCTTATGAATATAGACTCTTCCTTACCTACCATCCAGCTTATGGCGTTCATAAAGAAGTCTACATTCCCCTGGATAGTCACTATCTCATTGTCCAGAAAACTTGCATTTCCTACTACGACAAGGACTGAGTCTGTATCCGGGTTATAAGCCACATACGCCAGAGTCAAAGGGCCTTCATTGTCAGTCTCAGGATCGAATGAGGCCTTGTCCTGGAAATTGGTCTCACCCCATGCCTTGTCAGTCGTCTTAATGATAGGTTCGACAATGATACCGTAAGCCTGATCCTCTTTGGCATGGTAAAGGCTTCTGGTTCGCGGCAGAAATACTGTGTATCCCTTCTCAATGAGCTTCTCTGTTGCCGGGTGAAGCTCCATTTCAGGTATCAGGCTCGCCAGGTCGAGAAAGTAATGACTGCCCGGGTCAAGGACTAAGTCGTCGTTAACACCTATTCCCCAGTTCTTAAGGACTCCTTTGAGATTCAGGAGGTCCCCTTTTTCGCCTGACGGATCTAGGGCGACAAAAACCTTGCCTCCCTTCTCCAAATAAGCCTGGACTGCATCAGCCTCTTCTTTGGTGAAGTCCCTTGTCGGTCCTGCGATTACGAGAGCAGCCGCGTCCTCCGGAACCCGTCCTTCTACTGAAAGGTTTCGAGCCTCCGTAACATATCCCTCACCTTCCAGAAATGTCTTAGCTTGCACGTAATCCCCAGTGAGGGCTCGTTCACCGTGACCGGTGGAGAAGTAGATCCCCTTCGTATCTTCTGTAAACAGGCCTACCAATGCCCTGGTAAATGCCTGCTCTCCTGCGAAGTTAACCAGATCGCCTGAAGTCTCGTAATCGATGAGTTCATACTCCATGACTTTGCGGGACCTTAGCCCTGATTCCAAAACCGTTGTGCCGTATGCTGTGATATCATACTGCTTTGCCAAGGAAGGCTGCTTGTCAGGGTCAATGAACTCAACTTGAATCTTCGGGGAGATCCGGGTATATTCGCGCAGCAAATCCCGGACCACCTCACCCATGGCATCCCCTTCAGGGAAAAACGCAGTAATCTTCACAGGCTGGCCCAACCCGTTAAGGAACTCGCGCGTGGCTTCTGAGAGAGTGTAAAAACGGTTCTTCGTCAGGTCAAACTTGATGGAATGGCGTGCTACCAGTATGTTGATCATTAGTACAATCGCCACTACCGCAATGGTAAGAACTACGGCGTTTGTCCCGTAGCGCATTTTTCGGCCGGTCAAGGCTGAATGCAACTTGCCTCCAAGAGATGTTTCAGATCTCATCAGCTCCACCTCCTTGAGTCTATGACTCTGACGGCAAGGAAGAGGAAGATAAAGATGAAGCTGACATAATACAGGACACTTGAGAGGTCTATAATCCCCTTTTGGAAATCGTCAAAACGCTTGAGAAGAGACAAATTGGCTATGGCGTTTCCAACAGGCCCTGTAACAAGGGCTTCAGCCCAGCCGAGAATCCAGAAAAGGAGGAGCAGGCCAAATCCGATCACACCGGCTACCATCTGATTGTCAGTTAGGGATGATGAGAACGTTCCTACTGCCAAGCAGCCGGCTCCGAAAAGAAACATTCCCAGATAACCGGAGTATATAGGGCCCATATCCGGATTTCCATACTTAATGAGAATAACAGGGTAAACCCAGGTTATAGCAAGATAGACCATATAGGTGAAGAGGCCTGCAAGATATTTGCCCACTACTATCGAAGTTATACTGACCGGAGATGTCATGATAAGCTCGTCTGTGCCGAGTTTTCGCTCCTCTGCAAGCTGACGCATGGTAAGGACAGGAGCGATAAAGAGAAAGACAAGTGCCATATTTCCTAATATCCCTTGCATGCTGGCATCATGTGTTGCCAACAGGATTATAGAAAAGAAGTAACCTGAGAGCATAAGGAAGACCGCACCCATTACATATGCCATAGGAGAAACGAAATAGGCGGCGACCTCCCTCTTGAAGATGAACCATACATTACGCACCGGACGCCACCTCCCTTTCGTCTTCTAACCTTTCTTCCGTGGTAAGCTTCAAGAATACATCTTCCAGACTCATGTCAATCGGCCTCATCTCAATAATCGGGCTGCCCTGCTCTGCCACGGCAAAGAAGATGTCCTCCCTCACGTCAGTTTTACCATCTGTCTCTACGACAAAGAGGATGCTTTTATCGTCGGCTGCAGCATCATCGGGTTCGATGAAAACGGAAACGACGCCGGGAATCCTCCTGATGAGGCTCTCAGTTTCGCCTTTCGGACTGCGAATCCGTACTGCTATCCGTCCCCGTCCTTCCAGTCTTTCAGAAAGCCCTTGCGGAGTGTCTGAAGCAACCAGTCTCCCGTTATTGATAATAAGGACCCGGCTGCAAATCATACTGACTTCAGGTAGGATGTGAGAGCTTAGGATGATAGTATGCCTCTCTGCTAAACTGCGGATGAGATTACGAATCTCAATAATCTGTCTTGGGTCAAGGCCTGCAGTAGGTTCATCCAGTATCAGGACCTCGGGATTCCCGAGAAGAGCCTGGGCCAATCCCACTCTCTGCCTGTACCCTTTGGAAAGGTTACCAATGACGCGACTTAAGACACCGTCTACGCCGGCTGCTTCGGCTACAGAGATTATTGCAGCTTTCCTGTTCGGCCTTGGAATGCCTTTCAATTCACTGACAAATCGCAAGTAGCCGCCGACCGTCATCTCACGGTAAAGCGGAGGGTTTTCAGGCAGGTACCCGATTCTCCGCCTGGCTTCCATCGCGTCTTCAAATACGTCAAAACCGTCTACCTTGACCGTGCCGGAGGTGGCAGCAAGGTATCCGGTGATAATGCGCATAGTAGTGGTTTTCCCTGCGCCGTTTGGGCCCAGGAATCCGAGGACCTCGCCTTTGTCAACGGAAAAGGTGAGCCCCTCAATCCCTCTGGCCTTACCATATCTTTTAGTAAGGTCCCTTACCTCAATCAAGGAACACGATTCCTCCTTCCCACGCTTGCCTCGAGAATACTAGGTTAATTTTCTCTAGAAGCCCGTAAAATCCTTTATATTTCCGTAGCTCCAATGGCCCTTCTCTTTATGCCCAACGCTTCTCTACCTTAACATTTTTGAAGTAGT
>FIZM01000273.1:0-1894 GCA_900019985.1 uncultured Clostridia bacterium
TAAGGAGGTGCTTTTGGCATGGACAAAGAGACGCCTGAAGCAAAGTACTGGGGAGACTCAGGTAAAAGCGGCATGCCCGGCGATTGGCCCGGAGGCGGGGGAGGCGGCAAAGGGACTCCTGTCTTGAATGAGATACGCTTCTGGACCAGAATCATGAAGGAACACGCAATGTTCATAGCTGCAGGTTTGCCTTGCGACAGGCCTGACTTGATAAGGACAGCCAAGGAGTTTGAGGCAAGATTCGCGGACCTTGAAGCTAAGACGCTCCGAGCCAATACGGTGACTCCCAGCTTGGTCAGGGAACTTCGGGAAGCAGTCTCAGACCTCATTGAGTTCAAATACGACCTCCTGCGTATGATGCTAGAGTGCCAATTGCGTCCTAATCTGTTTCCATTGCTAATCGACCATATAACCCGCGAAGCAGTGCATTTTCTTGCCCTTTTGGATATGGTCTGCGAAACTCATCACGGTGATGACCATCACCTGCGCATGCTGCTTAGCCGCGTGGTGTTCTGGATACGCATCATGAAGGAGCATATAGAGTTCGTAATACATCTATTGGATCCGTCTGAAAGGTCTCTGATAAATCAGGCTCAAGAACTCAGAAGGGTATTTGTACGCTTGCTTCAGACCGCAAGGGAGCTGGAGTCAATGGCAAATGCCAGACCGAGGTTTTTCAACTCCGCCGCAAGATTTGTAGATGAGGCAATCGCAAGAACTACAGAACTGCGTGACTTTAAAGGAGCCGCGTATGAGCTCTTGTTGATGTGCAAACTGTTGAGCGCAATCCCTTCTCCTCTTTTGGCTGACCACATCCGGAGAGAAGCAGACATGGCTATCATGGAAATGCGCGAGATAAGGGAGCATATACCTGTCAGAAAGCCAACCTGCCCCTAAAGCGATAGCCTTTCACATATGTTGAGACTCTAAAGCCCTGATCAAGAGTCAGTATCCTCGGGGTAAGAAGAAAGAACCAAGGTGTAAGAGGCACTACGGTGTGATTAAGAAGAAGGAGGAGAGACCGGCTCTCCTCCTCATTATTTCTCCTCACGTTAACCGTTTTTCATCGGAACAGGGAAGGACATAACTTCTAAACTGCATATGTTATCCAGCGGGATTAACACGAATCTGGCGGTCTGGGTGTCTATCACGCCTGTGGGGCCGAACAGCTCGACGACTATTCCGCAAAGATCAAACGGGGCAAGGAGCAGAAATCCTCCTGCTATTCCCACAAGTCTCGTGTTGGATGCCTTCTTACAGCAATCACCACACTTAAATTGAACAGCCCAGGGTACCCTGGCTGCGTTTGTGCACTGCTTGAATAAAGGCCCAATCGGGTGGTTGTGCAGCGACTGCGCAAACAGCGCCTCGGTTTCCTCAGAAAGCAGCTTCTCCATCATCTGTTGCCACCTTTCCCTTCTGTTGGCTCACCCGCCTATAGACGGGCTATCACTAAGATATGCGTTGATGATGGAGTCAGCTACTGAATAATCTCCGCGAAGTCTTTCCAGCCGGAATATCGGCTTCGTCAGGAGTTTAGGAATAAATGCTGGATATGCTGAATATGGCTCGCTCAGCCAGGACGTAAGTTCTTCAATGATAAGAAAGGAACTGGCTAGTTCAATAGCAGTAATAAGATGATTCCGACTACCAGAAAACCTATGCTCCAGTTGAAAAGCGTCCGGCCAAATCTGTGGTTTGCCGGATTCCTATGGCCTTTGTAGATAGCTCCTGCGATAATCCCAATGACCGGTGTGACGAATATGCTGAGAAGCCAGAGTATGATGCGAACTCCGGTTGAAACATCACGTTCGTACGGAAACTGCTGGACCTGACCCGGCTGCGGCACTTGCTGCTGCCATTGTTGTCCCTGCGTGTCTGTTTGGTACACAGG
>FIZM01000273.1:1923-2203 GCA_900019985.1 uncultured Clostridia bacterium
TTACAGTACGGGCATTGTTGAGTTTCCAGCACTCAGCCCTCCTTTCCATCCTCTCACTTGAGAATGATCTCAATATCGTCGTCATCAGGCACTGTCATTGGTGTACGCCTGAGGCTTCTTCTACGGGATCGTCTGAGCCGGGGGCGTAATACCAGTAGCCATAGAAAGACGAGGGCGACGACGAGAATGAACGCAACTACGATTGTAGCGGTCAGGTTAAAGCCGGAGGCTTTGGCCGCTGGCATGGGTCCGGCAGGTGGCTCATGTTCTATCCAAACCA
>FIZM01000274.1 GCA_900019985.1 uncultured Clostridia bacterium
CTTACATGACGCGCCAGGTCCCGCCGGGATTTCAACGGTTGCGTCAGCTGAGACGGAGAGAAGATGTGGTTTAGTTCTTCCTCCGACATCAATCCCCGCTCAAACACGATTTCCCTGACGCTCTTACCTGTAGCACGGGCTTCTTTTGCGATATCAGATGCTACCTGATATGTAAGATACGGAACAAGGGCTGTAACGATCCCTACGTTTCTCTCTACTGCCTGTCTACACTTATCCTCGTTGGCTTTGATTCCTACTATGCATCTTTCCGCAAAGGTATTTGCAGCATTACCCAGTATGTCTATGGACTGCAGCAGATTGAAGAGGAGTACAGGCATGAAAACATTAAGCTCCAGCTGGCCTGCTTGCGCAGCCATGGTCACAGTCAGATCGTTTCCGATTATCTGAAATGCCACTTGATTTACTACTTCAGGAATCACCGGGTTAACCTTCGCCGGCATTATCGATGAACCGGGCTGAACCGCAGGGAGGATGATTTCACCGATGCCTGCCATAGGCCCTGAAGCAAGGAGCCTTATATCATTTGCAATCTTGCACAGGTTAATCGCGCAAACCTTTAAGCAAGACGAAAGCTGCGCCAGAACATCCGCGTTTTGTGTTGCGTCGACGAGGTTTTCAGCTGTCCTCAACGGATACCCGGATATCTTGGCAAGCTCTGAACATGAAATGCGGATATACTCCATATCTGCGTTCAGTGCAGTCCCAACTGCTGTCCCGCCCAAGTTAATGACATTAAGGGCCTCAGCTGCTTGCTGGATTCTCTCTATATCACGTCGAATCGCTCCTGCCCATGCACTGAATTCTTGTCCCAAGGTTATGGGGACTGCGTCCTGTAGATGAGTCCGGCCCATCTTAATTACGTCTTTGAATTCTTCCGCTTTGCTCTCCATCGAAGAGGCAAGCTTGTCCAGGGCTTTTATAGTGTTCTCAAGTTCCATCTGTATGGCGATTCTCGCAGCTGTAGGCACAGCATCATTTGTAGATTGAGACCTGTTTACGTGGTTCAAGGGACTTACCAGCCGATCATCGCCTTTTTCGCCGCCTAATATCTCAATCGCTCTATTTGCTATTACTTCGTTGATGTTCATGTTTATGGAGGTACCTGCTCCGCCTTGAATAGGATCCACAATCACCTGATCGTGTAGCTTTCCTTCGATTAGTTCGTCTGAAGCAGCCATTATTGCAGCGCCGACTTCTTTAGGTATGTAACCGAGTTCCGTATTTGCCAGTGCAGCAGCCTTCTTTACCATTGCCATAGCTTTAATCAAAGCAGGGTGCAGCTTTAAGCCTGTTATTCTGAAGTTTTCAAAGCCACGGAGACTCTGGATTCCATAATACGCGTCCTTGGGAAGCTCTCTTTCACCGATAAGATCCCTTTCGATACGCACCTCACACCCTCGCCTCTCGCAACATCTGTTTCCATCATCCATTTTCATTTCAGACTACACTCCTCATCCACATATTTCAAACCAACAATTTGAAATCATGCTTACGGAAATTTTCTCAAAAGCCTTATCCCCCACAACATCGGTTCAATATGAACAGGTTCCTTGCCGCCACTTTGAAGTGCTTTTTCAAATAATTCCATAGCTACCTCCACCCGGGCAACAAGCATTGCCTCACCTGCCTCTTTACTCGCTTTTGCCGGACCTCCCATATACGGCTTCATATCGGGATCACTTACCCATGCTAAAGTATAGGCAAGGGGATCCTGAAGGTCCCGCCCAAGCTTGCGACCGCCCAGGGAATATATGAGCCTTCCCAGGAAAGCAACAAAAGCAGCTCCTCCACGGAGCGGAGGAGGCAAAGAAGGTTCTACTTCTTTGTAATTTCGTCTTACCTTCTCCGGACAGCATGCAAGCATAAGTGAAGTCTCATTAGTTCCGGCATGGCTATCCGGGCTGTCTCCGCATTCACCTGGCCCAAGCCCGGTACGCCGCATAAAATTCGGGTCATGCTGCACCATATAACGAAAGACCAGCCCAAAAGGGTCGATCAGGTAGAACCTGCGCTTTTTCCATAATTTTCTTGCAGCGGCCTCGATCGCCATTTGATGGCGGGGTCCACCGTGGTTATCTGCGATAAAGAGATAGCGGAATCCCTGTTTCGCGAGCCCTTCGCCGTACGCGGTGAGAATGCCTTCGAGATGCGTAGCGGGAACAGATAATGAGCCTGGAGCCGGCACTGCATCTGATCCTACATAAAGTGAAGGCAGTTTAACAAGGGTAAGCTCAGGATGGTTCTTTTTAAGTTCCGATACATAACGGTTTAGAAGCTCAGAGGCAATAAAGACATCTGTCCCTACCGGAAGATGCGGGCCATGAGCTTCAATAGGGCTTACACTCATCAAAAATACCGTCTTTTCCCTCTCCAAGGCCTCTATTTCCGGAAGGGAAAGCTCAACGTATTCCAGGACACCAATGCCATCGGTATGCTTCATTCGGACAGCACCCCCTGACACCATTGTCCCTAAAATGCGAACCATGTCAAATGCAACTAATACTTCGGCAATAAGCTGGAGATTCCTTTTTCTAAAATTCTTGATGCTCTGAATGAGTTGTGGTATCATAGGTATGCTCAGCGTCAAGATAAGCTGAACCAGGTGGGTCATTAGCTCAGATGGTAGAGCACCGGACTTTTAATCCGGGTGTCGTGGGTTCGAGTCCCGCATGACCCACCATTTTGTTTTGAAAAGAAAATCTAGGTCCGGCCTCGAGCGTCAGGGTAAGTCGTTAACATGCAATAGCAAGAGAAATGGTGCAATTTGGCAAATTACTATTGACTTTTTGTCCTCTTTGATCACATAATTAGGCATGAGTTAGACCCCGCCACGCCTCTTGATTGGTTTTCTAATCAATGCGTACCATGGCGGGGTTGCGATTCTGTGGAGACAAACATGAAGAAACCACTTAAACCCGCTACGACGTTTATGGAGCAAGTAAATAAGCTAGAGTCCAGAGGGTTGATTATCTCTGATCTACAAAAGGCGCTCGAGGTCCTATCTAGGCTTAACTACTACACTCTTACGGGTTACCTTCACAACTTTCGGAAGCCGAATAGCGATGATTATGTGGACGGCCTCTCTTTTGAACGGATCTTTGGCATCATTGAGTTTGACCGGCGTTTCCGAAATATTCTTATGTATGCTATTGAAACCATAGAGCATACCCTGAAAACTAAGATAGCCTACGAACTGGCTCACTCATTTGGACCGGACGGATACTTGAAATCCTCAAATTTTCGGAACCCAGCAATGCATCAGGAAACGATGCACCGGTTTGAGGAAATCGTAGCCAAACACAAGAAACTCCCTTTCGTTAGGCATCACTTAGTGAAATACGGGGGCGTAATGCCTATATGGGTTGCGATTGAACTTTTTACCCTCGGAATGTTAGAGGCTGTTTTCAAGAATCTACCGACAACATCCCAAAAAGCAATCGCCAAACAGTTTGGTACGGGAGCAAGGCAACTGACGAGTTGGATTGAGAATGTTAGATATTTGAGAAATCTGGTTGCCCATTACATGAGATTATATGACTTTCGTCTCCAAAAAACGCCTAAACAATGTAAGTACCACCACACCTTATACCATAATACGACTCATAGGGCTTTTGACATCGTCTACATTATGAAAGCCCTCTTCCTGGATGCTAAAGAGTGGGATGGATATGTCGTATTTGCACTGGA
>FIZM01000275.1:0-571 GCA_900019985.1 uncultured Clostridia bacterium
CCTGAAGTATGATTGGTAAACACTATCACAGGCTGGAACCGCAGGTGTATGTTGAGGAGCACCGGATATGATATAATATTTTGGAAATCCCGGAGGTGACTATAGTTGAACGGTGTGAGTTCAATCGGGAGACTCCTCATGTTTATGGGCATTGTTCTCGTGGCGCTGGGAGCCATTCTGACTTTTGCCGGGAGAATTCCCAGTATCGGAAGGTTGCCGGGAGATATTTTGATTAAGCGCGGCAATTTCACTTTCTATTTCCCTATCACCACCGGCATCATTTTGAGCATAATCCTATCGCTCCTCTTTGCATTGATCGGACGCAGGTAGGCCACTGGGTCACTGTAGGCAGGCAACAATCATACTATAACGAGGTTGAAGCAACCTGCTCTGATGTGCGGCATATCCAAGACAGACTACGGGAACTCTAACTACGATGAGGAGTGATTCCTGGAGGAGGCTAAATGGCGCTTTACACAACGGAGGGGATCGTCCTCAAAACCCAAAATATAGGTGAAGCTGACAGGATTTGCACGATATACTCGCCTATCAAGGGTAAAGCTCGGGCTGT
>FIZM01000275.1:603-1772 GCA_900019985.1 uncultured Clostridia bacterium
TAAGCTGGCCTATGCAAGTTACGTATCTGAGCTGGTCAGCGAGATGACAGAGGAAGGCGATGGGGACGAAACCATCTTTAACATGCTGTTGACATATATGAGGGTTTTGTCTGAGACCTCCGACCCCGAGCTCGTCACAGTAGCATTTGAAACCAAGTTCGCGACTGTCCTTGGATACAGGCCTCGTTTGGAGTCTTGCACAGAGTGCGGAGGGAGATCTCTCAGTCCGGAAGTCTGCTATAGCCCTGAGGCAGGCGGTGTGATCTGCAGCAAGTGTTCGCCGGGCAGCTCCGGAAATATAAGAGTGTCGTACGGTGCTGTCAAGCTCCTTGAGGCCTTGCTGATGACGGAATTTGCAAAGGTTGAACGCATAAAAGCCAATCGCAGCATAAGGCGGGAGACTACAAGGCTTATAAGAGCACACTTAGGCTTCAGGATGAATCGGAAACTGAGATCCCTGGAGTTCCTGGAGACTGTCACGAACGCACCTTAGCATAGGAGGAATACTCATGGACTATGGGCATGAGCTTAATCTCGAAAAAGTAGACATCTTGCGGGAACGGGCCGGCCTTTCATACCGTGATGCAGTAGAGTATTTGGAGAGAGCCAACGGCGATGTAGTGAAAGCCTTGGTTTTTATTGAAGAAGATAAGCATAGGCAAAAAGAAGTGATATCTGAGACAGGCCAGGAAGTGCTGGAAAAGGTCAAGCATGTAGTAAGACGGGGCAATGAAATGAAAATCAAAATACACAGAGAGGGACAATCATTGATTGAGGTTCCTGTGACTGTGGGGCTTATCGGGACAGCTATCGCTCCGTACCTGGCCCTTGCAGGGGCTGCTGTTGCTCTTGCTTCAGGCTGTTCCATTTCGGTTAGGGAGCCTGAAGGTGAGCCTGAACTCGATATCGAAGGGGAGTAACCGGGTCGCCGAAGCAGGATTGACACAGAAAGGAGCCTTTGGTATAGTTTGGAGAGAGGCCTCTCGTCCTTTGATACTTCTGTCGAGGGCGGGAGGCTTGTTTGTGGGGGGTATTATGTGCGTCTGGCCCAATTGCTTAGGAGAATTCCTAGAATTCTAGGGGCAAGTAGGAGGTACATAGTTCTTACCACAGGTCTGTTCTTGATGGGAATTGCAGCCGGTGCTTCAGTGTTCTATTATAATCCTGTA
>FIZM01000276.1 GCA_900019985.1 uncultured Clostridia bacterium
ATCTTAAACTCGAAGGCAAGCAGAGGTCTAAAAGCAGGTTTAAAAGGCGCAGGTCGTGGACTCTTAGGTGGCCTTATAGGCGGGGTTTTCGCACAGGCGATTTACAGCCTGTTGCTGAGTTCCGCAGATCCGCTAACCTTTGGAATGCAGGTCCTCGCCCGGACCTTAGCTTGGGCTTTGGCAGGCACCCTTATAGGCTGGGGCCAGGCTTCTGTCCATAACTCCAGAGAGAGGGCGAAGAACGGACTCCTTGGGGGGCTCATAGGAGGAACCATAGGAGGATTCATGTTTGACTTGGTAGGAGCTCTATTCGGCTCTTCAGGCGCAGCCAGCCGCGGCATTGGCTTCTCCGCGATCTGTGCTGCGATAGGCTTTGCATCTGCTCTCGTGGCAGAGATCAGAAAAGAAGCATGGCTGAAGATTGAGAGCGGAGCGATGCTGGGCAAGCAATTCATACTTTACAATGCATATACCTCCATAGGCTCATCTGCGGAAGCAGATATCACTCTTATTAAAGATCCTTCAGTAGAGCCGGTTCATGCAGTGATTGAATCGCAAGGAAGATCTCATACTGTCACGCCTGTCGCAAGGATATCAGAAACAAGAGTGAACAGGCNNGCCATCATCTTTACTGCATCAGTACAGGCTTCCACCCAAGACGCGGCAAGAACCGACGAGCAGCTTAGATTCGTAGCTAAACCAATCCAAGCAGTCATTGCTGAGGTAAAACCCACCGTCGTTACGGTCACCGGAGCAAATGAAAGCGGAACCGGAGTTATTGTGAATCCATGGGGCTATGTGGTTACATGTGACCATGTAGCCAAGTCGGAGCGACTAAAGATTAAGCTCTCAAACGGAGACGAGCTTGAGGCTGAGAAAGTTGCCTCAAATGCAGTCCTGGACATAGCTGTGCTCAAGGTCAACGCCATAAACCTTCCCTGTGCAATATTGGGAACTGCTGCAACTGCCCGCGACGGAGATTCAGTAGTGGCCATAGGATCGCCCAGGGGCCTTTCCGACAGTGCCAGTATCGGAATCATCAGTTCATCCCAAAGAAGTATCGACGGTAAACGGTTTAT
>FIZM01000277.1 GCA_900019985.1 uncultured Clostridia bacterium
TATATTTTCAGCTGGCACAATTTCATGATGTCGAAGCGAACATGGGACAAGCTTCCTGAAGACATCCGCGAGGTGATCCTGGAAGCCGGACGTGTGGCGCAGGAGTACGAGCGTGAATACGTAAAGAGCTTTGAGAAGGATCTCATGGAGAAACTACAGCGGGAGAATGGCGTCACCGTGTTTAGAGCTCCTGACATTGACAAGTGGCGTGCTGCAGTAAGGCCCATTTATGAGGAGCGGGCAGACGATGTTGGTGGTATGGAGCTAATCGAGAGAATTCTCAACATGTAGTGATGGCGGTCTGAAATGTATGACGACTTGGGAGGGGGCATCCCCTCCCACTTTCTCAGAAAGTGTGGTGAGTTTTGTGAGCACATTGGAAAATGCAAAAAACATTATAGTCAAATGTGTGCTTGCCATTGCCGGCATTTTTATGGCTGTCCTATTGACAAGCGTTTTCATGCAGGTTGTGTTCAGATATGTCTTGCGACGACCTCTTAGCTGGTCAGAAGAACTGGCAAGATATACTTTTGTTTGGATTTCGCTGCTTGGGGCAGCTGCTGTAATTCCGAAAAGCTTAACTCAGGGCATTGATCTTTTGGTCAAACAATTGCCGGAATCAGTGCAAATGGTTGTCGGTGTTATAACCAGGCTATTGATGGCTGTCTTTTGTGCAATACTGGCGTTTAAGGGGTATGAGCTGACAGGAATCGTGCATATGCAGACATCTGCAGCTATGAGCTTGCCTATGAGTTATGTATATTTTGCAGTGCCGGTATCAGCGGTTTTAATGATTGTGATTCTGTTCTTGGATTCTGTCATAACTTACAGGAATGCTTCCAGCCAGAATCTGTGAAAGGAGTTTACCCGGAATGCAATTGTCTAGCATAACAGTTTTATTCGGTTCATTCTTCATACTGTTGCTATTGAACATACCGGTCCCGTACGTTCTTGGACTTAGTTCAGTGATAACGCTTCTGTGGCGGGGAGGACTCGACTTGATGTTGATTCCTCAGAGAATCGTTCCTGCTATAGACTCGTTTGCGCTTCTAGCCATCCCTCTGTATATCTTGGCAGGAGAGGTCATCGGGTATGGGTCCGGTAAACGGTTGATTCGTTTTGCGGATGAATTGATCGGGCATATTACAGGTGGATTGGCTCACGCCAATATCTTGGCAAGTGTGTTCTTCGGAGGGATTTCAGGATCCGCTTCAGCGGACACAGCAGCGATCGGCTCGATAATGATTCCGCAGATGGAGGAGGCGGGTTATGACAGAGCCTTTGCAACTGCTGTGACAATCACCTCTTCACCTCTGGCGACGATAATTCCGCCCAGTATTACTATGGTCCTTTATTCATGGATGACCGGTGTTCCGGTTTCAGAAGTGTTTGTTGCAGGGTTCATTCCAGGCCTTCTCATGGCATTCGGCTTGATGGTTATTTCTTATTGGGCTTCAAAGAAATATGGATACGGATACAGACGAAGGTTTGATTTCCGCAGGCTCGTCAAAACGTTTGTTGAATCTATCCCTGCCCTCGTCATGCCCCTTATTATTCTCGGTGGCATTTTTTCAGGGATCTTTACTGCCACAGAAGCCGGAGCGGTTGCTGTTGTCTATGGCCTCATCATTGGGCTGTTTGTTTATAAAGAAATAAAGCTCAGTGATTTGCCGCGCATTTTCATGAATACCTGTGCCACGACAGGTGGAGTAATGCTACTGCTGTCATTAACAGCAGCCTTTGGATGGGTAATGACTGCAGAGCAGATTCCTTTGCAGCTAACACAGTTCTTCATGTCTTTCACACCTAATGGTACAGTATTCTTGTTGGTGGTCATTGTAATAGCATTGATTGTCGGATGCTTCCTTACGCCCACTGCTGCTTTGGCAATTATGGTGCCGATTCTGACTCCGATTGCTCAGGGTTTCGGCATAAATCTCCTCCACTTTGGTTTGGTACTATTACCTGCGCTGTCCCTTGGACACTTTACACCACCGGTTGGCCTGTGTTTATACATCGGTTCAAGCATCAGCGGTATTCCTATAGCTAAGCTTACCAGGCCGGTGCTGCCGTTCCTATTGGCAATGGTTACGGTATGTGTGTTGTTGGCGGTTTTCCCGCAGATATCGCTATTCTTGCCTCGGTTGTTCTTT
>FIZM01000278.1 GCA_900019985.1 uncultured Clostridia bacterium
AGAGCGCAGGTAATGTTAGTCTGGCAGTGGCCTTTGAGGACAGGTACGTTTATCAAATAGTCAACCTTCGTGACATAATCACAGACGTTTATCCTCAAACCGTTTATCTCATGTGCCTGGTACCTGTCTTTTTGAAGATCTATGAGTGGCACGTTGTATTTCTTCGACAGGCTTTCGTACCCGCATACCCTGAATGCTTCCGATGTCCTTGCTCCCACCCAGGAACCTTCCATAATTACTATTCTGTCGCGCCCTTTTGACTTCAGATACTCAATGAGGCCTTCTACTATGTCGGATGAGGTGGTTGCTCCGGAGCTTGCAGGCTTGGCCACAACCAGGTTAG
The DNA here is from genome assembly GCA_900019985.1 of uncultured Clostridia bacterium. GTDB lineage: Bacteria > Bacillota > SHA-98 > UBA4971 > UBA4971 > UBA4971. The sequence goes on from FIZM01000278.1 coordinate 344, forward strand.
GCTTAATCCCGATTAGTGCGGTTTTGTCTATTTCGTCTTCGGGTCTTATGGCTTCAAGAAGCTCTTTCACCATTTGCTTGGGATTGTCCCCATAAATGACGCGTATCTCATTCTTTCCGATCATGAATGATTGCTCCCTTATTCTTCGTATGTAGAGTTCCCATCGATCTCATTCCCCACCGCGTAGTAGTCTACAGGATTAAGGTATCCTAGATTCGCAGGGCACCCCAACTTGGCATTTCCCGCAACCGGTTCTGGGTTTGTGCTTTTCACCCGTCTTCCTCAGGAACGCAGAGCATGGATCATGGATCTTGCCGTTCTCTATGCTTATGGCATTTGCCGGGCAATTCTTTGCGCATGAACCGCACATTGAACAGTACTCGTATATGTCCTCGTACTCTCTCTTGTCAGGCGGTAAATACAGTTCTGTGACAATGCTGCCAAGCCTTCCGGCTATTCCTTTTTGCGTTATTAGGCCTTTGGAGAGCCCGAAAGTCCCAAGGCCGCACACAAAGGCAACATGCCTTTCGGACCAGTTGCTTGTAAAATGCGCAGACCAGTATCTTTGATCTAGAGCAGGTACAACACTATCATAACCTTCACTCACTAATACGGATCTTAAGTACATGCAGAGCTTGTTGACAAGGGCCTGACCTTCCACGCGCGCGTGAAGCCATTCAATGGAAGGCCATGACATGTCCCTTGTATTGCTTGTTTTCACTACTTCGGTAAAAGGCAGGAAGAACGATATGACAGTCCTGGAGTTCGGCAGCCAGTCTTTAGGTTGCATGAAATGCTCACCTATTACGGAGGGCTGTTTCAGCAGCGTAAAGTACTCGTCATCTGCAGAACCGAACGAGAGGAGGGGAGCTTCGAAAATCTTCATCCCAACCACGTCTTCTGAGATGGCGATGTCCTTTGATATATAGTTGTCTTCTGAGTTCTCAACATAATCCCGTGCCAGCTCTGTCAGGCGCTGCTTATCCACGGTTTTTCACCTCATTTGTGGGCACATACCTGTTTGACTATTCAACCTTTCAGCGATGATCGCATACGGACATATGAATATACATATACAATGAGCATCTCATAATACCCCAGCTGATTCACTTTGCGACTCTGCGCACATGCCCGGCCACAACTTCCACA
>FIZM01000279.1 GCA_900019985.1 uncultured Clostridia bacterium
AGGACAGCTTCCTGGATGTCATCTTCTCCTATGAGAAGCAGGCCAAATCTTATCCTACCTGTTGCTACTTTAACATCAGGGATTTCCCTTATATCGTTGACAATGGAATCATACGGGGTGTTTTCGTCACCTATCGTGTATCCGAGGGAAAGCGTTTGCTCTTTCAGCTTGTATTCAGGCTGAATGACCCGGACGTGTCCTGAGTTTAGGTTTATGTTATATGTGATAAAGGTATCGATTATGCCGTCAATCACACCTTTTGCTATTACTACCACGAAAACCCCCATCATAATCGCGATGAGACTGAGTATTGTGCGTCCGCGGTGGCGGCCAAGGTTTCGCCAGGCCATCTTCACTAGGTAAGACATGCATAAGTCCTCCTTTTAACCGGTTATACCCGGCGCAGGCTTTCAACTGAGTCAAGATGCGCTGCCCGTCTTGCTGGAAAGTAACTTGCAGCGAGAGAAACAAGGAGTGCAAAGAGAACTGCCCAGAACACAACCGGCCAGTTCCAGACACCGAGCAAACGGTCAGCTATGGGATATCCGATATCTATAGTGGACTCACCAAAAAACATCTTGAGGCTTAGCCCGGTGTTCACAAGGTAAAAATTGAGAGCGATTCCCATACCTGCGCCTAGGAGCCCGCCAAGGAAGCCGAGGCCTGACCCTTCCAACACGAAGAGGGTGATGAGTTCCTTCTCTTTCATCCCCATTGCTTTGAGGAGTCCGATCTCCCGCACACGTTCAAGTGTGGAAAGGAGGATGGAGTTTACCACACCGATGGTGGCGATGATCAGGATAAGTCCCATGAGGACCCCGCCGAATGCTCGTTTTCCTGTACCGATGGAGAGGAATGAAGCTGATTCATGCCAGGGTTTGGTGTCCCAGGACGGGTTCCACTCATCTAAACTTCGGATTGCATCCGAGACTGTCTTAATCGCTTGCTCAGACTCGGTGCGCAGATTAATCGTTGTTGCTCCTTGTCCTGCTTGAAGGGCTTCTTGTGCTACATCAAGAGGAAGATATGCGTGTGCTTGGTTGACAGCCGGGTGCGGTGTTGAGACGATTCCGATTACTGAGAGGTCCACCGCTTGGAACGCCATGCCCACTGTTTGCGTCCTTATTGTAATAATATCTCCCAGCTCGAGCTCGAGGAGCTTTGCAACACGTTCACCGACTACCACGCCTTTTTCTCCGGGCAGGACCCATCTTCCGTCTGAAACACACTCATGCACTAAAAAGACGTCTTTATCAGTTCCGGGATCAACACCTATTCCTGCCACAGGAAGCTCTTCAAATCCTGCAATGATCGAGGCAGGGAAGACAAGTCGTGGCGTAGCGGCTTCTACCTTCGGAATCCCATTTATTCTTTCAGCGAGCCCCTTGCCGTCCGGGATCAATTCGTCGAGCTTGGGGCGGGCATCCGATGACACAGACGAAATTTCCAGGTGGCCGGTTTCGAAGTTTATCAAGTTGCTGAATGCGTCTCGATCCGCACCGGATAACAGGGAATCAAATATAATGAAGTACATTATTGCCACTGCTATTGCAAATGCAGTGAGGATAGTCCGTC
>FIZM01000280.1 GCA_900019985.1 uncultured Clostridia bacterium
TTGTGGCTGCAGCAGGCACAGGGCTGCAACAGGTAATGTCAGTCATTGACAGCCTTGGCGAAGGGATCAGTGAAGCTATCGGGACAGGCGGCCGTGACCTGTCCGAAGAGGTCGGGGGGATCACGACCTTTATGGGGCTAGCCCTTCTTGAATCAGATTCTAATACTGCTGTCAAAGTAGTCATATCAAAGCCGCCTCATCCAAGTGTTCGTGACAACCTCATAAGAGCGCTGGAGGATGGGTCAAAACCTGCAGTTGTCTGCTTCATGGGCGAGGATGTTAAAGCGCAAAGAAGCGAATCAGGTAAGGTGCTGTTTGCCGGAGACCTTGAGGAGACTGCGGTTTTGGCTTGCCGGTTAACAAGCGGCGAAGGTAAAGAGAGGCTCCATTCCGACAGTGAACTTGATGAGTTGGCGTATAGACTTGCGAGAACCATCGACGGTGAAGGGTTCCTCAGAGGATTGTACTCAGGTGGAACCTTGTGCCATGAAACCCTCACTATCCTTAGAAGAGCCGGAATAGATGCATATTCCAACATCGCACAGGATAAGGAATTCTTACTTACGAACCCTCTGGAGAGCGTTGCGCATACCTGCATTGATATGGGAGAGGACTATTTCACCCGAGGCAAGCCTCACCCAATGCTGGAACCCGGACTGAGGATCCCCCGCCATATTGAGGAGGCACGTCATGAGGATGTAGGAATTCTCCTATTTGACCTGGTGTTGGGTTACGGAAGTCATCCGAATCCTGCAGGCGTGACAGCTGAAGCTGTGAAGGAAGCTCGTCGGATTCGTGAGGATATGGGCAAAGGGTTAGTGCAGATTGCTGTTATAGTCGGCACCGCAGGAGACCCCCAGGATGTAGAAAAGCAAGCTGGAATCTTGCGGGAAGCAGGAGCAGAGGTCCTGTTTTCTAATAGGGCAGCAACTGAACTGGTAGCTCGGATCATCAAGGAGCGGGGAGGAGCAAGACCGTGCTTACGATAAAGAACTGGCCCCCCGAAGGGGGAGTAATCAACGTAGGAAGCAGCGTGTTTGCTGAATCTATGCAGGAACAAGGTGCCAAGGTGTATCAGGTCAAGTGGCAACCGCCTGCCCACGGTAAGGCTGAGCTTATTGATATCTTGGATAAGCTGAAGGACAGAAGTGATATTGATGAGGCTAACCAAAGGGCGATTGAGATATTCAGTGAGGCTCAACCTGTTCTCGTAGGTATCGGTATCGCCCGCGATGTAATCCCCGGGTTTGGCGACCGTATGCTACTTCATGCCGGCCCTCCCATAACCTGGGAGAAGATGTCAGGGCCTCTCCGCGGTGCTGTAATCGGTGCGATTCTGTACGAAGGTTGGGCAGATACGCCGGAAAAAGCCGAGGACCTGGCGTCAAAAGGTGAAATTGAATACTCGCCGTGTCATGAGCATTCTGCAGTAGGGCCGATGGCCGGGGTAGTCTCACCTAGGATGCCTGTGTTTATCATTGAGAACAGGACTCACGGAAACAGGTCATATTGTACGCTAAACGAAGGCTTAGGAAAAGTCCTCCGGTACGGAGCTTACGGTGAAGAAGTCCTGGAACGGCTGA
>FIZM01000281.1 GCA_900019985.1 uncultured Clostridia bacterium
GGATTGAATCTCTTCTTTCTGACATATTGTGCAGGCGCCGCACCATTCGTTTTTGTAGTCCAGAGGCTCGCTATAGACGCTGATTACACCTTCGTAGTTCCTGAGCACAACTCTATTGTGATTCTGAGAAATCAAGTAAGTAGGGCCTACGGGGATCTTCCCTCCTCCGCCCGGAGCATCCACTACGAATGTAGGGACAGCCATGCCTGAGGTGTGCCCTCGCAGGTGTTCAATGATTTCTATCCCCTTAGCTACAGGAGTCCTGAAAGCCGCAAGCCCTAAAGACAAGTCACATTGATAAAGGTAATAAGGCCTTATCCTGATCTTCAACAAATCCTGGACTAGCTTTTTCATGATGTAGGGACAATCATTGATCCCCCTTAGCAACACCGACTGATTGCCCAAGGGGATTCCTGCGTCTGCCAAGAGCTCGCATGCCCGTCTTGATTCGGCCGTAATCTCTTTGGGATGGTTGAAATGGGTGTTTATCCATAAAGGATGGTACTTCTTTAGCATGGTGCAAAGGTCCGGTGTTATCCTCTGAGGAAGCACAACCGGGGTCCTCGTCCCAATACGGATGATTTCCACATGCTCAATGGACCTAAGTGCGCTTAAGATATATTCAAGGACATCATCTTCAAGGATAAAAGGATCTCCGCCTGATACAAGCACATCTCTTATTGTTTTCGTCTGCCTGATATACTCGATTGCATTGTCGATGTCGCCTCGTGTTACAGGTTCGTCTTCATGCCCTGCCAGCCTTCGTCTGGTGCAGTGGCGGCAGTACATGGAGCAGAAGTTCGTTACGAGAAAGAGTACTCTGTCAGGGTATCGATGGGTTATGTACCTTACAGGAGAGTCTCTGTCTTCAGCCAGGGGATCGATCATGTCATAAGGTGTCGTTATCAGTTCTTTGGCTGTGGGAACTCCTTGTTTTCTAATGGGGCATGTGGGATCATCCGGAGACATCAGGGTCAGGTAGTACGGTGTGATGGCCATGCGAAACCTGGCGAGGCATTTTTCGATGCCCTCTTCTTCTTCACCTGTCAGGTTAAGGACGCTCTTTAAGGTTTGGACATTTCTTACCCTGTTCCGCACCTGCCAGTGCCAATCATTCCACCGGCTCTCGTCAACATCTTTCCAGAGGGGAATCTCTCGAAAGTGTCTCATGTCAATGCCCTCTCCTTCTTTGGGTTACGCCACTGCCCACCTCTGAAGGAACATTTCCATGAGTACAG
>FIZM01000282.1 GCA_900019985.1 uncultured Clostridia bacterium
TTCTCATCACAACAATCACAGCACCTACGATTACAGGGATAATCAAGATTATTATCCGAGCCAAAGATGCATCTTGAGATACCGCCATAATAATGCCGCCGATAAGCATCATAGGTGCCATGACCATCATACGCAGCATCACCATTACCAGCATTTGAATCTGGGTGATATCATTTGTCGTCCGTGTAATGAGTGATGCTGTGCCTATCTTGTTGACTTCACTTAATGAAAACTCTGTAACATGTGAGAAGACCTTGCGGCGGAGGATCTTGCCGAAGCCCATTGCAGTCTTGGATGAGAGATTTGCAGCAAGAATCCTACAGACAGCGCCTGCTGCAGCTACGAGCAACATCAGCCCGCCGACCCTCAGGATGTAGTTAGTATCGCCCTGAACTACGCCAATATCAACTATATCCGCCATTAACCTGGGGAGAAATAGTTCAAAAAGGGACTGAAAGAAGATCAAAGTCAGAACGGCGGCTATGAAGAGTCTGTATGGCTTCAAAAACCTAAACAACCTAATCAACAGCTATCACCTTTATTAAGCATTCCATATTAGCTGGATGCGTTAATCAGATGCATACCTTTCTTAATAGCATCCGGCGCAGACATCCGATTCAGATGTATATCCTTCTTGGTCACGTCAGGCGCGAACATGGGATCCGGCAAGCACCTGACAACAGCTCCGCCATTGTGATGCATTCCGGCGTGCTTTGTTCATAAGGTGCATATATCAGATGTGTACCTTTTCTTGACCGCATTGGGCGCACACATCCGGTCTGGCAAGCACCTGACAACAGCGCCGCCGTGGTAAATCAGACCGCCGCGCATCAGTAGTGGTTCTTCAGGGTAGATCGAATCTCCTGCACCGCAAGCAAGCCGTAAGTCCTTAAGACTAATCCGGCAGATCCGATCTTTCCGGTGCCGCTATGCCTTGTTGATGCAGAAACTTCCCTCTACTGCTAACGGCCTGACAGGGCAGAGATCACACTTGGGGTTTCGAGATGTGCAAACCTCTTTTCCAAACGTTACTATGAGGGCATGGTACTCATTGAACAGCTCTGCTGAAGTGGGCAGATGCTCCATGAAGAAGCCTCGCACCTCCTCATAGGAGAGCTCCGGAGACAAGATACCCAACCGCTCAAAGATCCTGCGAGTATACGCATCTACCACAAAAGAAGGAAGCCCTCCGGC
>FIZM01000283.1 GCA_900019985.1 uncultured Clostridia bacterium
CTTTCCCGTCCGGTTTAAACTGGACTTCCTTTGCCCCACCGGATCCTACAAAGACCGCGGTTCTTCAGTGATGATATCGTGGCTGAAGCAGATGGGCATAAGATCAGTAGTGGAAGACTCATCGGGAAACGCAGGGGCCTCAGTTGCAGCATACGCGGCAAGAGCAGGTATGGACTGTACGATATTTGTCCCGTCTGATACATCTCCTGCAAAGCTGACACAGATAAGAGCCTACGGTGCAAAAGTGCGGCCTATCAGCGGAACAAGACAAGATGTGGCTTTGGCTTGCCAAAGAGCTGTAGAAGAGGATCGCAGCGGACAAGCCTTCTACGCCAGTCATAACTGGAATCCTTTCTTTTTGGAAGGCATGAAAACCCTTGCCTATGAAATCTTTGAGCAATGTAGGCAAGAAGGATCAATGCCTGACTGGGTCGTTGTGCCTGCAGGTTACGGAAGCGTCGCTCTGGGTGCATATGGAGGGTTCAGGAACCTTATGAACTGTGGTATGCTCGACAAACTTCCGAAGCTCATCGTTGTGCAAGCTGAAAACTGTGCCCCGCTTTACCAGGCATTCCTTCGCGGTGACACACATGTTACACCTGTCAAGGGAGAAAAAACGGCAGCCGAAGGAATCGCATGCAGCAACCCCATTCGAGGTGCTCAAATCCTTTACGCAGTAAGGGACTCAGGCGGATTCGTAATGGCAGTCAGCGAACGAGAAATCCATTCAGCCACTCAGGAACTGGCAGAGGACGGAATCTATGTAGAACCGACATCTGCCGTCGTGGCAGCTGCCTTAAGCCGCTTAATCAGTGAGGGAATAATCGGAGGAAACGAAGCGCCTCTTGGAATTCTTACTGGAACAGGCCTTAAAGCAGGTTACTACTATGACAGTATCTACCAAAGCTAGCTGCCTGCTCTTTGCGGGGCCTCTGAGAACCGCTTATATTCACCGAAGCTGACATCAGGCGGATAAGCACTGATGACGTCAATAAGCGCTTCAACTACTTTCGGGTCAAACTGTGTCCCTGAACAACGCCTTAATTCAGCTATGATTTCATCATTGGTCATGGCTTTGCGATAAGGCCTTTCAGAACTCATCGCATCGAAAGCATCTACAACCGAAATAATACGGGCCTCAATTAGGATCTCGTCTCCCTTCAAGCCTAAGGGATAACCCGTACCGTCATAGCGTTCATGGTGCTGCTCGATAATGGGGCCTGCGTTCTTCAGGAATGTCTTCTCAATTATGGCTCTTCCTGCAGAAGGATGCTTTCTTATCTCTTCCCATTCTTCAGGAGTCAAAGGCCCGGTTTTCTTTAGTATTTGACTGGGTATACCCATTTTCCCAATGTCATGTAAAAGGGCAGCATATATCAGCAATTCCAATCTATCAGGAGAAAGCTTCATCCTTTCTCCGACCAACTTGGACAGACTCTGGATACGCTCTTGAGTGTGGCTGTCCTTTCGCTCAACTTCTTTGGCAAGAGCGACGAGACCCTGAATCTCGTCGCTCAGCACCTGAAAAACGGGTTGTGAGGACATGTAAAGGAGTGTAACGCCGGTTTCAGTTCTAAAGTACACATCCTTCATAAGATGGGTGACAGTAATGAAATCTCCTGAACTAAGGCGAGTTGTCCGCCCTCTCTCATCTCTAAAAACCAATACTCCGTCAAGGATGAAGTAGAATTCAAAACCGTTCCAGTCCGGCTCGCATGCTAAAGTTATGTGGGAATTCGGGGCGATGTACTGCTTCATCACCTCGATTCCATTGCCTTTGGCCAGGAGCCTGATTTCTGTCGATTTCTTTTTCGCCTGTTCGATAAAATCAGACTCCCGACCGATATGGAGCCCATTCATGTAACCACCCTATTAGGCACATCCGATTTCTGTGTATAAAGCTTTAGAGACCTGCGACTCTCATAGGATCTATTAAGACATTATAACCGCCGATTTCTACTTCAATCACATAACAGACTACCTCTACTCCGCGCTTTGCAGCGAACTCAATGCAGTCATCGGCGATTTTCTGCGTCTTCTTAAGCAACCATTCAATTGCTTTCTCTACTTGCTTAGGATTCTCGGCTTTCTTCTGAGCTTGAGCCACTGCGTCCCAGATCTGCTCGTTGGCCTTGTCTACTTTCTTCTGGACCTGCTCAAGATTCTTGCCTGGAGGCGGCCCGCCTTTGGCCTCGCACAGCGTGATGCCGGCAGACAACACCATTACCAGGACGGTCACAAAAGCCACAACTCTCCATGACCTTCGCATGACGTCTTACCTCCTTAGCCTATGTTGTAATTGAATTCAGCCCTTTAGGCTGAATAATCACCTGCCGCAGGTTGCGAGCAGGTGATCAGTACAACAAATGAAGCTGGAGGTCTCAAAAGACGTCTGAACCTGCCGGCAACCTGGCGATCATAGGTGAAAATCACCCTTAGACCCATGGTTTTGCGTCGCTTTCTTTGGAAAGCTTTGCCCTTATCGGCCAAGACTCAGTTTCTCGTATTCTGTATTGTCAAACGAAAACACTGCCATCATCAAATTTCGCCATCCCTCTGGATTTTCCTTCTTAGATCGACCATTATTGAGAAATTTGCTCTTTCTTGCCACACTGCTACAGGGTTCGCCGAGCAAAACTCATGAAAGATCATGCAGCCTAGCATCTGAATAATTAGGTCTAACAGCGGATTACCATGCATGAATGCTGAATAACAGAAGCCTATACTGAATAACAAAAGCTAGTACTGGAGAATGGAGGGTAACCGTAAACAACTGATGCTCCATGGGATCGATTCTACTGATGTTCCATGGAATCAAGCATGACGAAATAGATGGAGCCGGCGGTGGGAATTGAACCCACAACCTGCGCATTACGAGTGCGCCGCTCTGCCATTGAGCTACGCCGGCAAAAAACTGTTTCCTTACTGCATAAACTCAGATTCAGAGTTCATCTACGCCTGATTCAGAGTCTACATCTATCTATCCCTGATCCGGAATCTATATCTATCCACGCTTGATCCAGATCTATGTCTGCCTACGCCTGATCCAGATCTATGCCTAACTACGCCTGATTCACAATCTGTGTGTATCCACGC
>FIZM01000284.1 GCA_900019985.1 uncultured Clostridia bacterium
AACGAAAAACCGATCTGAGCGTCTCTAATGGCTCACCGGCTGAGCCATCCAACTGCGTACAAGCCTTCAGATCCCCCTGGGCGGCTCATAGGAAGAGCCAATTCATTTTAGAAAGTGTCCCAACCGGATAAGATTGGCTCTCCTTAATAGCCAATACACCACCAGGAGGCTCGCGAACCGTCCTTGGAATGGAGTTATTAGTCTTCGATGTCTAAAGATTTTGTGATTCCCTGGCAATACTCATTGACCACATGGTCAATCCGTGCTAGTATTGTTTTAGAGTCAGTGCCGCTAACGCTCCGTTTTGCGTGTAGATACTGTTTTAGCGAGCTGATAGTGTTCTAAGTGAGGTTGTACTCTCGGCAGGCTGATAAGCTGTTGGCGGGCTTATACTCTTTCGGCAACTTAAAAGGCTGCTGTTTCTCCGGTGATCTCGGTTGCCGGCATCCTTTTAGTGACATGTAACACCGACGAATACTTCGCGATCTCGGTTGCCAGCCGCTTTTTCTTGAAGTGCAACACCGGCGAATACTTCGCGATCTCGGTTGCTGGCATCTCTTTGACAAACTGCTTTGATAATATCTTTTCAGCGGCAAAATCTACCTTTTGGGAACTTATAAAAGGTGAGGTGCAGATGGAATGCCTCTTGTTGAGACAAGGAACTTGACCAAGGATTACATGCATGGACGCATGACTGTTCCGGCTTTGCGCGGAGTCGATCTCGAGATCGAAGAAGGCGAGTTCACGGCGCTCGTAGGGCCTTCAGGCTCCGGGAAGACTACTCTTTTGAATCTCATCGGTTGCCTGGACCGGCCAACCGCCGGACAGATCTTTGTAGAAGGAAAGGACATATCAGGTTATAACCCCACTGAGCTGGCTAATCTTCGAAGAAGCACAGTAGGCTTTATCTTTCAGACTCACAACCTTATCCCGGTCTTGACAGCTTATGAAAACGTAGAGCTTCCCCTGCTCCTCTTAGGAGTCACATCCAATGACAAAATCGAAGGCAAGGTCATGTCTGCCCTTGCAGAAGTCGGTTTAGCAGGCCTTGAAACTAGGCGTCCCATGGACCTCTCCGGCGGGCAACAACAAAGGGTCGCGATTGCCCGGGCTCTTGTGAAAGAACCCAAGCTCATCCTGGCAGACGAGCCCACTGCGAA
>FIZM01000285.1 GCA_900019985.1 uncultured Clostridia bacterium
ATTCTGCAAGCGATATGCAAAGTTATTGTGTCCACCGTCTTCATCCAGGTAGGCGATCCTCTGGGAGCCAAATCCCTGCTTGAAGATGCAATCAAGTTTATGGACAGATGCGGAATGTCAGGCCAGCCGGCGTGCAATGCATGCGGCCTGCTAAGCGGCGTTTTGTTCTCAATGGAGGATACATCAGACGCCGAGATATCAGCGGCTAGGGATTACGCCAGGCGTCACATTACCATTGCTGCCCGAATGAATTACGTCCAGAACCTCCTTATGAAGGCAGATGACTTGTACGACGCAGTCCTGGGGGAGTGTTTGAAAAGCGGGTTTGAAGTCGATTTCTGTCAAAGGCTTCTCGTCCAAAGAGGGGTGCGTTCGCTGAGACTCCTTACTGAACTGGCAGCGGACAATGATCCCAAAGTGCGCCTGCGGACAGTGGTCCCCCTGGCCGACATCGGCGGAAAACCGGCGACAGATATCGTGAAATCCTTGACGCACGACTCTGACCCGCAAGTGCGGCAGAGTGCGGCTGCAGCCGCAAGACGCTTTGTCAAAGTAGAGGCAGGAGGAGCTCGGTCTGGAGATGAGCCCCCATTGCAGGTTCTCACCCTGGGCCCTCTCCGAATCATTGTGCAAGGAAAGGAGATAACGGCACTACACTGGCGCACCACGAAAGCCAGAGATTTGCTCGCCTATCTGGCCCATCGGATCGAACCGACAAGCACAGAGCAGGTCCTTGACGCTCTGTGGCCTGGGGTTGAAACGAAGAAGGCGTTGACGTCCTTTCACAGTACTATGTATCGGCTGAAACAAGCGCTTCGCCATGTATATCCCTATCCCGGAGATTTCGTCCTGCACAGTGGGAAGCGTTATCAATTGAATGAAAGCCTCATTTCCACTGATCGCCGGCGCTTTGAGAAGCTTGCTGCCGGTGTCTTGAGAGAAGAGGTATCCACAGAGACAGTTCCTTATCTGGAAGAAATGGTCTCGCTTTATCGTGGTGAGTATCTCGCAGACCTTGATTACGTATGGGTCATTCAAGACCGTGAACACCTGCAGCAGCTCTACAGCGATGTAAGCATAAAGCTTGCGCAGTATTATTTCAAGGAAGGTCAATACTCTGAGGTTATTAAGTATCTACGTCCGCTTACCGCAGCCAATCCCGTTTCTGAAGAATTATGCTGCCTCCTAATGAAGGCTTATGCAGGGATTGGAGACAAGCGGGCGATTGCAAAACAATATCGAGCCCTAAGAACAGCGCTGGCAGAGGAGTTGGGGCTTTCCCCCTCTGCCGCAACAAGGAACCTATACTATCGTCTATGTAGGAATTAGATGATCATTTCTGTAGGGATCAGGTGATTGTTTCTGGAGAGTATAATCGCTTCTGTAAGGATCAGATACTTGTTTCTGTAGGGATTCTATAATTGTTTCTGTAGGGATCAGGCAATCGTCTCTGTGAGGATAGAATGACTCAGTAAGGCCTTTTCGAACACACCTTCCTATTCGAACACATCTTCGGTTTTTTTGAGCAAACGTTCATAAATGAGCGGTTTTCAACCACCTTTCCTCGAAGAGGTGGCACAATTTCGACCACACTTTCCGATTTTTT
>FIZM01000286.1:0-163 GCA_900019985.1 uncultured Clostridia bacterium
CTATGTGTTTCCACATCCACGTACATGAGAGAGGTTTCCACGAGGGCCCTATCTAAAACTACTGCCACTGCAAGAGGATCGTGAAGTGCAGCGCTTGCCTTAGAATAATGCTTCTTAATCGTAGAGTTATAGAAGTTAAGTATATCTGGATATTGCATCTACC
>FIZM01000286.1:253-1432 GCA_900019985.1 uncultured Clostridia bacterium
AATCCACTTGCTGACATTGCCGCGCCCTGCGTTATAGGCGGCAAGAGCGCAAACAAGGTCTCCATTGCACTCCCTTAAAAGAAACGCCAGGTACCATGTGCCGAGATCCAGGTTGGTGGCGGGATCATACAGAATCTCCGTGTCAAACCCCTGTATCCCCAGCTCCCTTGCGATCCAATTGCCGGTATCAGGCATGACTTGCATTAGGCCCATAGCACCTTTAGCGGAGACGGCCTCAGGACGGAACCTGCTCTCTACGCGGACTACTGCAGTAATAAGAAATGGATCAACATCATGTTTAAGTGAGCATTGAGTGATTATATCCTTGTAATGGATTGGATACACTCGCCTCAAATACCATCTGGAGTGTAATACGAGATACACGATGAGTAAGATACAAAGAAACGCTAGAACGTGTCTCGACAGTCGCTTCAGATTAATCACAAGCATTCAACCACCGCCCTCTTCCTGGGCTGCTTACCTGCTCTAATACCTTTATACATCATGAACTTATCCTATTCATCATTGGGAAAGATATTATCGGCTGCCCGCGTAGGTACGTCAATGCCCAGGTGGCGAAGGCCTTCCTTAAGCTGTTCCAGCAAGGCTTCACGTGAGCCGGAGTTATCGATAATAAGATCCGCGCTGTGCTTTAGGATCTCGTCCAATTCGCCCTGTCCCAAGACGCGCGCAGAAGCTTCCTCATATGAAAGCTTGTTTCTCTTAGCGATCCTCTCTATGCGCACCCCTTTCTCTGCAGTTACTCCTATCACTTTGTCGACGAGCCTGTCCAAACCCGCCTGACAAAGGACAGCAGCATCTATCACAACTAAATCATACTTCCCGGATGCCTTATCCAGCCTATCTTTGGCAGCCTCCACAAGTTTCGGGAACATTATCCTGTTCAGACGACGGAGAGCCTCAGGATCGGAAAAAATGAGGCTTCCCAACGCTTTTCTATCTAAGGCCCCCTGCTCTAAGAGATATTCCGGACCAAACTCATCCCTTATCTCATCGAGCGCAGGCATACCCGGCTCTACCAGCTCACGCGCAATAACATCCAGATCGATGACATAAGCGCCCAGCCGGGCAAGTTCAGATGCAACAAGGCTTTTGCCGCTTCCCATTGGTCCTGTTATACCGATAATCACGTTATGCCTCACTACCGTTCCTAAGTAC
>FIZM01000287.1:0-168 GCA_900019985.1 uncultured Clostridia bacterium
ATCAAAGAAGGGCTGGATCCGTCAGATTTGGCCGGGGGATTAGCCGAGATGATTCTGCCCTGGTTACCCCCGGGATTTACTGTCACCCCAGAGTTCCTGGAGGGATTAGCCCAGATTATTATCAATTATGCCGAAGCGCGTCTCGCCGGAGAAGAATTTGTCCCTGAG
>FIZM01000287.1:221-1709 GCA_900019985.1 uncultured Clostridia bacterium
CTATAGAAATGATATCAGGGATTTACATGGATCTTTACCCGAAGGCAGCATACCGCAAGGCAACTGCGCTCGGAGCTGCCGTAAGCGGCACATGGGGCCCTTATACCTTCTGGGGCGAGGCAAGCTACACATGGCCTGATGAGGTTAAGGAGCTTGATCCGGAACAAAACGTAGTCTTTTCAACCAACAATCCCTACCTGCAATTGGTGATAGGTGCGGACCAAATGTTGGGAAGCGCAGGTGAATACTATGTCATGGGGCAGTACATATATAACGGCAGAGGTTCATTGCTTTCACCGTATACCATGCCGGATGAAGAAGGCAACCTCAAGGTCGAGCCAGGGCACTATTTATCTGCAATAGGCAGGGCTACGATACTTGATGATCATCAGATCGAGCTTATAAATGTCTTAAACATACGTGATAAGAGCGGGCTTATCATGCCCAGGTATACGTATAAGATAAACCCTATGCTCAGCACCTGGGTTGAGACTACACTTCTCTTCGGCGAAGAGTCTACGGAGTTCGGCAGCCTGCCCATGAATAAGTATGTGTCTTGCGGGGTTAAAGTTATTTGGTAAACAAAGGGCTGCTATTCTCAATTCAGGGATTATTTGATAGAATTCTATCAGAGAGTTCTTTGTTTCGTTAACCTGAAAGAGGAGGGTTGCCCGGTGAAGAGAAAAGCTGCATGCAACCTGCTGGTAGGTCTTTGTATCATCATGTTGCTGGTAGGCTCGGTTTTTAGTGTTGAAGCCGCAAGCTTGCCTGAGGTGCGTATTAATGAAGCGGTGAATGTGTTACGGGAAATGGCTTCGCAGGAAGACTACGGTACAATGGCTGAGCTCCTGGCGAGGGCAAAGGGAGTTGCAATCTTCCCGTCGGTAGTCAAAGCCGGATTGATGCTGGGGGCAAGGCACGGCAAAGGTATTGTTCTGAAAAGAGATGCAGTGAGCGGACAGTGGTACGGACCGAACTTTGTAGAGATAACCGGGCTTTCGTACGGGCTTCAGATAGGTGTGCAGTCAACAGCTCTTGTCCTTGTTATCACAAATGAAGAAGGTATGAAGAGCTTTGAGGAAGGCAGCTTTACTCTCGGTGGCGATTTAACTGTAGCTGCAGGCCCCCTGGGCCGCCATCTGGAAGCCGGGACAGATATTGGACTTAAAGCTGCGATTTACAGTTACTCAATGAGTAAAGGCGCATTCGTCGGGTTTTCTCTGGAAGGGGCTAAGATAAGCCCGGACGATGCTGCTAATGAGCTTTACTGGAAGAGGTCAGCCTCACCCACCGAACTCCTCAAACAACGGGCGACAGATTCCAGGATAGGCCTGCTTATTCGGGAACTGGATGCGTTGGTGGCTGAAGGAGGAGGCAGGACCGCGCTCTGATTGGATAAGGCTATTCTAGGTTTCAGAGTCCTTTTCGTCTCAGACGGCGAAAAGGACTTATTTATGGTATGCAGGACTTAGCTTGTGATCTTAAAGA
>FIZM01000288.1 GCA_900019985.1 uncultured Clostridia bacterium
ACTAATACATCGAATTCTCCCAGCCTCAAGTCTCTGAGAATCTCCACCCTGTCAAGGGTCTCTATCTCAGAATGCAGGTACCTGGCCCGAACCCCTGCTTCCACCAGGTAATTAGTGAGGTCTTCCGCCATTTTCTTGGTGAGTGTAGTCACCAGGACCCTCTCATCGGCTTTCACCCGATCATTGATTTCAGCCAAAAGGTCGTCAATCTGGTTTTTTGTAGGACGGACTTCTACTTCAGGGTCTACAAGCCCGGTAGGCCTGATTATCTGTTCAACCACTTGCTGACTTACAGACAGCTCATATCGCCCTGGAGTAGCTGAAGCAAAGATCATCTGGTTTACACGGTGGATAAACTCGTTGAATGTCAGAGGCCTGTTATCGAAAGCCGAAGGCAATCTGAACCCGTATTCAACAAGGCTTTCCTTTCGAGACCTGTCCCCAGCATGCATAGCATGTAACTGGGGAATCGTCACATGAGATTCGTCAATGATTATCAAGAAGTCAGGCGGAAAATAATCCAGAAGCGTAGCAGGAGGTTCACCGGGTTGCCGTCCTGTCAAGTGGCGCGCATAGTTTTCAATCCCCTGACAGTACCCGACTTCCCGAAGCATCTCCAGGTCATACCTGGTCCTTTGCTCAAGACGCTGAGCTTCCAACAACTTTCCCCTGCCACGCAGAAAGGCCAGCCTCTCTTCGAGTTCCTCCTCTATACCGGCAATAGCCCGCTTCATTCTCTCTTCATTTGTAATGAAGTGAGTTGCAGGAAAGATCGTTACCGACTTTTGTTCCTCCAGTATTTCACCGGTGACTGCGTCCAAGAGCAAGATACGGTCGATTTCATCGCCAAAAAACTCAACTCGAATCACGTTTTCCTCATATGCAGGGATTATCTCAACAGCGTCTCCACGGACTCTAAACGTCCCCCTGGTAAACCCGATGTCATTACGCACATACTGGATCCTCACAAGATCCCTGAGGATCTTATCTCTGTCAGTCTCCTCCCCAAGCTTCAGAGAGACTGTCATATCCCTGTAGTCTTCAGGAGAACCGAGACCGTATATACAGGACACGCTTGCCACTATCAAAACATCTCTTCGTTCCAGCAAGGCGCTTGTAGCCCTATGACGTAGCCTGTCAATCTCATCGTTGATAGATGCATCTTTCTCGATGTAAGTGTCAGTTTGCGGCACATACGCTTCAGGCTGGTAGTAATCGTAGTAGCTAACGAAATACTCTACAGCGTTGTCCGGAAACAATGCCCGAAACTCACTGCACAGCTGCGCTGCCAATGTCTTGTTATGAGCAATGACAAGGGTGGGCTTTTGCACCTCCTGGATTACCAATGCATCTGTAAAGGTTTTTCCGGTCCCTGTAGCACCAAGCAAAGTCTGAAACCTGTGTCCCGCCAGGATGCCTTCTTTAAGCTTACGAGCAGCTTCAGCTTGGTCTCCTTTTGGCGTCAAATCAGTTCGCAGCTTGAATTCGTTCAACCTTTAAGCCTCCTACGTGAATACCGAAGAAAGAGCTACCGTGATAATTCTAGAACACCCCTTGCATTACTGCAATATACCCGAAAACCACGAACATACATTCGGCACTGATGCCGTATATCCTCCTTCTCTTTCTTGGCAAAATACCGGTTACACTTTGGCAACTACTGGGGATTACCTGTTAGAGCTCTGTTAGCCGAGATCGACGAAATTTGGGCGGCTTTGACATGCAGGGCATAAGTGAGGACACAATGTAACAACCTTCCTTACCTGGACCGTGACGAATAAACCCTCTTGATTAGCCTTGCCAACGGGCCTTCTAGGGACCTGCCAGGCGCCTTTACATGGGCTCTGTCGCCGGGCGCAGGCGACGGAATAAACCCTGTCCTCTCAACTGTACCGGGGAGAGTCCGTGAGAAGCGTTCTGTCGTCCCGTCACTGTCCGGACGTTCAGCCTCAATGTAATACCAGGGAGCGTACATGCTAAAGGCCATCCTAAGGTCTTGAGGAGTCTTTACCGGCTGGCCGTTTACGGAGATTATGATATCTTCGCTTTTGAAGCCGGCATCAGCAGCAGGTGACCCAGGCACAACATCCAGGATCACCACTCCTTTGGGGTTCACCGAGAAAAGCGCAGGTTCCATAGTCTCCCCGCGTCGTCCCGAGGCAATCACCAATTCGTGTCCAAGGGGAGCGAATACCGCAGCTATCCATTGAACCCATGGGAACGGTATAGCGAGCAAAGCTAAGCCTAATAGCACCATGCTGAAGATTATCAGGTCTCTGGAAGTACGCCTTGCCCTCTCCTCCGGGCTTCTGGCAAGAGCAAAATCCCCGTAGCCTAAAGCTGCAGGGATCACGAACATGGCAAAGAGAAGCTCATGTCCTTCAGGAGAAGGGATTCCAGGCTTTATCAGAGGCCACCAATCAGGCATTGAGATCAGCCCTTGGGCCAGACTCTGAATCTCACTTGCCTCAAGGGTCAGTATCATCATGCTTACAATAGGTATCGGCCAGAATTTCTGAAGGACGAACCCGCCTACTACATGGCCTTCCTGCACTTGCATATAAAGGGGAATCGCACCTCGGCTGCCTGTCGTTCGAATCAACAGCCCTTCAATCAAGTGCAGTACTGCAACGAGAATCATAATCTCCGGGACTCCCACTTCAGGCCAGCCAAATATCAAGCTGGACAAGGCAACGAGCCCCCCGGCGTACGAAAAGCATAAGAACCTCTGGTCAATCAGCATGAACAGAACTGCCAGCGGAAGGATGAACGAGATTCCTGCCCTCGTCACGGTGACACCTATGAAAACCAGAATTAAACTGGCAAAAAAACCAGCAATCACGCCTAACAGCACCGAAGTGAGAATACGAGAAAGAGGAGGCTCAACTGCTTGGCCGTACACGCTGCTTTCAACCCTGGCTGCGCGGGAGTACTGGGCTGCAATTAAGACAATAACCATCCAAAACACAGGATGAAACACTACCTGCGGGATCAACATGAGGATAGTGATGATTATCTTCCCCAATGGAAACATCCTAGATCATCCTGCAACTTTCATTGACTTTTCCTGCTCCAACTGTTCTGTCAAAATCCTTATGGCAGCCTCAAGTTGCGTGTCAGCGACACCGTCATCTGAGTCTTCAGCGGCCTCAGGGAGCTCCACTTCCACATCAGGTTCTATCCCTATGCTGTCAATGGCATG
>FIZM01000289.1 GCA_900019985.1 uncultured Clostridia bacterium
CCCGGGATTCTGCCTCGCTTTGCAATTGGCCTGCCTGCGACTTCCTTAATATCGAGAGTCATATCTATAGGTGAAGCCTGGGATATAAAACTTCCGACTCCGAAAGAATATGCCCCTGCCTGAGACAGCGCCTGGATCTTCTCAGGGTACAATCCACCTGAAACAAAGATCTTCACATGTTCGTATCCGGCCTGGTCAAGCCGTGCTCGTACCTCAGTTACCAGCTCCGGGGTGACTCCGCCTCGTTCTCCGGGAGTATCCAACCGGATTCCTGCCAACCTCTCTCCAAGGGCTTCAGCCACTCTGAGTGCTTCCTCAGCCTCATCCTTGAACGTATCCACCAGTATAATCCTGGGGGCATCGCCAGGCATAAACTCGTCGTAAGCTTCTGCAACCTTGACGCTATCTCCGACTATGAGAAACGCAGCATGGGGGACAGTGCCTGAAGGTTCCCTGCCAAGCAGCTTCGCCGCAAGAATACAACTTGCTCCGTCAGCACCGCCAATGACAGCAGCGCGCTCCATAACAGGAGCTACGGCCGGATGGACGTGCCTAGCTCCGAAGCAGATAACGCTCTTGCCTCCCGCCGCGTTCTTAGCGGTTCGTGCAGCAGTAGCCCATCCACTGGAACTTGCCAGAATACCGAGAATCGCAGTCTCAAACATCCCAAACTCATCGTACGGGCCTTCAATCCTCATTACCACTTCTTTTGAGACGAACTCTTCGCCTTCCTCAACTGCCCATATCTTGACCTGTTTATCTTTGAGCAGATGCAAGACCTCACTTACACCTGCCAAAACTCCGGCCTTCTGTGAGAATATCTCACCAACCACATGCGTCTTACCCAGTCCCAGCCTATCCAGAATTTCTCGCGTCCTGACAAAGTATATGTCTGTAGTAAGACCGCGGCGGATCTCGTCGTGCGTAGCAGAGTAGAACCTTGTCTTAGCATCTGCAGTGAACGCCTTGACATCAGTAAGGCTCCGGATTTCATCAGAAACATGGCAGGATGCGCGCTCATCCCCTGTCATGGAAAACGCTCCTTTCAACCTTGAAACTTACCACATATCATTTCGTGGAATTTCGCTCCAGATCAAGCATGATTATACCACAATGTAACAAAGACTTGTATCTACGTCAGATTTCCTGACAGCAGCGTACCGCCTGCTACCTTTTTCCCCACTTTTCTCGAAATCTTGTTATGAGCATCTCAAAGAAGCGATCCCTGTCTGCATCCAGACAGACACTGACATTGGGCGT
>FIZM01000290.1:0-562 GCA_900019985.1 uncultured Clostridia bacterium
ATAGTCCGGCTAGTTAGGGGCGGTGCAACAGTGTCAGGGGTAATGGAGACTAAACTCATACCGCCTGAACTCAGGCATAAACTGGTTGATAGGCCTCGTCTGCTCAGAGTGTTCTCTGATCTCAGAGGCAGGAAAGGGGCCTTTCTCGTTGCACCGGCAGGCTACGGGAAAACCAGCCTTTTGCTCCAAGCCCTTCGTGCCGCCGGTATACCTATTGTCTGGTACAGATTGGACGCTCATGACAACGACCTCTGTGTCTTTGTCCGGCACCTTGAGGCAGGCCTCAAGAAACGTCTTGGAAGCTCTGATCATGAAATGCCCGGCTTGCGTAAGGCGAAATCCGTTGCAGATAGTTCAGTTGTAGAGCAATCGGTTGTGAAGCAATCAGCTGAAGGGCAATCAGTTGAAGAGCGATCAGTTGTGCAGAACACAGGTGCAGATCGATCAGCTGCACAGCAATCGGCTATACACGGATCAGTTGCTCATCGTTCAGCTGCAGATCAATCGGATGCACAGCAATCACCTACACAGGGATCAGTTGCTCATCAATCAGCTGCAGATC
>FIZM01000290.1:613-2271 GCA_900019985.1 uncultured Clostridia bacterium
ATCAATCAGCTGCAGATCAATCAGCAGAACGGCAATCAGCTATACAGCGATCAGTTGCAGACCAATCAGCTGTAGACAGATCACTGGAACGTTCCTTGGTAAGCTCATTCACAAACTATCTTGCAGCTTGTGCTCATGATGGGTTAGTCATAGTGTTAGATGACTGGCATACTGTGCGTGACCCGGGGATTCACAGTTTTGTCAAGGCTCTTTTCCTTCATCTCCCTCCTGGAATTCACATGGCCATTTCAAGCCGCACCTCCCTTCCCACGTCGTTTTCTCCATTGCTTATCCGGGGGCAAGCTGTTGTTTTGAGCGCTCCGGAGCTGAGCTTCAATGTGGAGGAGATCAGAGCCTTCGTCAGTCAAGATTTCAAAGAGGCGCGTCATCGTGTGCCACATCAAGCCATCCTGGATTTTCAACAGCTCACAGGCGGGTGGCCGGCAGCGTTAACACTTCTTGAGGATGAGAGCCTTCATACATGGATTGATTCGAATTCCTTTTCCCTGGATGCCCACCACTTAGACAGTAGAATCCGTCAGATCTATGAATATCTCGAGACTGAGGTCCTCAATGAGCAGCCCGATGATATAAGAAGGTTTCTCCTGGCCACCTCAGTGTTGACTTCATTGACACCTGAGAAATGTGACAACCTGCTAAGCATAACCGATTCCGCCCGAATCCTGGATTATCTGAACCTTCAGCAACTGTTCATAGTCCCTCTTGAGGGAGACAAGAATGCCTACCGTTATCACGAACTCTTTCGCAGGTTCCTTCTGAACCGGTTAGGGCCGGCACGAAAAAGCATGTTAATAGAGGCAGGTCAAAAGGCAAGACAAGCCGGTGAGTTTGAGGAGGCAGCCGAGTACTTCTCCTTTGCCGAGGCAGAAGAAGACACTCTTTCAGTTATTAAGGAGCTTATCAGGCAAGACCTCCATGCAGGCCGTTGGCAAGCAGCTAGAAAACGGCTAAAACGCATTTCCGCGGTGGACTTAGCCTCTGATCCCTGGTTGTCTCTTTATAAGGCACACACGGAGTTCTCCAGAGGGAAACTGGTTGATGCCGAAACTTGGGTAGTCAGGGCAAACCGCATGTTTGAAAGCTCCGGTGAACGCTTAGGGCTCTCTGAAGGACAGGTGCTTATGGCACAGATCTTGCGTAGCCGCGGCCTCTTCCACGAGAGCATGGAATCCTTGGATCAGGCTTGCAAACACCTAACAGAGCAAGAAATAAGAGAGCATTCTCAAATTACGCTTGAACGGGCACTGAACCTATTTATGATAGGTGAGCCGGATCAGGCAATGACATTGCTGATTAATGCTTTCCGGCAAGCTCAGGAACAGAATGATAGCCTTGCTCTGGCATACATAGCTGAGACTCTGGGCAACCTTAGCTACATTCAAGGAGACTGTCAAGAAGCATTGCGCGTATTTGAACTGGGTGTTGAGGCACACCCCGAGTTCAGGCTGCCAGGCTACTGGCTCGAAGAAGGCCGTTGCTGGATCTACTTGGGATGGGGTCAGTTGGACAAAGCTCTTCGTCATGCCAAAACGAACCTTGAAGCAAGGAAAAGGTTTGACCCCGCCGGGACGCTTCCTGCAGCATATGGTTACGTAGGCTGTGTTTATACAGAGCTGGGAGAATTGAAACTTGCAGAG
>FIZM01000291.1:0-233 GCA_900019985.1 uncultured Clostridia bacterium
GGGACCGGCTCAGGAGAAACGGGAAAGCCAGGAGGATTCCTGGGCCCTTCAGGCCCGCAGCCAAAAGACCCTATGGGTGCAAGCGGGGAACCGGGTACTGCCGGCGAGACCTCCCAAGGCTCAGGACAGGGTCGTACCTATACGGTCCAGCCCGGAGACAGCATCTGGGCAATCGCTAAACGTTTTGGGACTACTGTTGAAGCGATAGTGCGAATCAATGGCATCAGAAACCC
>FIZM01000291.1:284-1503 GCA_900019985.1 uncultured Clostridia bacterium
TCTTTAGCACATAAACCCCGGGCTACAGTGGAAGACTATGGCAAGCCATCACAATTTTCCAGGAAGGAATTATTGCAGGTCTGACGAAAAGGAAGGTGTAGGGCGAGATTACAGGGTAGAGCCGGCAGGGTTGCAAAGGGTGGCAACTGCATATTGGCACATTCTTCGTGAGACGTATATAATTTCAGTATAGAACCCAATATATATTGTGGTGTTGGAGGGGTTGCGGTGGCCCAAGTCAAAAGAGTTATGATCACTATGCCTGACAGCCTCTTAGAAGAGGTGGACGGTCTCGCGAGGCAGGAGAATCAGAATCGAAGCGAATTCATCAGAGAAGTCATGCGACGCTACATCGCGGAGAGGCGCCGCATGGAACTTCGTGAACGGCTAAAAGAGGGTTACCGCACAATGGCGCAGCTAAATCGTGAGTTGGCAGAAGAAGGCTCATCCGCATCTGAGCAAGCCTTTGCACTCTATGAGGAGGTCCTGGCGCGTAGCGATGGAGCTTAGGCGCGGCGATATTTACTATGCGGACCTCAACCCTGTGATCGGGTCAGAGCAAGGAGGAGTAAGGCCTGTCCTTATACTTCAGAACGATATCGGGAACAGATATAGTCCAACAACGATTATAGCTGCTATAACGTCCCGCATTCATAAGGCAAAACTGCCTACCCATGTGGAACTCCCCTCTGAGCAGAGCAATCTTCCCCAGGATTCTGTGGCCCTCCTTGAGCAATTGCGTACAATCGATAAACAGAGGCTTACTGAAAAAGTATCTCATCTGGATTCATCCATAATGGAACAGGTAGATAAGGCTCTAGAGATTAGCCTGGGCCTTACTGGGATATAGAGAATTCTCCTTACTTCAACTTCCTCGCCCGGACTACACCTTCTGCTCAAAGGATTTTTCCCTAACTGGACGAATATCATGGATCAAATGGATAAACCTGTTTGCTGTCGGAATCTCCTCTAGGTGATGTTATATAAAGCACGAGGAGGGAGAGACATTGCGTCCGTTAATAGGTATCACGTGTTCTCTGGCGGCTAAAGAACCTGCTTCATACAATGTTAACCAGGATTATGTAAATGCTGTGCACCATGGGGGCGGTGAGGCAGTGATCCTGCCTTACACTGACGAACAAGGTATTCGGGAGCTTATAGGGACCTTGGACGGCATCATTCTTACAGGCGGCCCTGACGTTGATCCTTCTTACTACGA
>FIZM01000292.1:0-1214 GCA_900019985.1 uncultured Clostridia bacterium
TTGAGCGTGACAATACAGAATTATGTGCTGTGTAGACCACCTTCGGCCCACTTGAGGTGGCAACAGCGACACGGCCCACTGCTGCCGCCTTAAATCCATGGAAATGGCAAATGTCAGGCCCAACAGCCTTTATGATATTCCTCAGCCGCAGGCAGGCAAATGCGTCACCGGGTGCAAGGATCCTCCCTGAGATCTCAAGAGGAATGTGTTCTACACATTCTTTCCGCGACCATTGCACAGTTCTCTCGTTCCCAGAAGTTCCATAGCCGTTTCGAGCTACTTCATCCTCCGGTGCTGCAAGAAAAACTTCAAACCTATCCTTGTCAAGGCCCTGGATAAGCCCTTGGACGTGCTTTTTCATACCTCCTAAAGCAGGACGCAAGACTTCCAGAACGCGGATTCGTCGCAAAAAAGAACACCTCTCCGGAATATCTTGCGTTCTCATGCGCTAAGATATGCTTATCTCTTCGAAGGGCCTAAGAGCCCGTTCCATTATCCCGTGTAAGTAAGCAATCAGCACACCATAGTTCACAATGGGAACGCCTGCCTGCCTCACCTTGGCGATGCGCCGTAGCATCTCTCTTCTGGTTATCATGCATCCACCGCAATGGACCACTAAATCGTAATCCTTAAGGTCAGACGCGAATCCGGCGCCTGATGTCCATGTGAAGTCTAACTTGCCCCCGACATGCTTCTCCAGCCACTTTGGAATCTTCACGCGTCCTATGTCGTCTCCCACAGGATGGTGGGTACACGCCTCGGCTATTAGGACTTTGTCGCCCGGCTTGAGATCGGAAACTTGCCGGGCTCCTTCCGTAAGGGTCGTAAGGTCTCCTTTGTGTCTTGCGAAGATGATTGAGAAAGACGTCAGCCTGACATCAGAAGGCACCTGCTTTGACACGGTTTCGAACACTTGAGAGTCTGTTATCACAAGGCTGGGAGAGATCTTCAAATCTTCAATAGACTTTCCGACAGCGTCTTCTTTCACCACCATAACACGGGCATTATTATCAAGGAGATCCCTGATGGTTTGGACCTGCGGGAGGATCAGCCGTCCTTTAGGCGCCTCAATATCCAGCGGTGTCACGAGGACCACGAGATCACCGGGAGAGACAAGGTCGCCGGTTAGGGACGGACCTTCCCAGTCAGTAGGCGCAGAGGCAATAATCCGTTCTTTAACTGCTTCTATGCCTTCTCCAGTCAGTGAGCTTACC
>FIZM01000292.1:1219-1611 GCA_900019985.1 uncultured Clostridia bacterium
ACTACGACTACAGGGACGCTTCCGGCGTCCCCTTCTTTTCCGGTACTTCCGGCGCCCATGCCCCTCATTTCAGAGAGCCTCTCAATGACGGAGCGCTCAGGCGTCCCGATGCCGGAAACCGCATCTATGACTAGAATCGCAAGGTCTACCTGTTCCAGCACCTGCCAGGTCTTTTCCGCCCTCAGCGTGCCCAGTTCTCCTACGTCATCTATTCCCGCAGTATCGATTAATGTCACAGGCCCTATCGGAGGGATCTCCATGGCCTTATATACCGGGTCAGCGGTGGTTCCGGGAACATCAGAAACAAGAGCTATCTCCTGATTTGTCAAGGCGTTTATCAAACTCGATTTTCCGGCGTTGCGTCGTCCTAGAATCGCGATTTGAAGCCTGCT
>FIZM01000293.1 GCA_900019985.1 uncultured Clostridia bacterium
TACCACACCTCACCCGGATTATAATACTATTCGACTCATGTTGTTGCTAATCACGCTGCTTGACCGCATTTGGCTCACGGTATGTGGCCGGCAGCGGCAAACATTGTCCCAGAGATTCAACCTCTGCATAATCGCCTCATAGATCTGCGTCCGGAGCACCTGCGGTGAGGAAAACAACTCTTTGCAGTTATTCATCTGAAGAAATTGATGGTTGTACCTGGCTTGATTCCGATCTGTGCTGGATGATAAATTCGTGGAAATCGAAAACAGAGGAGCAAAAAGATGTATGTAAACAATGCATTTGCACGGATACTGCGCGGATATCTTAATAATAAAAATATTAACACGGCATTGTCTAGTTGGGTTATGACAGACCCAGGATGTTTGACATTATAAGCGGACATCAAAAACGTCAACCGGTTAACCCTCTCAAATCATGGCGATTACATCTCTTCTGACGCATCTGATTCTTTCGTTATTTGCCCGTTTTCTCCTAAACCCTCTGCAATGCACACCCTACGCTTTATCTCATCCAGATCGAGCACGCGCAGATTTGTGCCATAAAGCTCTGATAGCAGTTCTTCGTTCACTATGTCATGGCTATTTCCAAAGATGAGATTCCCGTTTCGGTCAAGCACAGCCACTTCGTCATCGAGAAGAAAAACATGATCAGGATTATGGGTGGTCATCACCACGCCGTACCCATCATCCGCCAGCTCCCTGAGCATGCTCAGCACTTTCATCTGGTTGCCGATATCCAGATGTGAAGTAGGTTCGTCCAAAAGGATAACAGAAGGCCTCTGTGCAAGCACCCTGGCAATGGCAACTTGCTGCCTCTCTCCTCCACTGATCTTCATAATAGACTGCTCTGCTATGTGTTCCAATCTCATTCTTCGAATAGCAGTCCATGCTATCTCATATTCCTCTGCTTTTGGTTTTTGAAATAAGCCCATACGAGGTGCGCAACCGGTAACAACATAATCAAGCACACTATAGTGGAAAGACGGCACTATGTCCTGAGGAACAAGTCCTACTGCGCAGGCAAT
>FIZM01000294.1:0-167 GCA_900019985.1 uncultured Clostridia bacterium
GGGGTAGACGTTGGGAAACGAAACCCTAGAAGCGCCTCTGGAGCCCTGGAGGGCCCTCCAGGGCCAGGGCCCTCCAGGGCCAGGGCCCTCCAGGGCCCTCCAGGGCCAGGGCCCTCCAGGGCCAGGGCCCTCCAGGACCAGGGCCCTCCAGGGCCAGGGCCCTCCAG
>FIZM01000294.1:247-2815 GCA_900019985.1 uncultured Clostridia bacterium
CAGGGCCCTCCAGGGCCAGGGCCCTCCAGGACCAGGGCCCTCCAGGGCCAGGGCCCTCCAGGACCAGGGCCCTCCAGGACCAGGGCCCTCTAGGACCAGGGCCCTGCCGGCTAAGAGAAAAGGGCCCTTGTAGGGCCCTATTTTTTCTCAGTAGCTGCTTTTACCAGAATAAGCACTGGTAACAGTAGCATGGCGATGATTATAAGCACTTCTTCGATCACTTCCTTTTCTTCTTTTTGGCGGTATGTCGTATTTCCATATATTCGGCAAAGTCTTCGTCGAAGGCGTTTGTCGGCATGCCTGCGTGGTTGTACAGTGTGCCGTCTATAGGAATCGCGCTATCATTCTCGATGTCGTACCGGTAGAGATTGCCTTCTTTATCGGTGAGGTAGTAATCGGCGGATATAAGATCCCCGTTGGATAGTATATAACCGTCTTCTTCGGTCAACCAGGATAGATATTTCCCGTGCTCGGATTCGTACCATTGCAAGGAATAATCTTCCCAGATGTCCCAATTGTAGTAGATAGTTCTTGCCCTGTAGGATGTGTTAGAGTACAGGATGCCGTCTTCACCGGTTATAAAGTCTCCAATTATATCAGTTTTTTGCCGGCAGGTTGTCGGTAGAAGTCCCTTTTCAGCTGGTACAACGGCGCTAATTGAGTGAGGATGTATTCCATGGTATCCGAAACATCCTTCTTTGACGGCTTTATGTCTATGATCCCGTTGTGTGCTACGGCAAGTGATGTTCTGGCTTTCGTCATCTGTAATAACGGCACCTTTTCCGTAACCGGAAAAGGATGCGTGTTACCTGGCGATGTCCCCCCGTGTGTGGTGATCCTAAAGTGCAATACTACCGGCGTATTAACTACGTCAATGTTTTTTTCAAGTCGTTTCAAAGCCGCTTTAAAGGCTTTTAGAGTCATGAAACCTTTTTCGATATGGACTGTTTCGTTGGCGGCATACATGAACCCGGCCCCGTCTCGGTTGTTGTACCACATGTTTTCAATAGTAGTCGTGGCCGGCATGTGGATGCCGGCCGGTTTAATTGCTATGATGCACACGTTATTAGTTTTNNGAATAGATGCAATAATGGTGTCTCGCTTTAACGTGCCCCTAAAGAATCTGAATTCCACCGTGTCGCTATTGCACAGATTAACGGCTTTATATCGATCGGTCGCAGTTTTCTTCGATTTTTCCACGGCGGCAAGGTCGCTATCCTCTGGTCGTATGCCGGCGTTGGGCTTATCTGCCCACCGGCGTATTTTCGCATAGTCCCGACGTGCGAATCGTATAATGTGGCCGTCGTACCACCGATCAACCAATAGTATTATTTTAGCTATTGTTAGGTCCTGTTCCATGTCGTTATCCCCGAAAAGTGAGCGGCTGGCGTGGATGTGTAGCCCACATGTGTCGGTGTCGTGTGAGCGGTACCCATAGGATAGCGCAGTCCGGCAGATCTCGGTCCATGGGAAGAAGTTAACGTGGTAGTCTAGAGTCGCAGGATGCGTCACGATCTCCATGCCGTCCCGTGAAAGAGATCCATCTTCTTTTACGTAGATGTGATCCCTGCCGGCTTCGATGATAGCCCTGGCGGCGTCCTGCCTGTCCGCCAATGTATTCTGCTTCGTCTTGGCGATAGACTTCCCCGCAGTCTTCGCACGTGAAGTAGTGATCTTCGTAACAATTGGTGCACAAGGTTATATAATACGTATCGGCGGCGATGTAATAATGGCTGAACAGCTGGCCGCAATGGCTGCAAGTGTAATAGTAATCAGCGCACTCTCTGCATACAAACCGGCGGTTATTATCCACATCTGTTATTTCCTCATTCGGTACTAGCGCGTCGCAGTGGTCGCAATGAGTATAATAGTTCTCGCGGCAGTCTTCGCAAATATAATCCTCACCCCCTATGTGATACATGGCCCCCTGCAATTCTTCCCCACACTCGCAACAATAGATCTTCTCTGTGCTATCCATCTTCGATGCTCCTTTCCCGCTCACGGCGGTTTTATTGTTCGGCTTTATTATACCATGAATTACACTAAAGCACAAGCTTTTTTTGCAGTTCTTATTGTTGATTATTTGTATCAGCTAACCCCAGACATCAGCTAACCCCAGACATCAGCTAACCCCAGACATCAGCTAACCCTAGACATCAGCTAACCCCTACCCACCCCGCACCCAAGAGCCCAGAGCAACCCTCGTCACCCCTCCGAGTACCCCAAAAAATAAAAAGGGTACATTTACTCGATACCCTTTTTATGTAATGCCATATTTTTCCCTGAAAAAAAGCAACCCCGCCATGGTACGCATTAATTGGATAACCAATTAAGAGGCGCGGCGAGGTCTAACTCATATCTTATTATGTGTTCGGATTGGCGAGAAAGTCAATACCTTTTTGGTTTTTTGTCGCATATGCAGATTCTCAAAGAAAAATTACATATAATAAGAATCAGAAAAGGAGGTAACGACATGAAAACAGTGGTAGGTTACGTTAGGGTAAGTACGAATGGTCAAGCGCAGGAGGATAAGTATGGCATTGAGGCTCAAAAGCGGGACATTCTCGA
>FIZM01000295.1:0-825 GCA_900019985.1 uncultured Clostridia bacterium
AGCCAGGTTAGGATCATCAAGGTCGAGGGGGCGATAGATCAAGTTTTGGCTGTCCCAGCGCTCGTGAGCTCGGCGGTAGAAGATGTCCAGGTACTTGCGCAGAATGGCTGTGACCGCTTCTTGCAAACGGGTGCGGTCAGTGAAGGTACGAGGACGGAACACGGCTTCACTTGCCTTCAGAGTATAGGGAACTTTTTCTAGGATAGCGCGCAGGGTTTCGGGACGAATGACCAGGTTGCTCCAGCCCTTGCGCGCCTTGTAGTCTAGCAGCTCGAGGTAGGCCTGTTCCCAATCCACCAATGTCAGACTTTCTGACGGGATAGTGGTCGCCTTATATTCGCTTTGGGCGCGAGCGTCCTGCAGGCCCACCGCGCCGCTTTCCAGTACCTGCACTTTGACCGATAAATCCACCCTCAGGCGGATGTTTTCATCAGGGGTGAGCAGGAGTATCGTCTCGGTAGCAAAGTCACGGCCGCTCTCAGGACGCGGTAGCACCAGCCCGCGCTGAAGCATCTGTTCGTTGGTCCATATAGGGAGCGGTAGTTCAACCAGCGGCTCGGTCTCTACCCCTTCTCGTTCAAGATAATCACGGAATTGAGCCATATAATTAGCGCGCACAGCAAAGATGTTGAGTGTCTCCAGCAGTTTGATATACGGTGGATGATTGCCCGGAAGGGCAGCACTACGCTTTAGAGAATGGTTTTTCCCGCGCAAGCGTACACCGCGCCCGAAGAGTTGGATGATTTGTGAACCTTCCCGTCGTCCAATGTTGAGAAGTCCCATGTTGGAGACGCGCCAGGAATTCCAGCCTTCCATGAATTTCTT
>FIZM01000295.1:850-1185 GCA_900019985.1 uncultured Clostridia bacterium
GCACCAATAAGAATATTAATCGGCGTGTCGGGGTGGTTGATATCCGTAAAGAGCGAGGAGGCGATAGCGTCTTCCTCCAGTGTGATGCCGGCGCCATCGGCTTCCACCAGTTTTTTGAATTCCGCGGTGTCGCCAATGTAGATGAGACCGAAATACTCCTCGGCGCCGGATGCCCTTAACCCCAGCTCGCCAGCGGCACTTTTAATGTCGCACACGTGCAGACCGCCACCGGCCGGGGAGTGAAAGACCCGCCGCAGGATGTCATCGTATAGGGCTTCGGCGGTAAGGCCAGTTTCACGCACGTACGGGAAGCGCCCGGCGAACAGGTCTATCCC
>FIZM01000295.1:1194-1460 GCA_900019985.1 uncultured Clostridia bacterium
TCGCTGCGCTTCTGTTTGTTCTCGCTATAGACAGCGTTGACCGTGCTACCGACAAACACCCAGAGCGGCTTTTCCAAATTGTATGGACGCAGGATCTCGGCTTGTTCATCAAACAGGCACTGTTGCTCATAGAAGGAGAGCAGGTTGCCCAGAAGGAGCAGATCGGTTTTGGCCTCGTCGGTCTCATCCTGCAGGTTGAGGATACGAAAGTCCTTGCCGTAGCCATCCCCGTAAAAGTACCGGTAGGAGTAATCAAAGACGATGGC
>FIZM01000296.1 GCA_900019985.1 uncultured Clostridia bacterium
GAAGACGAGGAAGGTGGCGCCGGAAATCTGGTGTGCTTCAGGACTGAACTTAAATCCCGGCTTGGAAGCGGTTACCTTGACATTACCGCTCAGACCGGACTGGGTGAACTTGCCTTCGCTGTCAGAGAGAACCGCGGTGGTTGCGTTATCCGCATCCACAAAGGTAAAGGTGATCACTGCGTTGGCAATGGGCACCCCAGCGTCATCCTGCACGAAACCAGATACTGTGTAGGACGTGCCGCGACCTGTGAAGACAAGCGACGTTGCACCGGTGACCGTCTGCGTTGAGGGCTCGAATACATACCCGGGTTTGCTTACTTGCACCAACACAGTTCCGCTCAAGCCCGTTTGAACAAAGTTTCCGTTGGAATCGGACAGGATTGTAACCGTAGTCTGATCCTCATCCACAAAGGTGATGACCGCATTTTCGATCGGCTCACCGCTCGGGGTGACAACCCGACCCGTTACTGCATACAAGGTTCCTTTGCCTGTGAACAGCAGCTCCCGTGCATCGGTCACCACTTCCACTGCCGGTGTAAACGAGAATCCAGGCTTGGATGCACTCACCTTGTATTCTCCACGAAGTCCGCTCTTTACAAAGAACCCATTGGCATTGGTGAGGACAGTGCTTACCTGGTTGAGACTGTCTACAAACGTGACCACAGCTCTCTCAATCGGCTGTCCCTGTTCGTCCTCAACATAGCCGCTGACGGTGTAGGTCGTCTGAACTCCCTTGAAATACAGAGAAGTGTCTTCATAGACCGTCGCGTAGGGCGGTTCAAATGTCCAATCTGTCTTTTGAGGCGTAACCTTGAGCACGCCGGACAGGTTCGACCGGACGAACCGGCCATCCGGCCCAGTAACGACGGTAGACTTGCTGCCGTTATCCGTCTGCTCAAAGGTGATGGCCACACCTGACACAGGATTCCCCAGGGCATCGTGGACTACGCCATCAACTGCAAAAGGCTTTTCTGTCTGCACGCCCAGGAACCTGATGTCCTGCTTGTCGCCGCGGACCACGTCTTGGCCCTCACCCATTGCCCAGAAAGACCAGCCCGGTTTTTCGGCCGTGACCTTGGCCCCTTTCTTGACTCCGGAAATGGTCCAAGTACCGTCGTCCTTGGTAATATCCGCTGTCGTACCGTTGAGGAGGATCTCCACGCCCGACACGGGCTCGCCCGTTTCCTTATCCATGACCGACCCCGATACGACATAGCTGGGTGTCTTAACACCTACGCAACCGTTCAGCACCAGCGATAGCAAAAGTAAAACAATAATCCCCAATCTCCGCTTCATACTTAGTCCTCCTTGTTTTGCGTCAAATACAAGTACAAAATTCCGCAGACGCTACCAACAACAGACGCCACGAACAGAACGTAAAGGATGGCCTTCCAACCCAAAAACGATCCAATCAGCGCCATCATCTTTGCATCTCCCATGCCCATACCGCCCCGGGAAATCAGGGCGATGGCCACCATCAGCCCAAACCCGAAGACCGCTCCCAGTAAACTAATCAGCACCGAGCTTGTCCACCCCAGCAGTGCAAAGAGCAGTCCCAGGCCAATCCCGGGTAGAGTCAGGACATCAGGGAGTACCTTGTGCTCCAGGTCAATTACGGCCAAGAGCAGCAGCAGTGAGAAAAACACAGCTCCAACAAGCATTTCTGGCAACGACGAACTCAAATATGCAGTAACCGCAAAGCCTATTCCGGCTGTCAGTTCTATGATTGGGTAACGCAGGCTGATCCGGCTTCCGCAGCTTTTGCATCTTCCCTTCTGCCACAGGAAGCTGAGCACCGGAATCAACTCCCCAGCCCCCAGCCTGTGCCCGCAGTGGGGGCAGCTGGACCCAGGTTTGACCAGCGACATCTTGCGGGGCAGGCGGTAGATCACCACGTTGTAGAAACTGCCCAGCACAAGCCCGAGGCAAAACA
>FIZM01000297.1 GCA_900019985.1 uncultured Clostridia bacterium
TGTCCAAGAGCCTTTGACACAGCCTCCTTGGCAGCAAACCTCCCAGCCAGCTTCTCATAGTGTCCCCCTTTTGCGGCATCCATCTCGATATCTGTAAACACCCGCCCGTGGAGCCTATCCCCTTTACGCTCCATCAGCCGGCGAATTCTGCTGACTTCGATAACGTCAACTCCGATACCGATTATTTGCCAACCTGAGCAGGCCAAAGGCAACATCTATCCCAACTCTTTCTCTATGATACTGGCTACCTTAGAGACAACCTCTCTTACCATGGATTCATCAGGCCCTTCGCCGAGGACTCTGATTAATGACTCTGTCCCTGACGGCCGTACGAAGATCCGTCCGTCTTCACCCATGGTTTCTTTTGCCCATTCAATTACCTCATTTATTACAGAGCTGGAAAACAAGCCTTCCTTGTCTCGGACATTGACGTTCACCAAGACTTGCGGGTACACATCCATGCACGAAGCCAGTTCAGACAGGCTCGCGCCTGTCCTCTTAAGAACCGAAAGGAGGGCAAGGGCTGTGATCAGCCCGTCACCTGTGGTATTGCGATCCAAGAAAATTATATGCCCTGACTGTTCGCCGCCGAGGATGACGCCTTGTTTCCTCATCTCTTCCAGGACATATCTGTCTCCGTTCTTGGTGATTACAACATTGCCGCCTTCACGGGCAAAGGTCTTTGATAATCCTAAGTTGCTGTACACAGTAGCAACAATAGAGTCTTTCGGAAGCATTCCGCGCCTTAACAGATCCAAACCGCAGATGGCCATAATATGATCACCGTCAACGAGATTGCCCTTCTCATCCACTGCAATCAACCTGTCAGCATCTCCGTCATGGGCAAGCCCTACATCGGCATGGACTTCCACGACGGTTTTAGCGAGGGTTTCAGGGCAAGTGGAACCACATCCGGCGTTAATATTACGGCCGTCAGGCTCATTGTGAATCGCTGTCACAGAGGCTCCAAGGTCCTCCAGCAGTCGCGGAGTATACCGCGAGGCAGCACCGTTTGCACAGTCTACAACTACCTTCAATCCTTCCAGTCCGACATCAAGTGTGCTCTTTGCGTACTCCAGATATCTTTCTCCGGCATGGTGCGACCTTGAAACCTTTCCGACACTGTCCCCTACCGGCCTTGAAAACGCGTCATTCAGATTCAGAGACAGCTGCCCTCGCTCATCAAATATGATATGTTCCTCTATTTCCAGCTCCTCTTCGTCTGACAGTTTGAACCCGTCAGCTGAGATGAACTTTATTCCGTTATACTCCATGGGGTTGTGAGATGCTGAAACAATGATACCTGCATCAGCAGAGAGGTCTCGTACAAGAAACGCCACTCCGGGAGTGGGGATCACACCGACATCCAACGCATGGCCGCCAACTGACGCAATCCCTGCCATCACTGCTGCTCCCAGCATGTCACCTGAGAGTCGTGTATCCCGTCCTACGATAACCTTAGGCGGCCTGCCGAATTTCTGTCCAATAACCCCTGCTCCGACACGCCCCAAGACAAAAGCTAACTCAGGGGAGAGGAAAGTGTTAGCAATCCCTCGAACCCCATCCGTCCCGAACAACCTCGCCATAACCCGTTCCTCCTGATGAATATGAGAATCTTAGGAGATCAATCGCATGTCTAGTTAAGAAGTGGTGCTAAGTCAGTATCGGAAGCTTCCGGCTCCTGGCCTCCGTTCAACTCCTCCCCGTCAAATGGGAGGACCGGCATCTTACGGACAGGCACAAACATGCGGATGGTTTGAGGCTGTATGCTCAAATCTGACACAAGATTGCCTGCCGCGTCAAGCGGGATCACCTTCACGCTCTTGGAAATGGCAGATGTAACCCCTGAGACGTCAATGTGAGCCACAACTTCCCGAATCGACTCAACCTGGCTTCTCGGCCCGAT
>FIZM01000298.1 GCA_900019985.1 uncultured Clostridia bacterium
CGAGCTTTGTTGTTTTTCAAGATGGATAAGTTGGCCATTGTAATGTCTACTCGTTCCGCCAGTTCTGTCAGAGACATTTTGCGGTCCAGCATAATCTTGTCAAGGTTTACTATGATACTCATTCGCCTCCCCCCTACACCGTCAAGTCCTGTTCTTCTTTCAGCTCTGACCCCATGCGGAAGATCTCTGCCAGCACTAAGATTACAAATCCTAGGAAGAGGGTGACAAAATCCAGTGTAAGCTTGGCAGTGAAATCTACACCCGGGATGGCAACATTTTGTGCGAAGAACAAACCGAATGCTGTTTGTACCAAGGATCTCAGGACTGCTCCGGTGATGACTGCACCTCCTATACGCCGTATGGAAGAGACGTTTTCGCGAGCAAACGGATTCCCTGCTACCAGCGTGGCGAAAACTCTGCGAAGATTGTACAGGACATAAAGATATACTGCGAAAACTACGACGGTAGAGAACAAGGTAAGCCAGAGAAAACGCTGAGACACTATTGCTGCAGTCACGCCCTCGAACTTAATATCCAAGCCGGGCGTTTGAATTTGAAGACTTGCAGGCGGCAGGTTGGTAAGGCTTTTTTCAGGAAAGATGCCTGTGAAAAGCTGCCATCCCGCCAGTAAGATTCCAATCACCCAGAAAGCATACCACAGGAAACCCAGAACACGATGTATCCAAGAGGCAACAGATTTTTTCCCAAGATATCGCACGCTTGCTCCCTCCAATCTTTAGAAAGGAAAACCACGTGGCTGTTCCCTTTGTTGATCTTATTATGGATGGGGATTTATCGTTTGTCAATAAGTATTTATTGTAAAACGATAAGTTGTTATCGAATTTCAATTATGCACTGGTAACCTGCACTATACCATCATGGATCGAACGCGGATCAAAGACCAAAAGGAAACATGTCTCTGCGATGCCCGATCCGGTCCAAAGCCCCGTCTCACACAGGTTTTACCTGCATTATCCCTAAGCACTTTCACTGAAAGCTCGGCATAGGATAAGTCGTGACAACCCTTTATAAGGAGGTGCTTTTGGCATGGACAAAGAGACGCCTGAAGCAAAGTACTGGGGAGACTCAGG
>FIZM01000299.1 GCA_900019985.1 uncultured Clostridia bacterium
CCTGAACAAACTCAGAACCCGTTCTGAACTCTATATAACCCCAGATAAGAACCTCATCAGATAAAGCATGGCACGCCCGGAGGGATTTGAACCCCCGACTTTCTGATCCGAAGTCAGACGCTCTATCCACTGAGCTACGGGCGCACCTTGCGTTTCTAGTTTATCTACGATGCTGACGTTTGTCAATTGCGGAACGATACTCCTGCGGTCGGCCTGTGATAATGCAACCCCCCTCCGGAGGTGTTTTCGGTATCCTGGAATTATTTCGGCGGGCATGAGACACTTTTTTGTTTATCAAAAGTATTATTTCATGTAGCGCTTCAATTGCTGGTAGAAGTTTTCTCTTGTACCCGCTAAAAGAACCACTACTACTGGCTTATTTCCCTCCCGTATGACATAGGCGATCTCGTAGCTGACTCCTCGGTGCCTGAAATCAAACCCATATACTCCCCATAAATCGCCCACCTTCCGGCTACCGATGTAGGGGTTCTTCATAATCGAAAGAAAAGCAGTCTTATAGGCATCTTTGAGTGCTCTGTCTTTAAGCTTCTTCAGGTATCTCTCAGCCGATGAGCTGAAACGGAGGTCATACATTATTAAGCCTCTGGATTGAAGATGTCGTCAAAGCAAGCCGATGACTGCGTACCATCGGCGATTCTATCTACCTCTTCAAGCAATCGGTCGACTGCTTTTCTAACTCGGTAGCGCGCAGCTTCGAATTCCCTAACAAGTTCATCACCTGAGAAACCCTTCGATACCAGTTCCTTCAGTATCTCAACAGAGAACTCATCATCTGTGCGCCGCAACGGTCGAATAACGATCGCCCCATTCTCCAGGGAGCATTCAACTTGGTCCCCGAGATCTAGAGCTTCGTAGTACTTCAGCGGGATTGTTATCTGGCGCTTCTTGGACACACGTATTATCCTGCTGCCCATATAATCACGCTCCGATGCTGGTCTTGACATGAGAACCCCTCCCTCTAGCACATGTCACAGCATCCTTCAGAACATATATTTCTTAGATATTAGTATATCAAAGAAACCAATAATCTCAACGGTGATATCTCTCTGTGCCCATCCACCTAATTTGACACTGAAAGGTACACTGTAATCAATACCTTCTTTAAGAGTCTTGAGAAGCTCCTCTAGCTCAGGATGCCTGATTTCGCTGCTTCCAAACATTCTTATGCTTGTATCATTGCTCAATATTTGCTCGATTTCTGCCTCACTTAAAGGCAGCATTCTTTTAATATTGTCTATGTACCTTGCCGGTGAGCAGAAGCACCAGTCGCTACC
>FIZM01000300.1 GCA_900019985.1 uncultured Clostridia bacterium
CCAGGAGGCCTAAAGGTGGAAGGTTTTCTACCATGATCAGGCGCTAAGGTGGTAGGATATCGGCCACCACGCCTCCCAAAATCTTACAAATCACGGTTTGGTGGTCGAAACTCGCCCACATTTTCTGAAAAGGTGGGCGAAAAACTGCCACATTTTCAAAAAAAGTGGTAGGAATTCTACCACCTGAGGTCCAAAAGGGCCCCAAAATCCGCTTGAAGCCTGAAAATGTGGTCGATTCTCTACCACCTGAGGCGGTTTGGGTGGTTCAAAATCTTCCATTTATGAGCCTTTGCTCGAAAAAATCCAAAAGGGTGGTCGAAATTGTGCCACCTCTTCAAGGAAAGGTGGTTGAAAACGGACCATTTATGAGCGTTTGTTCATAAAAATCGGAAAGTCCGGTCAGGATCAGCCCGGTTTTTCAGCGAAGTGTGGTAGGAACAGTCCTCACCCGATTTACGGTCGACAATGACGGCCAGAGCTTTGCCATGTATTGTTTATTATGTTATAATTTGGTAAAGATCTCCTGTTTTGAGAGGTTCTCGTATATCTAACGAAAGATGCATGTTCCTAGGCCCTGCAAGTCTTATACACTACAAAAACCTAATACGCTGCAAAAAGCCGGCTTCCGCTGCCAAGCACCAAGACCCGGCGATCTGCCTCCGTAAAAGGAGGAGGTTCCGTGTTTAGCAGGAGACTGAGGTTGTCGGTCCCTACAGACCTTGTACCATATAGGAACCTAGATCCCGCTGCCACGTACTTGGACCTAACGATTTGCCACTGTAAAAGGAGGAAATTCCTTGTTTAACATAAGACTGATGTTGTCGGTCCCTACAGATCTTCTACGATATAAGAACCTAGGTCCCTTTGCCACAGACTTGGACCTGACGATTTGCCACTGTAAAAGGAGGAGGTTCTGTGCTTAACGAAAGACTTATGTTGTCTGTCCCGGCAGACCTTGTGCGCTACAAGAACCTGGATCCGGTTGCGAAGTACTTATATTTAATGATTTGCCTCTATAAACCGAAATCTGTTAAGGAGCTGGCCCAGATATCGGGCATCTATAGATCCGGAGTTCGCAGGCACCTTAGGGACTTAGAGGCAACCGGTTGGATAGTCATGCC
>FIZM01000301.1 GCA_900019985.1 uncultured Clostridia bacterium
GTGATAAGAGCCTCTGCCCTGGCTGTGAGTATCATGTCAATGCGCATACGGATTATTCTTTCAAGAGACGCAGGGATTCCCGCAACGGGTTGATGAGTGCGATCTTTTACAGCTATCACAATGCCGACGACGATGATTAGGCCAAGTAAAATCCATTTTCCTCTTAGCACGTACATCTCGGTTCCCTTTACTTACTTGTCATCGCTCGGTTAAGGGTGTTTAGAATCAGCCTCGTTTCCTGCGGACGCAGCTCGACTACGCCTAATTCGGCCTTGACTACGAGTTCAAAGGGGATTCCTGTACGTATCGAAACCTCTTTCGCGCTTATGCCCGCTTTTTGCCTGAGTTTCAACAATGTGGTCATTTCGCCTGTCCTCTCCTCACATGGCTTATACTACCAGTATAGTGAGGATGTCCCTTTTTTATGCCGGATTAATAACAGAAAAGTCCAACCTTTTTTGCTTTCAGTAAGCCTAAACATCTAACCTTCAGAAGGGATCTCGGACGCGATTTGTCTAACACGGGTGTCAGCCAGCCTGTCACCGAGCCTCCTTCCTTCAGGATCCGTTATGACTAATACGATTTCAATAATGCCGATGACAGTGGTTACGGCTGCCAACAGAGACCAGCTGGACAAGGCCAGCCACGGGTAAGATACTAATGAAATTATGAATGACACGAGCTGTCCTATTGCCAGAGGCCAGTTTCGCATGGCGGATAGCCGGATATCCATGTCTTGGCCGCCCGGCCCCACGACCTCCAGATTCATAATCTTCTTGCCGATACTCCGATTCTTCCACGCCGAGTCTTTTGACAACTCAAAGATAATGGCATCCTTAAGAAGGATGTACGCACCTCCAATCAGAGACCCAATGCCACGAAAGGGAATAATGCTTGAGAGCACTACTGCTATTAGAGAATCCACAACTGCCGCAATAAATCGCTTGCCCAGATCGGCCTTTCTTTTTGCCAAGAAGACTCACTCCTTTTTTGTCTTAATATTAATAACGCTATTCACACTGGAAGCCACATATCCTTCCACAAACTTCTTATAAGTGCAAAAATTGCGTCAAAAGCGTTCTTGCGTATTAGGGAAAAGAATGGCATTGGTCCGTTCGGGTAGATTACGCGAAAGCTAGCAGGTATTTGTGAGCCGGCATTGAATTCATTTTTCTGACAGGTAATGGATTCTATGCGATTGTTGCTTGTAATTGGTCTATATGATAGGTTTGTGCCATTACGAGGAGGCTTGTGTTGAAGCA
>FIZM01000302.1 GCA_900019985.1 uncultured Clostridia bacterium
GAAGCGAAAGGCCTGTCTCCTGAGGAAGTCGGAAGGCTCCTTAATGTCACAAGTGACGATGGCCTTGAAATGCTGTACCATGCTGCTCATGAAGTTAAAGAGCGGATATACGGGAAGCGGATTGTACTATTTGCACCCCTTTACTTCTCCAGTTACTGTGTAAACAACTGCGTTTATTGCGGCTACCGGCGGGACAACAAGTTCCGTAGGCAGAAGCTGTCCCGTGAGGAGGTTATGGAAGAGGTTAAGGTCTTAGAAG
This sequence comes from uncultured Clostridia bacterium, assembly GCA_900019985.1. Classification (GTDB taxonomy): domain Bacteria; phylum Bacillota; class SHA-98; order UBA4971; family UBA4971; genus UBA4971. The sequence continues at coordinate 260 of FIZM01000302.1, forward strand.
CCATGGGCCACAAGAGGTTGGCGCTGGAGTGCGGTGAAGACCCGGTGAACTGCCCCATTGAATACGTCGAAGAAGTCATACAAGCAGTCTACGATACAAAGCTTGACAGAGGCAGTATAAGACGGGTAAACGTCAATATCGCAGCTACGACAGTTGAAGACTACAAACGGCTGAAAGACGCAAACATCGGGACATACATCCTATTCCAGGAGACATACCATAGGCCTACCTACGAGGCCATGCATCCTCAAGGACCTAAATCAAGCTACGATTGGCATCTTGGTGCCATGGACAGGGCGATGGAAGCAGGTATCGATGATGTCGGTCTCGGGGCCCTTTTCGGACTCTATGACTACCGCTACGAAGTCATGGGACTGATCTACCATGCCATTCATCTTGAAGAGAAGTTCGGCGTAGGACCGCACACGATCTCAGTGCCCAGGTTGCGGCCCGCTCTGGGCGTGACACTTGAGACCTTCCCGCATCTTGTGGCGGACAGCGATTTCAAGAAAATAGTTGCCATCTTACGTCTGGCAGTCCCTTACACCGGGATTATTCTCTCTACCAGAGAGCGCCCTGGATTCAGGGACGAAGTTATAAAGGTCGGGGTATCTCAAATCAGCGCAGGTTCACAGACAGGTGTAGGGGCTTACCGATGTGAACATCACGCAGACTCAGGCGAGTGCACGGCTCTGCCCGGTGTCGATTCTGAGGATCCTGAAGATGAGGTGCCTCAGTTTGCAGTCGATGATACCAGGACTCCCGATGAGATTATAGCAAGCCTTGCCGAATCAGGATATATTCCTAGTTACTGCACAGCGTGCTACAGGCAAGGACGCACAGGTGACAGGTTCATGGAGTATGCAAAGACAGGTGAGATCCAGAACCTCTGCCAGCCTAATGCTATC
>FIZM01000303.1 GCA_900019985.1 uncultured Clostridia bacterium
GTCGAATAGTATTATAATCCGGGTGAGGTGTGGTATTTCTTGGGGAGGGTCGTTTTAGGTTATTATATGAAGGGGTATTAAGATGTCAATATGTGAGAAGCAAAAGCTCAAGAAGAAAAGAACAGGTAAATATGCAATTGTTCCAGTTCTATATTTGATTTCAGGGATCATGCTTGTAGCCGGAAACGTTCTGCCTTCTGCGGCTTTTCTGTTTTACATTGGAATCATATTGGCTTCTTATCTCATTTTGCAGGGGTATATTACTAGGATAAATATGTATTGTTTTTTGACGCCGTATTTTCTTATGCTTGCTATCAGTATATGGAATAATGTGTTTCCATATTTTTTGGGAATCGTATTGGCAGTTCTTATTGGAGATCTGTTTGCAAGGGTTTTGTATAGAGCGCTGATTAGTTGCGATGAGAAAAGCTATAGATTTATTGTAATGCCGGCTTTCTTTTTTGCGTTTGATTTTATATTTCAGAACATACCGACAATAGGCTTCATCCATATGATTCCTGTCTTGTCGCCTTTGTCAACTCATACTTTTATAATCAAAGCAGCAACTGTATTTGGTGGCCGCGTGGTTCTATTGCTGGTTACATTGCTGTTATCTGCAGCAGCAAATATGTTATGCGATATTAAAAGTATTAGAATAAGTGGCATTGTCGTGACGATATGCGCTTTATTGATTTTAACTCCGAACTTAATGGATTTATCAGCCGACACTGAGGTGTTGAAGGAAGTGTCGGTTGCGATCATACAGGGCAGCTATGCTCCGCCATCAGGCAATATGGATTACGAAGATTTCATAAACCAGAAGTTTCAATACTATATGAGTCTTGCTGAGTCTGTAGATGCAGATATTATCGTATTCCCCGAGACTGAACTGGGGATCTATGATACGGAGAATAAAGTTGATCAAGCATTCAGGAACAATATCATTGATGCATCTAAACGATTAGGTGATCTAACCTTGTTTACTGTTACTGAAGGAAACAGTGTTACGAAAAGCAAGGATGAAAGGTTTATTTCTGCCTTACTGCTTAACGATGGGGAAATTGAGGGAATAAGCAGGAAAAGAAATCTGGTGCCTCTTAGTGAGACCAGGGATTATTCAAAAGGAAAAGATTATGATGTATATGAAACGCGGTTTGGGAAAATAGGAGTATC
>FIZM01000304.1 GCA_900019985.1 uncultured Clostridia bacterium
GGTGGAAGGTTTTCTACCATGATCAGGCGTTAAGGTGGTAGGATATCGACCACCACGCCTCCCATAATCTTACAAATCACGGCTTGGTGGTCGAAACTCGCCCACATTTTCTGAAAAGGTGGGCGAAAAACTGCCACATTTGCCAAAAAAGTGGTAGGCATTCTACCACCTGAGCCCTAAAAAGCTCCCAAAACCGGCCTGCAACCTGAAAACGTGGTCGAATCTCTACCACCTAAGGCGGCTTGGGTGGTTCAAAATCTCCCATTTATGAGCATTTGCTCGAAAAAATCGGAAAGTGTGGTCGACATTGAACCATCTCTTTGAGGAAAGGTGGCTGAAAACAGACCATTTATGAGCGTTTGCTCGTAAAAACCATAAAGGATAGCAAAAACTGAACCTTTGTCTCCGAATCTGTCTCAAGATCCGTTTCAATATTTGTTTCAAGATCCGTTTCAATATTTGCTTCAATATTTGTTTCTCTACTTGGCTCAATGTTTGGCCCAAAAAAGGTGGCCGGGACACGACCACCCCTTTAGTCTTTTCCGGTAAGTAGCGATGCGGTAAGGCCTGCAGCGTATGCCACAGTCCTGCATAAGACGCCTTCGTTGAAGTCAAAGCGCGAATCGTGATGCCCGGCTGCAAGTTCGGTTCCGATAATGGCGTAAGCTGCCTGTCCGCCGTTTTCCTGTACCCTTGACATAAAATACGCGATATCTTCACTGCCGCCTAAGTCTTCCCGCGGAATGAACTCATCAAAAAGCTCCAGTTCTTCAGCAATGCGTAATCCACGCAGGCCCAAGTCGCGATCACTGTCTGCACTGGCAGCAGAACCTACCTGTTTCACGGATACCTGCACATCATGCATCAGGGCTGCTCCTTTGATAATGCGCACAGCCTCCTCATGCATATACTCATTAATCTTTGTGTTCGCCCCTCGCGTCTCCAGCTTCAGAACGGTGTTGGCAGGGATAACATTGCGGCCTGTACCCCCTTGGAGGATCCCCACGTTAATCCTTGA
>FIZM01000305.1 GCA_900019985.1 uncultured Clostridia bacterium
GAATGGCTCTTCCTATGAGCCAAGCAAACGTATTTATGCCTCTTTCCGCTGCCTGACGGCTCACCCTGTAAGCCATTCTCGCCAGTCTTTGAGCCACTTGGCTGACGGATGGCTCATCCCGTGAGCCAAGCAGATGCATTTATACTTCTTTCCGCTACCTGACGGCTTACCGCGTAAGCCATTCTCGCTAGTTTTGGGGCTATTTAGTTGAAGAATGGCTCACGCAGAGAACCAATCGAGCCTATTTGACCATTGCTTAGGTGACGAATGGCTCACGTCTAGAGCCAATCAACGCGGTTTTGAGGCTTTGGTGTCGCAGAATGACTCACGTCGCGATCCGATCACACGCATTCAAGGCACTCCTTGCTGCGAAATGGCTCATGCGACGGGCCAAGCGAGCTGTTTTGACCGTCGTTAAGGTGACGAATGGCTCACGTTGGGGGCCATTTAGGGTAGTCTTAAGGCTTTTCTGCTAATGAACGGCTCACGTGATGAACCATTCAAAGCGATTTAGGAGCCTTTGCGTGCAGAAATGGCTCATATAATAAGCCATTCCTGCAGATTCAACGATTTCGATATAGCCAAATGGTTCAACTGGCGAGCAGCCCACAGCGATCTAACACTTCTCGTCTGGTCAAACGGCTCAAACAGTAAGCCAATCCCCATTGATTTACTGACGAAACTAGCTTGACTCCAGAACGCCTCAAATCCCATTGGTTTCCTAACGATGCTAGCATGACCCCGGAATGGCCTCGAATCCGTTAGAAGATCGCTCGGCTCCCTAAGATCCTAACCGGCCAGGGTGATCATGGCCAACAAGCCCTTAAAAGCAGTCAAGTAATCGTCTGCCGAAAAAGCCACTGTCTTCTCGTCAACCCGTTTGGAATATGGCATTAGGGCGGCATTCTCAGCCATGCCTGAGTCTTTGAACTCAACCTTGAAAGTAACAGGCGAGTCAGGCAGCCACGGCCTGGCTGAATCCAGGGATAGAAGGGCCTTCTCCGCTTCCTTTCTAATCAGGGCTTTTGCTGCATCCGGAGGCAAGCACAAAGCAGATTGCCTGGCAATCGCAGTCTTAACAGAGGCAGTCCTCACATGGGGAAGGAGCTCT
>FIZM01000306.1 GCA_900019985.1 uncultured Clostridia bacterium
AGTGCGTGTGATTCTAACAAGATCCCATTTGGACTTGACTTCTCTACACCCAACGCAGGTTCGTTGAGGCACCTTCTTCACTTTGGGCTGAGATCTTCGTTTTGCCATTTACGAGTCACTTGCCTTTACCATAGCCTAGAAGTCGATTTCTTCATCCCAGTATTCGTCTTCCTCGTAGAGCTCCTTCTTGCGCCTCTTAGGACCTCTCCGCCTTATAACGGCTTCTTCATCATCTTCTTCATCGACTGTGCCTTTTTTCTTCTTCTTTTTCCCTTTCGATTCCCGATGCAGGACATCTGTGCCTTCTTCACCACTCGCGGTGTCAACCTCTTCAATGTCCTCTGTGAACACTTCTTCTGAATCCTCTGCCTGCACTCCGTCAGCTACCTCTTCAACAGCCTCTTCAAAAGTCTCTGCAACAGCTTCTTCAATAGAATCCTCGGTCATATCTTCACTTGGCTCGTCTGTGATATCCACTTCTTCGTCCGGGCGCCCTTCAACTTCGACACCTTCGCCGGCGTCCTCATCTTCAACTGTAATGTGGACGCTTTCCTCTTCAAGCTCTTCGGCAAGCTCGTCGATGAGCTCTTCCTGAGAATCAGCTGCTGCCTCCGCCTCAAGTTCCATTAGCCTCTCTTCCTCTTCTTCGAGGGCGCGGACTTGAGAATCGCTCTTTATGTCTACCTTCCAGCCGGTTAGCTTGGCAGCCAAGCGTGCGTTCTGGCCTTCCTTGCCGATGGCCAAGGATAACTGGCTGTCGGGAACAATCGCCCTTGCTATGTGGTTTTCCTCATCTACCCTGGTGAGGATTACTCTCGCCGGGCTCAGGGCGTTGGAAACATATATCCCTGGGTCGTTATGCCATTGAATGATATCGACCTTTTCGCCTTTCAGCTCTGCAACGATTCTTTGAATCCTCATACCCCGCGGCCCTACACAAGCACCTACCGCATCAACATTGGGATCATAAGAAAGCACTGACACCTTAGACCGATGCCCTGCCTCCCTTGCGATATCTTTGATCTCCACAATCCCTTCATGTATCTCAGGCACCTCAAGCTCAAGAAGCCTCTTAAGGAGTGCCGGATGACTACGGGACACTATAACCTGAGGGCCCCGAGGAGTCTT